>JASJGL010000061.1:0-183689 GCA_033791545.1 Pseudodonghicola sp. | reverse complement strand
GCTTCGCGGCTGATGCCATGCTCTTCGGCGACGTTCTCGGCGGTGACGCCCATGTGGCCGCTACCGAACGGGCAGTTCAGCGTGCCCAGCATCATGTCGAGCGATTTCACATCGCCCATTTTCGCACCCCAGCGCGCCTGCTGCATGATGAAGGGGCTGCGCGACATACATTCGGCCCCCCCGGCCAGCGCGAACTCTGCATCGCCCAGCATCAGGGATTGCACGGCGGAGACAATGGCCTGCGCCCCAGATCCGCAAAGACGGTTGACGTTCATCGCCGGCGTGCCGCTGGGAACACCCGCCTGCATTGCGACCACCCGCGACAGGTACATGTCGCGCGGTTCGGTGTTGATCACATGGCCGAACACCACATGGCCGATTTGTGCGCCCTCAACGCCAGAGCGTTCCAGCGCCGCCTTGGCCGCCACGGTGCCAAGCTCGATCGGCGGGGTGCCAGCCAGCGCGCCGCCAAAGGTGCCGATGGCGGTGCGGGCACCATCCAGAATTACGATGTCGCTCATGTGTCTCTCCCAAGTCTCTGAATCTGGCGCAGTATGCCGCCGCGGAATGCTGCTGTCTGCCGAAACGTTCCGTAACGAAACGCGGCGGCGAAGCCCATGCGCCGGGTGGTCACACGGCAACACTGAGGACAGCACCGGGGGGAGCACAGGGAAAGGTTTGACAGACACACCGCGCCCGGTCACAAATTCCACCATGACGGAAACCGCTACCGATATCCTGTCCCGCCTGCCCGCCCGCCTGAAACAGGCCCGGCGTGACAAAGGCCTTTCGCTGGAGGCGGTGGCGCGGCTTTCAGGCGTTTCACGGTCTATGGTCAGCCAGATCGAGCGCGGCGAATCCAGCCCCACCATCGCCACCCTTTGGAACCTGACCCGCACCTTGCAGGTGGATTTCGCCGGTCTGCTGGACCAAGACCGCAGCGCCGAGCAGATCACCGTGCTGCGCGCCGACGAAGTGCCGCAGATCAACAATATGGGCGCTGGCTGCCACATCCGCATTCTGTCGCCGCCCGAAGAGGCCGGGCAGCATGAGGTCTATGACATCCGGTTCGATCGCGACGGCAAACTGCTGAGCCAGCCGCACCAGCGTGGCGCGCAAGAGGCCCTGACCGTGTTGAAGGGGCGCGTGCGCGTGACCTCTGGCGCGGCGGAGGATGTGCTGGAAGAAGGCGACACCGCCCGCTATGGCGCCGATACCCCCCATGCCATCATGGCCGAAGGTGGCCCGGCCCGGGTGTTCTTGATCGTCAAGGATGCCTGACTTTGACGGCGGAATAATCCTTCAAATCGGATGCGTGTCCGTTATATTGTAATTTCTCTTTGACGCATTCCCGCTGCTGTGCCAGTCTTTCGCATAGGAGGGAGAGCGCCATGTCAAATCGATTCCTTGATGAAATCTCCGCAACGCTGGCCCGGATCGAAACCGACGGGCTGTACAAGCACGAGCGGCTGATCACCTCGCCCCAAGGGGGCGAGATCGACGTGGGCGGTGCGCATGTGATCAACCTCTGCGCCAACAACTACCTTGGCCTTGCCGATCACCCGGCCCTGATCGCGGCAGCGAAACAGGCGCTGGACGACAAGGGATTCGGGATGGCCAGCGTGCGCTTCATCTGCGGCACGCAGGATATCCACCGCGCGCTGGAAGAGCGGCTGGCCGGGTTCCTTGGGATGGAGGATGCGATCCTTTACGCTGCCTGTTTCGATGCCAATGGCGGGTTGTTCGAACCGCTGTTGGGGCCAGAGGATGCAATCATCTCGGATGCGCTGAACCATGCCTCGATCATCGACGGCATCCGCCTGTGCAAGGCGAAACGCTATCGCTATGCCAATTCCGACATGGCGGATCTGGAGCGGCAGTTGCAGGCGGCGCGGGCCGCGGGCGCGCGCCATATCATGATCGCCACCGACGGGGTGTTCAGCATGGACGGCTATCTGGCGCGGCTGCCCGAGATCCGCACGCTGGCGGATCAATACGGCGCGGTGATGATGGTGGATGATTGCCACGCCACCGGCTTCATGGGGCCGAACGGGGCCGGCACGCCGGATCATTTCGGCACCAGTGTCGATATCCTGACCGGCACGCTGGGCAAGGCACTGGGGGGCGCGATCGGTGGCTATACCGCAGGGCCGCAGCCGGTGATCGACCTGCTGCGACAACGCTCGCGCCCCTACCTGTTTTCCAATTCGCTGCCCCCCGCCGTGGTCGCCGCCGGGATCACCGCAATCGGGCTGATCGAACAGGGCGCCACGCTGCGCCGCCAACTGCACGATAACGCCGCCTATTGGCGCGCCGGGCTCGACCGGCTGGGGTTTGACCTGTTGCCGGGCGAGCACCCGATCGTGCCGGTGATGCTGGGCGAGGCAAAGCTGGCGCAGGAAATGGCGGCGCGGCTGTTTGACGAGGGGGTCTATGTCTCGGGCTTTTTCTATCCGGTGGTGCCCGAGGGACAGGCGCGCATCCGCACCCAGATGAACGCCGCCCTGACGCGCGTGGAACTGGACCGCGCGCTGGCCGCCTTTGCGACGGCGGGCAAGTCCTGCGGTGTGATCCGATGAGCCCCGGAGCATGAAAGCGCTGGAGAAATCCCACCCGCGCGAAGGGCTGTGGATGATCAACGCCCCCGTGCCCGAGATCGGCCCGGACGATGTGCTGATCCGGATCCGTAAAACCGGCATCTGCGGCACCGATGTGCATATCTGGAACTGGGACGACTGGGCGCAACGCACAGTGCCGGTGCCGCTGATCACCGGACACGAGTTCGCCGGCGAGATTGTCGCGCTTGGGCGCAATGTGGACGACCTGAGTATTGGCCAGCGCTGTTCTGGCGAGGGGCATCTGATCGGTCACCACTCCCGACAGGCCCGCTCCGGGCGGTTCCATCTCGATCCGGAAACGCGCGGCATCGGGGTGAACGAACAGGGCTGTTTCGCGGAGTACCTGAAATTGCCGGCTTTCAACGTGGTCCCCCTGCCCGATGCGATCCCCGACGAGATCGGTGCGATCCTTGATCCGCTCGGCAACGCCGTGCACACCGCGCTGAGCTTTGATCTGGTGGGCGAGGATGTACTGATCACCGGCGCCGGACCGATCGGCATCATGGCCGCC
The DNA here is from genome assembly GCA_033791545.1 of Pseudodonghicola sp. GTDB lineage: Bacteria > Pseudomonadota > Alphaproteobacteria > Rhodobacterales > Rhodobacteraceae > Antarcticimicrobium. The sequence goes on along the minus strand of JASJGL010000061.1, from coordinate 180,560 downwards.
GCCGTGGCGCAGCATGTGGGCGCGCGCCATGTGGTGATCACGGATGTGAATCCCTATCGCCTAGCGCTGGCGGAAACGGTCACCGATGTGATCGCCGTGAACACGGCCGAGAAAGATCTGCGCGACGTGATCTCGGATCTGGGGATGAAACAGGGGTTTGATGTCGGTCTGGAAATGTCAGGCAACCAGATCGCGCTGGAACAGATGGTCGAGGCGCTGGTGATGGGCGGGCGCATCGCCATGCTGGGGCTGCCGCCGGGAAAATCGCAGGTCGACTGGCGGCGCATCGTGTTCAAGGCGCTGACAATCAAGGGTGTCTATGGGCGCGAGATTTTCGAGACTTGGTACAAGATGATCGCCATGCTGGAGGACGGGCTGGATATCTCGCGCATCATCACGCATCGTTTTGCGGCGGACGCGTTCGAAGCCGGGTTCGGGGCCATGCGCTCGGGCCAGAGCGGCAAGGTGGTGCTGGACTGGGGGTGAGCGCCGGGGGCCCTGCCCCCGGTCCCCCGGAGTATTTGTGGCCAGAAAAAGAGCGGACAGATGGGTTTGAATTCGATCTTGGAAGCAATCGGGAACACGCCGGCGGTGTGGCTGGACCGGATGGTCGCGGCGCGCGGGCTGGAGGGGCGGATTCTGGCCAAGCTGGACTACCTCAACCCCGGGTTTTCCAAGAAGGACCGGGCGGCGAAGGGCATCATCGAGGCTGCCGAGGCCAGCGGTGCGCTGGTGCCGGGGCAGGTGGTGGTGGAACTAACCAGCGGCAATATGGGTACCGGGCTGGCCATCGTCTGCGCGATCAAGAACTATCCCTTCGTGGCGGTGATGAGCCGGGGCAATTCGCCCGAACGCGCGCGGATGATGGCGGCCTTGGGGGCCGAGGTGGTGCTGGTCGATCAGGCCCCCGGATCGGTGCCGGGTGAGGTTTCGGGCCTCGATCTGGCGCAGGTCGAGACAGAGGCGCAGCGGATCACGCAGGCGCGCGGGGCCTTTCGCGCCGACCAGTTCGGCCATCCGGGCAACGCACAGGCGCATGAAGAGGGCACGGGACCCGAGCTTTGGGCCGATTCGGACGGCACGCTGACGGCCTTTGTCGATTTCGCCGGCTCGGGCGGCACCTATGGCGGCACGATACGGGCGCTGAAGGCGCGCAACGAGGATTTGCGCGGCTATCTTGTAGAGCCAGAGGGGGCGGCGGTGCTGGCGGGGCAGCCGCTGCGGCACCCGGGGCATCCGATTCAGGGCGGCGGCTACGGGATGGAGCGCCTTGCGCAACTGTCTGGCGCGCCGGTGGATGGCTATCTCGCCATCCGCGGCGAGGCCGCGCGGGAGACCGCCCGCGCGCTGGCCCGCGAAGAAGGGATCTTTGGCGGATTCTCTGGCGGCGCCAATGTGGCCGCCGCCCTGGACCTACTAGCGGGGCCGGAAAAGGGCGGCGTGATCGGCGTGATCATCTGCGACAGCGGGTTGAAATACCTGTCGACCGACCTCTGGCCCTAGGGTTTCAGCGGCACCCGGCCCTTGTCGGTGAGCAGCCAGCAGTCGCGCCCCTCGAACACCGCCGGATGCACCGGGCGGCCATAGCCGCCACCGCCATCCAGATCGACGCGATTGCTAAAATGCTGCGGGTACTCCAGCGCGGTATGCCCGTGCACCACCAGCCAGGGATGCGGGCGCGGGTCCGTGAGAAAGGGATCGCGGATCCAGATCAGATCTTCGGCGTCCTGCGCCTTGAGCGGGACACCGGGGCGGATGCCGGCGTGGACAAAAAGCAGTTCCTCGCGTTCGATCCGGCGCGGTAATGCGTCGAGAAAGGCCAGATGCTCGGCCGGTACGGCCGCACGGGCGGCGGCGCAGAGATCGGCGGCAGCCACCCCCTCCTCGACCGCGACACCATAGGAGACCAGCGTCGCCAGCCCGCCGATGCGCGGATGCGGCCAGAGCAGCCCGGATTTGATCCGCGCGTTATGCACCGCCCCTTCGGACAGAACCCGGCGGAACATATCGTCGTGATTGCCGCGCAGCACCTGCCACGGCCGTCCCGCCGCCTGCCCCTGCATCAGCCGCTCGATCACACCGCGACTGTCGGGACCGCGATCCACCAGATCGCCGAGAAAGACGATCTGCGCACCCGGCCCTCCGTCAGCAGCGATCAGGTCAAGCGCACGGTCAAGTTGGTCAAGATGGCCGTGGATATCGCCCACGGCATAGATCGGGTCGGTCATCGGGAGAGTCCTTTCGCCCGCTTGATGCCCTATGCGTCCCCTGAGGAAAAGGGGCGAAGGGCCGCAGCCCTGTCATGCGGCCCATGGCGCGTTTGCGCAGTTTGAATTCGGGGCCACCTTGCTGCCACCCGGACCGGGGCATCGCCTGCCCGCACGACATCGAGGCCATATTGGCGCGCGCAATATGGTATAATTCAAGAGTCACAGGGCCGCAGGTAGACGGCTGATCAACGGGAGGGGATAACTATGAAGGGAATCGCACGCTATTTCATGTTGCTGGCACTGCTTTGGGTCATCCTTGGGATGATCTGGGGCATTCAGATGGCGGCCACGCAGGATCATTCGCTGGCACCGGCGCATGCACATTTGAATCTGGTGGGATGGGTCACCTTCGCGATTTTCGCGTTTTACTACCAACTGGTGCCGGGGTCGGACGCGGGTTTGTTGCCAAAGCTCCATATTGCGGCGGCTGTTCCCGGTGTGGGGCTGATGATTCCGGGAATCGCGATGGCGCTCACCAAACAAGGCGAGACGCTGGCCCAGATCGGATCCCTGCTGACGCTGATCTCGATCCTGATCTTTGCCTTGGTGGTCCTGCGTAGCGCAGGGAAATCGACATCGGGCAGCGCAATCTGAGCCGCCAAGCCCTTGCGAACGTAGGGGGAGACGAAAACGGGCGCCGCATCTTGTGATGCGACGCCCGGATCAATGCATGACGCGTGGAGATCAGGCCACGTCGAAAGTCAACGGGCGCACCTGCCGGAACAGCCCAGTGGCCTTGAGCTTGGCTACCACCTCGGCGGGCAGTTCAGCATCGACATACAGCAGCGCGATTGCCTCGCCGCCGGCCTGTTTCCGGCCAAGGGTAAAGTTGGCGATGTTGACGCCGCTCTCGCCCAGGGTTTTGCCCAGGGTGCCGATGATGCCCGGCACGTCCTCGTTGGTGGTATAGACCATATGCGAGCCGATCTCGGCGTCGATATTGATGCCCTTGATCTGGATAAAGCGCGGCTTGCCGTCGCTGAACACGGTGCCCGCAATCGAACGTTCGCGGGTTTCGGTCGCGATCGTCAGCTTGATATAGCCATCAAACGTGCCCGTTTTATCCTGATTGGTGGTGCTGATCTTGATGCCGCGTTCCTTGGCGATCACCGGCGCGCTGACCATGTTCACCTCGGGGTTCACGCTTTTCATGATACCGGCCACGGTCGCGCAGTTGAGCGCGTCGAGGTTCATCTCGGCGGCTACACCGTCATAGAGGATGTTGATCGCCTTGATCGGCTCGTCGGTCATCTGGCCGATAAAGGCCCCGAGATGGCCTGCCAGTTTGATCCAGGGGCCCATCACCTTGGCTTCTTCCGCGGTCACCGACGGCATGTTGAGCGCGTTCTGAACCGCGCCGGTCAGCAGATAGTCGGACATCTGTTCTGCCACCTGCAGGGCAACGTTTTCCTGTGCCTCGGTGGTGGCGGCGCCCAAGTGCGGGGTGCAGACCACGTTGGGCAGACCGAACAGCGGGTTCTCGGTTGCCGGTTCCTTGGAGAACACGTCAAAACCCGCACCGGCGACATGGCCCGATTTCAACAGCTCGGCCAGCGCCTCTTCGTCAACCAGACCACCACGGGCGCAGTTGATGATGCGCACGCCCTTCTTGGTCTTGGCCAGGTTTTCCTTGCCCAGAATGTTGCGGGTCTGGTCGGTCAGCGGCACGTGCAGCGTGATGAAATCGGCGCGCTTGAGCAGATCGTCCAGATCCTCGATCTTTTCGACGCCCATCTTGTCGGCCTTTTCCTCGCCGAGGAAGGGATCATAGGCGATGACCTTCATCTTCAGCCCACGGGCGCGGTCGCAGACGATGCCGCCGATATTGCCAGCCCCGATTACGCCCAGCGTCTTGCCGGTCAGCTCGGAGCCCATGAATTTCGACTTTTCCCATTTGCCGGCCTGGGTGGAGGCGCTGGCTTCGGGGATCTGGCGGGCGACAGCGAACATCATCGCAATCGCATGTTCGGCGGTGGTGATCATGTTGCCGAACGGCGTGTTCATCACGATCACGCCCTTTTTCGACGCGGCTTCCTTGTCGACATTGTCGGTGCCGATCCCGGCCCGGCCGATCACCTTGAGGTTGGTGGCGTTCTCAAGGATCTTTTCGGTCACCTTGGTCGCCGAGCGGATCGCAAGGCCGTCATACTGACCGATGATTTCGGCCAGTTTATCTTTGTCCTTGCCCAGGTCGGGCTGGAAATCCACCTCGATGCCGCGATCTTTGAAGATCTGCACAGCGGCGGGAGAAAGCTTGTCGGAGATGAGAACTTTGGGGGCCATCTGTCTGGTCCTTTGCATATGAATATGGGGAACGCGCGCCCCGGATCGGTTCCGGGGCGGCTGGGATCTGGGAAACGCGGGGGCGCGGTTACGCCTGAGCGGCGAGCGCTTCCTGGAAGGCCCATTTGAGCCAGAGCGTCAGCTTTTCGACATCCGCCGACTCGATCGTCGCACCACACCAGATGCGCAGGCCTGCCGGGGCGTCACGATAGGCGCCGACGTCATAGGCCGCGTCATAGGTTTCCAGCTTTTTGGCAACTGCCTTGGCAAAACCCGCCGGATCGGTGATCCGATCATCGGTGAACTTCAGGCAGACGCTGGTGTTCGAGCGCGTTGCCGGATCTTCGGCCAAGTTGGCGATCCAGTCGTTGCGATCACAGAAATCCCACAGCACCTTGGCATTGGTATCCGCGCGCTTCATCAGCTCGGGCAGGCCGCCGATCTTGCGGGCCCAGTCCAGCGCGACGAGATAATCCTCGACCGCGAGCATGGAGGGCGTGTTGATCGTGGCACCGGTAAAGATACCGTCGATCAGCTTGCCGCCCTTGGTCAGGCGAAAGATCTTGGGCAACGGCCACGCGGGGGTATAGCTTTCCAGCCGTTCCACCGCGCGCGGCGACAGGATCAGCATCCCATGGGCCGCTTCGCCGCCCATCACCTTCTGCCAAGAGAAGGTGGTCACATCCAGCTTGTCCCAAGGCAGGTCTTGGGCAAAGGCGGCAGAGGTGGCGTCGCAGATGGTCAGCCCGGCCCGGTTGGCCGGGATCGCATCGCCATTGGGAACGCGCACGCCAGAGGTGGTGCCGTTCCAGGTAAAGACGACGTCATTGTCGAAATCGACAGTCGCAAGATCAACGATCTGGCCGTAGTCGGCGGTTTTCACTTCGGCGTCGATCTTGAGCTGCTTGACCACATCGGTGACCCAGCCAGAGCCAAAGCTTTCCCATGCCAGCATCTCGGCCTTGCGGGCGCCCAGCATGGACCACAGCGCCATTTCGACAGCGCCGGTGTCCGAGGCGGGCACGATGCCGATTTTATAGTCGGCGGGGATCCCGAGAATCTCGCGCGTACCCTCGATGGCCGCCTTCAGCTTGTCCTTGCCGACAGCGGCACGGTGCGAACGGCCAAGCGCGGCGTCAGCAAGCATATCAAGGGAAAAATGGGGGATCTTGGCGCAGGGGCCAGAAGAAAAACGCGGATTGGACGGCCGCGATGCCGGTTTGGTCATAGCCATTAAGCTACCCTTCCAGATAAATGCCCCTCGTTGGGGAGGGGTGTCCCACTGGCCGGATTAAGCAGATGCCTTGGGTTCCACAAGCGCAAAAATGACGCATGAGCGCCACTTGAGAAAACAAACACGACATTCCTGCCGCCTATCGGAAACCTTTGGTAAAAGCCTGAGACACAACAGCACCATTGCCGCCAGCGCCCCGGACTGATTTTCTGGCAGCGGTGAAAACGGGCGCAACAGGGGAACGGCATATGCACACACGGGGCCTCAACAGATTGCTGGCGGTGACCTGTTCCGTTGCCTTGCTGCTGATGATCGGCTGGCTGCTCAAGGCGGGGCAGTCGATTCTGCTGCCGGTGCTGGTGGCGATCATCGTGGTCTATATCCTGACCACCGCTGCCGACTCGATGGCGCGGCTGCCACTGCTTGGTCGGTTGCAGCGGCGCTGGCGGCGGCTGATCGTGCTGGCCGGGATGGTTGCCGGCGTGTTGATCCTGGCCGCCTTCGTCACCTCGAACGCCACCGCGATCTCGGCCGCGATCCCGCGCTATGCCCAGAACTTCGACCTGCTGCAGACGCAGTTCCTCCATATCCTGGGGGTTGATGAGCTGCCCAACTGGGCGCGGCTATCGGAAGGGCTTCTCGATCTGGTGGACATCACGACGCTGATGCCCACCGTGCTGAGCACGATCACCAATGCCGGCTCGATCGTGGTCGCCGCCGCGCTGTATGCCGCCTTTATCATTGCCGAGTTGGACGGTTTCCCGGCAAAGACGCGCCGCGCACTGGACCAAAGCGAACAGGCCGAGCGCACGCTTGAAGTCGTCCAACAGATCAACGAAAAGATCGGCGGCTATCTGGCGGCAAAGACGCTGGTCAACGTGGTTCTGGGGCTGGTGTCGCTGGGGGTTCTGTGGCTGCTTGGCATAGATTTCCCGGTGTTCTGGGCCATCGTGATCGCTCTGTTGAACTACATCCCCTATATCGGATCGGTCATCGCAGTGGCCTTTCCGGTGACCACGGGCCTGGTGCAATATGCCTCGTTCGGACATGCGGCGCTGACCTTGGTGGCCTTGATGGTCCCGCAGATGGTGGTGGCCTATTACATCGAACCGAAATTTCTGGGCCATTCGGTGAACCTCAGCCCGTTCACCGTGCTGCTGTCGCTGGCGATCTGGTCCGGGCTTTGGGGGATGATGGGGGCGCTGCTGGCCATCCCGCTGACGGCCATGGTGATGATCATCCTGGCCGAACTGCCCAGCGCCCGCTTCATCGCCGTTCTGATGTCGCAAACCGGCGATCCGTGACCCTTGTGCGCAAGCGGGGCTGGCCCTTTGCCCATTGTGGGCGTTATTACCGGCGCGAATCTGCATCTCTGACCGGAGCCGCCCCATGTATATCGCCACCCTGCTGACCGCCCCGACCGGGCCCGAGATCGACCCGGCGCTCCTGTCGTCGCTGCGCAATGCATGGGGTGGGGGCGATGTGGTCTGGCTGGCCCCCGGACGGGCGGCAGAATTCGCCGTGCCCGAGATCCCCGGCAACCGCTGGGAGGTTTGGGACGACTTGCAAAAGATGCGAATCGATCTGGTGGTCCAGCCCGCCCAAGGGCGCCGGAAACAGATGCTGATCGCCGATATGGACAGCACCATGATCGAGCAGGAGTGCATCGACGAACTGGCCGACATGGCCGGGGTCGGCGACCGGGTCAAGGACATCACCGCACGGGCGATGAATGGCGAGCTGGATTTCGAGGGCGCCCTGACCGAGCGGGTTGGACTGCTCAAAGGGTTGCCCGAGGTGGTGATCGCACAGGTGCTGGACGAGCGGATCACCCTGATGCCCGGCGGAGAGACTCTGCTGGCGACGATGCGGGCGAACGGGGCCTATGCACTGCTGGTTTCGGGCGGGTTCACCGCCTTCACCGGAGCGGTCGCCGCGAAACTCGGCTTTCACGAGAATCGCGCCAACACGCTGCTGGTGGAAAACGGCGCGCTCACCGGCGATGTGCAGCGCCCGATCCTGGGCCGGGCGGCCAAGGTCGAGGCACTGGAGCAGGTCACCGCGCGGCTGGAGATCGCCAAGGCGGATGTGATCGCAGTGGGCGATGGCGCCAATGATCTGGGCATGCTCGGGCTGGCCGGAACCGGCGTGGCCCTGCACGCCAAGCCCGCGGTCGCGGCACAATGCGACGTGCGGGTGAATTTCGGCGATCTGACCGCGCTGCTTTACCTTCAGGGCTATGCGCAGGGTGATTTCGTCGCAGCCTAGCCGGGTCGGCGCGCCACCACGAACAACGATTCAGGCGCCCCGGTAAAGGTGCGCGACTGCTCCAATTCGAAGCCGGCGCGGGTGATCGCGGCCTCAAGGTCCTGTTTCGACAGGATTTTGATATAGGGCGCGCGCCCGACCGCCTGCATCACCCGGATCACCGGACGGAACAACCAGTTCATTTCGGCGACGCAGCCGGACTTGGAAATGAACAGCCCGCCCGGTTTGACCCGGGCGTGAATCGCCGCCAGCGCCGCGTCAAGATCCGCGATCAGATGCAAAAGATTGAACGCCAGCACCGCATCAAAGGGCACCGCATCCGGGGCGGGGGGCGTGATCCCATCGGCGACAAAGCACAGGTTGCCAGTGCCCGCCGCCTGCCTTTTACCCTCGGCGATGGCGATCATCTCGGGCGAGATATCGCTGGCAGTCAGGGTCTTTACATGCGCGGCGAGGTGCAGCGCGGTTGTCCCGGTGCCGCAACCCAGTTCCTGCACCCGGTCGCGCGGGGTCAACAGCGCAATGGTCGCGCTCAGGGTCTCGGCATAGGCGGTCGGGTTGCGGACGGGTTGCTTGGCATATTTTGCTGCGATCCCGTCCCAGAAAGAGGCGTGGGCAATCATCGTTAAATCCTGTCACTCGTATACCCTTGCGACATAGGGACCGGACGCATCTTTTGAATTGCCGGAAACCGCATCCGTCGTATACGTTTTTGTATGCATTGGAGCAGCATCCGTTTCGACTGGAACCAGGCGCGCGCCTTTCTGGTGACCGCAGAAGAGGGCTCTCTCTCGGCTGCGGCGCGGGCCTTGGGCATGACCCAGCCGACGCTGGGCCGTCAGGTCGCAGCGCTGGAAGAGACGCTTGGCGTGCAGCTGTTTGACCGGACCGGGCGGGCGCTGCAACTGACCACGGCCGGGCAGGATCTTTTGGAACAGGTGCGCCGTATGGGCGAGGCCGCCGGGCAGTTTTCGCTGATCGCCAGCGGCCAGAGCAAAACCGTCGAAGGCCATGTGACGATTACCGCGAGCGATATCGTCGCCACCTCCCTGCTGCCGCAGGCGCTGACACGGCTGGCGCGGCTGGCCCCCGGCATCACGATCGAGGTGATCGCCTCGAACGAGGTGCAGAATCTGCGCCGACGCGAGGCCGATATCGCCATTCGCCATGTGCGGCCGGACCAGCCCGACCTGATCGCGCGCAAGCTCAAGGACGACGCGGCGCGCTGCTATGCCACCGGGGCCTATCTCGACCGCTTCGGCGAGCCGACGGGTCTGGACGACCTGAGCGGCGCGGTCTTTGCCGGGTACGAACCGGTTGATCGATTCCTGTGCGAAATGCAGACGCGCGGGCTGGCCATCGCGCGCGAGAATATCCGCTTTTCCTCCGCCAGTGGTGTGCTGCTGTTCGAAATGGTCCGCCGCGGCGAGGCCATCGGGGTGATGACGCAGGAACTGGCCAGCCAGATCCGCGATGCACGCCCGATCCTGCCCACGTTTCCGCCGATCCCGGTGCCATTCTGGCTAGTCAGCCACCGCGAGTTGCGCACCAACCGGAGAATCCGGCTGGTGTTCAACCTGCTGGCGAAAGAGCTTAGCCGTTGATCAGGGCCGACGCTGGGCGAATCTGACCAACCTCGATCTTGCGGCGGTTCAGCTGTGGCGGCGCCATCCGTTTGAGCGTTGCCGGGTGGTTGGGATCCAGCACGCCCAGACCGCTCAGGATCGTGGTGATGGCGCATTCGCTACCCCGCGTCGCCCCGTCGGTGATCTTGAGCGCCACGCCCATCCGCTTCTCGGGGATGATCGCCACGAACACCCCCTCTGCCCCGGTCTTGACCGCGACGCGCCCCTCCATCGCACGCATCAGCTCGGTACAGGCCCGGCCCTCGCCCGCGACCAGATCGGGGTGCGCCACCATTGCGCCGACAAGCTGCTGCGCCGCCAGACTGGAACGGTCGCTGCGATCGCCCGCACTGGCAAACCAGGCCATCGCGCGGGCCAGCCCGTGCAAGGAGGTCTGGAAATTCGGGGCCGAACAGCCGTCGATGCCATAGCCGGGGCTGGTCTCTCCGGTGACCTCCTCAAAGGCGGCGCGCACGGCGCGCTGCACCGGGTGGTCAATCTCGACATAGTCAGGGCCAGCACCCATATGCTGTGCCAGCGTCAGGAACCCGCAATGCTTGCCGGAACAATTGTTGTGATACTGACAGGGCTGCTCATCGCCACGAATCAGCGCATAGCGCGCGTCCTGGTCATCCGGCATCTGCGGTCCACAGCGGAAATCGCTGTCGCTCAGCCCCAGATCGCCCAGCCAGGCCCGTACCCGCGAGGTGTGAATCGCGGCCCCGTTATGCGAGGCGCAAGACAGCGCCAACTGCTCGGTGCCAAGCCCGTATTTCGCCGCCGCCCCCGAGGTCACCAGCGGCAACGCCTGGATCATCTTGCACGAGCTGCGCGGATAAATCAGCGCCTCCGGGTCGCCCCAGGCCTGCACGATCTGACCGCTGTCATCGCAGATCACCGCATGGCCAAGATGCAGGCTTTCGCGCAAATCACTGCGCCAGAGTTCGGCCATCGCTACAGGGTCGGTCATGAATCGCTCCGGATTTTGGCGAAATCCCGCCAATCGCTCTTTCGCCCGTGGCGCAAGTTACGTTACTGTGGCTATGTCGGCAAGCGACGGGTGCGCGACAGGACAGACGGCAAACAAAGGCCGCGTGCGCCCCTGAAATTGAGGTAGAGGGCAGTCTAGGAGGCTGGACATATGGCATCGAAACACGTCCGCGCGCTGGCGGGCCTGTGCCTGGCCGGAATGGCCGCAATCACCATGGCACCAACCGCGTTCGCACAGGAAGAAAGCACCAACCGCGTCGCGGCAGAGACCGATTGGAGTGTCTTTGTCGAGAACGACCCCAAGGAGTGCTGGAGCGTTTCAGCACCCAAAGAGACCGTAAACACCCGCGACGGACGCGTGGTGGCAGTACGGCGCGGCGATATTCTTTTGTTCGTGTTCTACCGCCCCGGTGCGGATGTTGACGGACAGGTCACCTTTACCGGTGGCTATCCGTTCGCTGGTGGCTCGACCGTGAATCTGGATATCGGCGGCACCGAATTTGAACTGTTTTCCGAGGGCGAATGGGCCTGGCCCGCGACCGAGGCGGACGACGCCAAGATCATCACCGCGATGAAGCGCGGCACCTCTGCGGTGCTGACCGCGCGATCAAGCCGCGGCACCCAGACCAAAGACACCTTCTCACTGCTGGGCTTCACCGCCGCGGTCGAGGATGCCGAGAAACGCTGCGCCAACTGAGGCACCGCACTTGGGTCTGTGACAGGCTGCGCCCCCTGCGGGCGTGGCCGAATCCCTTTTGAATTTGGCGAAAACCCCTATATAGGGGCCACTCTGTCCGATAGATTTGAAAGCCACCGCCCATGTCAGCCCCCATCTCTGCGCCGATCACCCAGGATGTCATGACGATCCCCCGCAAGCTGCCGGTGGGGCCGGTCAACCTTGTCGGGATGACTCGCGATCAGATGCACGCGGCGCTGATTGCCATGGGCACGCCCGAGAAACAGACCAAGATGCGCGTGAATCAGCTTTGGCAGTGGATCTATCAATGGGGCGCGCGCGATTTCGCGCAGATGACGAATCTGTCGAAACCCTATCGCGCCCTGCTGGCAGAGCATTTCACCATCGCAATCCCCGAAGTGGTCAGCAAGCAGGTCAGCAGCGACGGCACCCGGAAATACTTGGTGCGCATCGCTGGTGGCCATGAGGTCGAGGTTGTCTATATCCCGGAAGAGGATCGCGGCACGCTCTGCGTCTCAAGTCAGGTTGGCTGTACCCTGACCTGTTCCTTTTGTCATACCGGGACGCAAAAACTGGTGCGCAACCTGACTGCCGGTGAAATCGTGGGGCAGGTGATGATGGCGCGCGACGATCTGGACGAATGGCCGGTGCCCGGCGCGCGCAACGACGAGACCCGGCTGTTGTCCAATGTCGTGCTGATGGGCATGGGCGAACCGCTGTACAACTTTGACAACGTGCGCGACGCAATGAAGATCGCGATGGACCCCGAAGGCATCCAGCTGTCGCGCCGTCGAATCACGCTGTCGACCTCCGGCGTGGTGCCGGAAATCGCCCGCACCGCCGAAGAAATCGGGTGCCAACTGGCCATTTCCTTCCATGCCACCACGGACGAGGTGCGCGATTTTCTGGTGCCGATCAACAAGCGCTGGAACATCGAGGTGCTGCTGGCCGCGCTGGCGAGCTATCCCAAGGTGTCGAATTCCGAACGCATCACCTTTGAATACGTGATGCTGAACGGGGTAAACGACAGCGACGCAGATGCCCACCGGCTGGTCAAATTGATCCGCGATCACAAAATCCCGGCCAAGATCAACCTGATCCCGTTCAACGAATGGCCCGGAGCACCCTACAAGCGGTCGTCGAACAACCGGATTCGGGCCTTTGCCGACATCCTTTACCAAGCCGGGTTTGCCAGCCCGGTCCGCACCCCGCGCGGCGAGGATATCATGGCCGCCTGCGGCCAGTTGAAATCGGCCACCGAACGCGCCCGCAAGTCGCGCAAACAGATCGAGGCCGAGGCCGGGATCGGGGAGTAAATGGCGCCTGACCGTTCCGAAAACGCGAACAATTGTGCGGCCTGCCCCGAAAAAATCACATTTCCGATACAATTAAGCCGCCGTCAACAATCAGTTTCCATACTGCAAACAATGGTACGAGTGCAGGAGGACTTTAAGATGGCACATGTAATTTGCCGGCAACCCGTTGAAACCCCGGTTCTGGATCTGCTGATGCGCGAACGCGCCATGGCAGTCAGCGCGCGGGAATGGAAATTCCGGCTGGCCGGATATGGCTATGCGATCAAGGACGTGGCGGGCACGCAGGTCGTGACCAAGCTGCCGCAGAACATCGAACTGGGTGTCCTGACGACGCAAATCCACTGATGCAAATCAGCTGACGCAACGCCGCAAGCGGCACCCTACGGCGCTTTCCGCTCTGGATCAGCCGCCCCCCCTTGGGCAGATGGATCCAGCGGAGATCGGCGGCGGCGAAAGGGGTCAGCCCTTTCAGAAGGGTGCCAAGCTCAGCCGGGCCGACGCCGCGCTGTCAGAGCCAATCACATTCCCCTCGGCGGCTTTGACCGGCAAGGGGCTGTCGTTGCTGAGACCGACCTGATCGCCTTCAAGAGTCAGTCCCGTCCGGGGATGGCGTCCCGCGGAGGGGCAGGTTCCCAGTTCTCGATGATCTCGACCGCCTCTTCAGCGCTGTCGACAAAGCGGAACAGGTTCAGATCCTCGTCCGAGATCGTGCCGGCATCGGCCAGCGCCTGCCAGTTGATCATCCGCTCCCAGAACGCGCGCCCGAACAGCAGGAACGGCACCCGGTCCATCCGTCCGGTCTGGATCAGGGTCAGCGATTCGAACATCTCGTCCAATGTGCCAAAGCCGCCGGGAAACACCGCGATGGCGCGCGCGCGCATCAGGAAATGCATTTTGCGGATCGCAAAATAGTGAAAGTTGAAGCTCAACTCGGGCGTCACATACTGGTTCGGCGCCTGTTCATGCGGCAGCACGATGGACAGCCCCAGCGAAATCCCCCCCGCCTCATGCGCACCGCGATTGCCGGCTTCCATCACGCCCGGACCACCGCCGGTGGTGATCACATATTCGCGATTGCCGCTGGCCAGCGACTTTTCCGTCATCCGCCGGGAAAACTCGCGCGCCACCTCGTAATAGGCGGACAGCTCGGCCAGGGTTTTTGTCCGTGCCGTGCGCTTATGCGCCGGATCGGGGATGCGCGCACCGCCGAACAGCACGATGGTGCTTTCGATCTGGCGCTCGTCTAGCAGCAGCTGCGGTTTCAGCAATTCAAGCTGAAGCCGAACCGGGCGCAACTCGTCCCGGCACATAAATTCTTCGTCGGTAAAGGCCAGCCGGTAAGAGGGCGAGCGGCTTTGCGGTGTGTCGGGAACCCCCCGCGCTGCGGTGGTGTCCGAATGCGCGTCGCGCAAGACGCTGTTGCGATCATCATCCATAGAACTGACCCCGAAAATGACTTCGGGCCAGCCTTATCGCGTTCCCCCGGCAGTGGCCAGACACCCCGGTTTTCAGACCGGGGAAACCGGCGTCAGGCGAAATCGAATCCGTCGGGCAGGATCAGCCAGTTGAGCTTGCCGCCAAAGCTGTCCATCCCCTCAAGCATGATCCCCAGATCGGCCTTGCCGTCGCCGTTGTTGTCCACCTCGACAATGCCGTTTTGCATCCGCACCTCATAATCGCCCGCTTCGCCGCTGAACGCGGCATCCCTGATATAGCGGATCTCGTCGAACTCGAAAAAGAAGAACGCCTGATCAGAGGTCAGATCAACCTTGTCGCCCTGCTTGCGGTCGAAATCGGTCACCGTCGCGCCAAAGCGGCCCTCGTCGAAATAGCCCACCTCGAACTTGTCCCGACCGGCGCCACCGGTCCATGTGTCGCTACCCAGCGTATCCTCGGAGCGGAAGATGTCGTTGCCCCGGCCACCGACCAAGATGTCATCCCCGGCCAGCCCCTTGAGGTCGTCGCGCCCGTTGCCGCCAAACAGCTTGTCATCGCCGTTGAACCCCACCAGCCAGTCATTGCCGCCCTGCCCGAACAGCTTGTCGTTGCCGTCGTAGCCCGCGACATGGTCGTGGCCATTCCCGGCAAAGATCACGTCATTGCCGCTTGATGCCAAGAAGTAGTTGCTATCGTTCGACAGCGCCCCCTTCAGCCCGTTCAGCGCCAATTCGTCCCAGATCACGCCGGAATAGGTTTGACCGTAGAAATCGGCCAGATTGACCTTGCCCTTGGACACGATGGTGGCGGCCAGATCGCCATCCTTGAAGATCTCGGTCTGCTCGATCTTGCCTTTCCACCCATAGGCGGTCTTGCTGAAATTTCCGGTAAAGGTAATGTCGACCGACATCATGAAATCGTCAGAACCGTAGACCGGCTCGGTATAGATGGTTTCCAGCGTGAACGTGCTCGCCTTTTTTCCACCCGGGTCGGCATCGCTCCAGGTGGTTGCGTCGATCGGCAAGCGGTTCGACGTCATCTGGTGAACCGGATTTTCCATCAAACCGGCCCAGTCCCCCGCGTAATGCAGCAGTTTTGCCTTGGCCATGATCTCTCCCCCCTTAACGTGATGATCATTGGATGCAGAAAAGGAAGCCCCTCGGGCGCGGAAAATCAAATGAAAATTGCTGTCGGCGTTGCGCGAACCCGGACGGGCCGTTGCCCTGCCCGGCAAAGCCCGCTTATCTGGGCGCAACGCGAACCGGGAAGGACAGGCTATGGTAGATCGTCAGGATATCGAGGCGGCGGCGGCACGGATTGCCTCCCATGTGGTGCGCACCCCAGTGATGGAGGTCGCGGGCTTTGGCATGCCTTGGCCGGTCGAGATCAAGCTGGAACAGATACAGCATACTGGCAGCTTCAAAGCGCGCGGAGCCTTCAACACGATGCTGGGCGGCCCGGTGCCAAAGGCCGGGCTGGTCGCGGCCTCGGGCGGCAATCACGGCGCGGCGGTGGCCTTTGCGGCGCGGGCGCTGGGGCACCGCGCGGCGATCTTCGTACCAAAGATGGCGGGGCCAGCCAAAATCGGTTTGATCGAGCGAACCGGAGCCGACCTGCACGTGGTCGACGGGGAATACGCCAACGCGCTTCAGGCCGCCCAAGCCTATGAGGCCGATACCGGCGCGATGCAGATTCACGCCTATGACGCGCCCGCCACGGTCGCGGGTCAGGGCACCTGCCTGCGCGAATGGGAGGATCAGGGGCTGCGCGCCGATACCGTGCTGATCGCGGTGGGCGGCGGCGGGCTGATTGCCGGTGCGATGGCGTGGCTGCGCGGCGCGCGCAAGGTGGTGGCGGTCGAACCTGAAACCTCCTGCGCGCTGAATGCCGCGCTCGGCGCAGGCGCGCCGGTGGATGTAGAGGTCTCGGGAATCGCCGCGAATGCCTTGGGGGCACGTCGGATCGGGCAGATCTGTTTCGATCTGGCACAGGAGCTCAAGGCCGAGTCGGTTCTGGTCACAGACGAGGCCATCGCCACCGCCCAGCGCGCGCTTTGGCAAGAGCGGCGACAGATGGTGGAACCGGCGGGCGCCACGGCGCTGGCCGCGCTGATGTCGGGGGCCTATGTGCCCGCGCCCGGGGAACGGGTGGCGGTGCTGGTCTGCGGCGGCAATGTCGCGCCCGATCCGCTGGGGTGACAGGCCATGCCAAGCGCGCGGCCCGGCATGGCGAAACAGGCAGCAGGCCGGTTACAAATACCGCCCGCCGCGCTGCAAGACCTCGATCTGATAGCCGTCCGGATCAGCGATGAAAAAGAACTTTGCGATCACCTCACCGGCGGGCGCAAAGGCCACGATGTCGCGCGGGGCAAGCCCGGCCGCTTTGATCCTTGCGTGTTCCGCCTCCAGATCCGCGACCGAAACCGCCAGATGGCCATAGCCATCCCCCAGATCATAGGGCTCGGTGCGGTCCTTGTTCACCGTCAGCTCCAGCTCGAACCCGGTCTCCTCGTTGCTGAGATAGATCAGCGTGAATGTAGGATAGTCCAGCCAGTCGGCGACCTTCAGGCCAAAGGCCGTGTCATAGAAGGCGACCGAACGTGCCTCGTTCAAGACGCGGATCATGCTGTGAATGGCCTTGGCCATGGGTATCTCTCCTTACAGGGGGCGGCTGACGGATTGTCGCCAAGCGGCGCGCCCGCTATAGGGCATGAAACCCGATCCGACGAGGAGAGAAAAGATGTCTAACGCCCAACTGGAAGCCGCCATCGAAGCCGCGTGGGAAACCCGCGATACCATCACCCCCTCGACCGGGGGCGAGACCCGCGACGCCATCGAAGATACGCTGAACGCGCTGGATTCGGGCGCGTTGCGCGTGGCCGAGAAACAGGCCGACGGATCGTGGCATGTGAACCAATGGGCCAAAAAGGCGGTTCTGCTAGGGTTCCGCATCAAGGGCATGGAAGTGCACGACAACGGCCCGCAAGGCTCGGGCTGGTGGGACAAGGTCGACAGCAAGTTCAAAGGCTGGGGCGACAAGGAATGGAAATCCGCCGGATTCCGCGCGGTGCCCAACTGCGTGGTGCGCAAATCGGCCTATATCGCGCCCGGCGTGGTGCTGATGCCGTCGTTCGTGAACCTCGGCGCCTATGTGGACGAGGGCACCATGGTTGATACCTGGGCCACGGTGGGCAGTTGCGCCCAGATCGGCAGGGGCGTGCACCTGTCAGGCGGCGTCGGGATCGGCGGCGTGCTGGAGCCGATGCAGGCCGGCCCGACGATCATCGAGGACAATTGCTTCATCGGCGCGCGCTCCGAAGTGGTCGAAGGCGTGATCGTCCGCGAGGGGTCAGTTCTGGGCATGGGCGTGTTCCTCGGCCAGTCGACCAAGATCGTCGACCGCGAAACCGGCGAAGTGATGTATGGCGAGGTGCCGCCATATTCCGTCGTTGTCGCGGGCACCATGCCCTCGAAGAACGGCATCAACCTGTATTGCGCGGTGATCGTGAAGCGGGTGGACGCCCGGACGCGGTCCAAGACCGGCATCAACGAATTGCTGCGCGACTGAGGTCGCGGATCAGTCAGAAACGCGAAAGGGCGGCCACAGGGGCCGCCCTTTGTACTCTTGCCGTCGAGGCTGACCTCAGGCGTCCAGCAAGGCACGGCTTTCATAGCTTTTCAGCGACGGGCGTGCCGCAGGGCCATAGCCGAAATCCGCAGCCGCGCCAGCATCCGGCATCAGGCGCAGGATCTCGTCGCGGGTCTCGGCATCGAAGCTACCGATGGTTTCCTGCCCCGGGTGATAGCTTTCGCTGTCCAGCCCGTTGCCGCGAATGATCTGGTGACTGTCGAACATCACATGCACGTAAGTCACCTGTGCCCCATCGCCGCGCAGGCGGATGGTGGCGCCGTTCACCAGATCCTTGGCCTTGACCAGAACCTCGCCCTCGCCAAACAGCAGTTCGGCCTGCGGTGAACGCATCAGAACGCGGTGGTTCTGCGACAGCTCGGCGGTGTCGTGATCGCCCAGCGTGCCCGCGGCAATCACCACCGGCGCGTCCTGTCCGCTTGCCCGGCGGGTGCTGCTCCCGCACCAACGCACCGGCTGCGGGCCATCGTCGCGGGTCATCACCAGATCGCCGGGGACCAGATCCTCGACCGCGACCATACCATTCGGTGTCTCAACCATCGTTCCCGCCACCAGGCAGGGGAGCGTCTTCATCTCGACAAAGGCGGTGTCGGTATTGCCGTCCTCGTCTTCCACCTCGTAGGTGAACACATTGGTTTCGGCATCTTCATCGGTAAAGACGGTGATGGTGCCATCGGCGTTCAGCTGCACCTCCTCCCCCGAGGGGAGCGTGATGGTATCGCCCGCCACAACGTCCTGACCGTTGATCTTGGTGATCGTCAGCGTCCCGGGAACCGAACTTGAATCATTGTCGAGCAGGTCGAACGTGCCGGATTCACCGACCACTTCGATCTCGTCATCGCCAGCGATCAGTGCGGTCTGGATCGAGTCGCCCGCGATCATCAGATTACTGTCGTAGACTGCGTCGCCCGCATCAGCGATGCCAATCTTGATCGTGTTTTCCTCGCCCGCGTTCACCGGCGCCTTGAGCGTCAGCGTCACGGTCAGCCCGTCCATCTCGGTATTGTAGGGGTCATCGTCGCTTGGGTTGTCGAGATAGAGATTCTCGTTGTCGACGTCGTTGATGTTGTCGATCGAGATATCACCGGTCCCGACCGTCATCTCGGCCTGCACCCCGTTCACCCAGATCCCCACGGTATCGTTGAAGCCGGAATGGACATATTCCAGATATTCTTCGGAGGAGAACGTCACCTGCATGGTCAGGGTGTCGCCATCGGGCACGAAGGTGGCCTCGAACACTGCGGCGTCATAGGTCTGATATCCGGCCAGATCGGTGAGATCGGAATCCCCCGATTCGTGGTTGTTGGTCGAGGTGTTGCTCGCCCTATTGGCATCGCCGGACGAATGCGTCACATCCTCGGCCTCACCCGTCGACAGGATGACACCGGTATCCGACGGCGTCAGGTCTGGCGCATCCGCATCGCCGTTAGAATAGATGCCCGAGGCATCGGTATCGCCGGTATAGCTGGCTGAGGTAATGCTGATGCCGCTGCCGAACATGGACTCTGCCATGTCCATCGCGGATGCGGACGTGTCGATCGTAAGCTCAGAAGCTGTAACCATAACTCTGCCTCAATATAAATTGGTGGCAACTTTTCGCCGCCTGTTCTTATGCTCAAGATATGAATAAAGAATTGGGCAAAAATATGTAGTTTTCTCAGAATTTGCAGAAATATTTCAGGAAAACCGCGTCAGTTCGGCCACGCTTGACCACGCCAAGGCAAAGGGGATAAGGCCCGCAGGATGACACACAAGGATAAACCCTCCCGCCAGCAGGTCTATACGCTGCTGGTTCAGATCGGCCGCAAATCCGGCGACGGCCTGCCCAAAGGCGCGACTGGCGCTGCGCTTATCTGCTTTGCCTCTGGCGTGGACGAGGCCGAGGCGGTGCGCGAAACCGTGGCGATCCTGAAACACGCCGAGACCGCGCCGCTTGATGTCACCGGCTATGGCACGTTGGACGAGCGACTCGAGGCAGGGCACGAAATCGACGACGAGGAACGCGGGCTGATGCAGCGGGCGCTGGACGAAAATTCAGTGATCGTGGCGCAGATGACGCCGTTTTTCGGCGATGCGCCGGAACCGGACGAATTCGTCCTGCACTGATTAGCGGCTCCTGATCCAGGACAGCGCCTGTCGGGCGAAGTCTGTCAGGCGACAGCCTAGCGCCGCACCCCGAACCACTTGCGATAGATTCGGTCATAGGTTCCGTCCTCACGCAGGGCCAGCAGCGCCTGATTGACGTCTTCAACCAACGGGCTACCGGTGGGAAAGGCGATGCCGTAATTCTCTCGCAAAAAGATCGGCCCGGCCAGCCGGGCCACGTTGCGCCCGGCGTGATTGGCGTAATGCGACAGGATCGGCGCGTCGAACACCACCACATCGGCCCGGCCGTCTTCAAAGGCCCGCAGCATCGGGTCCAACCCGTCAAACGCGTCATAGCCCACTTCGCGCCGGTCAAGGAATCCGGCGGCAGTCGAGCCCTGGATCGTGGCCACCCGCCGGCCATAAAGGTCGTTGACCGAATTGACCGATCCGCTGATCGCCTCGACCGTCATGACCGAGGTGATCTTGGCGACAAAGACCGAGACGATGAACAGCGACGAGATCACCAGGATCACGCCCAGAAACCGCCCCAGCAAGGTGCGCGGCACCCGCTCTTCAAAGCCGCCATTTACCACCAGATTCAGCGCCCACCAGAATGAGGGGAACCAGGCCTCGTGCACAGGGCGGTCGAAATAGGGCTGCGCCCGGCGCTCGAACACCCACATCAGCATCCCGCCACCAAGCAGCAGCAAAAAGGCCGCGCCGATCGCCAGCAACAGATCGCGCGACAGGATCGTCCGCCACAGCGACGACCCCGACGATTCGTCGGCGGGCACCATCATCTGCAACCCGGCCTCAAAGATCGGCTGGCTGAAATCCAGCACGCTTTCGCGTGCGGCGGTGATCGAGATATTGGCGATCGCCAGATCGGCCCGCCCCTCGGTCACGGCGCCCAGCATATCGGCGAACTGATCCACCCGGTCGATGCGATAGTCCCAGCCCAAGGCATCGGACAGGGCAACCAGAAGGTCCATCGAGAATCCGGTCTCGTCCTCCCCCTCGACCATCGAAAAAGGGGGGCGGGTGACCGTGGTCACCGTCAGGGTCTGGGCGGCGGCGCAGTGCACCCACAGCGTCAGCCCAACCGCGAAAGCCGCAAATAATCTTTTCATCTGTCCCGGTTTTTTCTGTTTTGCTTACGCAGAAACGCTGCAAACGGCAAGACAACCGTGGGGGCAGATGCCCGGCGGGGTTGGCATCGCCCGTGTTTGCGCCCAAATTGACGCGGCTCAACGCCACCATCCCCAAAGGACCGCGACCCATGACCCGAACCGACCCCGCCCGCCTGACTGCCGACCTGATTCGCTGCCCCTCGGTCACGCCAGAAGAGGGCGGCGCGCTGGTGCTGCTGCAATCGCTGTTGAGCGCGGCGGGGTTCGACTGCACCCGTGTTGATCGCGGCGGGGTGGCCAACCTTTTGGCCCGCTGGGGCAAGAAGGGGCATGCGCGCAGCTTCGGCTTCAACGGCCATACCGATGTGGTGCCGGTGGGGGACGAGGCCGCCTGGACCGTGCCGCCGTTTGGCGCGATTGTACGGGATGGGGTGCTTTATGGGCGCGGCGCGACCGACATGAAATCAGGCGTTGCCGCCTTTGCCGCCGCCGCCATCGACTTTGTCACCGCCACGCCCCCTGACGGGGCGGTCCTCCTTGCCATCACCGGCGATGAAGAGGGCGGCGCCGTCGACGGCACCGTGGCCTTGCTCGACTACATGACGCAGGCGGGTGAGGCGATGTCGGCCTGTCTGGTGGGCGAACCCACCTGCCCCTCCACCATGGGCGAGATGATCAAGATCGGGCGGCGCGGATCGATGACCGCCTGGTTCACCGTGGTGGGCAAGCAGGGGCATTCGGCCTATCCGCACCGGGCGAAAAACCCGCTTCCGGCAATGGCGCGGCTGATGGATCGGCTGTCCAGCCACGAGTTGGATCGCGGCACCGATCATTTCGATCCCTCGACGCTAGCGGTGGTGACCATCGACACCGGCAACCCCGCGACCAACGTGATCCCGGCGCACTGCAGCGGCACCGTCAATATCCGCTTCAACGACACCCATAGCGGCGCGGGCCTGACCGACTGGCTGCGGGCCGAGGCCGATCGGGTGGCAGAAGAATTTGGCGTCACGGTCGAGATGAAGGTGAAGATCTCTGGCGAAAGCTTCCTGACCCCGCCGGGCGCGCTCTCTGATCTGGTTTCGGCGGCGGTAGCAGCCGAAACCGGCGTGACGCCGGAGCTGTCGACAACCGGCGGCACCTCGGACGCGCGCTTCGTCAAGGACCACTGCCCGGTGGTGGAATTCGGGCTGGTCGGCAAGACCATGCACCAGGTCGATGAATGCGTGCCGGTGGAGCAGATCCACCAGCTCAAGGCGATCTATACCCGCATCCTGAAAGACTATTTCGCCTGAGGCCCGGCGCATGCGCGCCACCCTGATCGTGATGGTCAAACAGCCGCGCCCGGGCCAGGTGAAAACCCGGCTGGGGCGCGAGATCGGCAGCGTGCCTGCGGCGTGGTGGTACCGGCATCAATGCGCGCGGCTGCTGCGGTGTCTGCGCGATCCCAGATGGCAGATCGTGCTGGCGGTGGCCCCGGATCGAGCGCTAGGAGCACGAGTCTGGCCGGCGGATTTGGCGCGCCTGCCACAAGGCGGCGGCGATCTGGGCGCACGGATGTCGCGACTGTTACGCAGCCAACCCGGCCCCACCTGCCTGATCGGGTCGGACATTCCCGCTGTCACGCCGCGCCACATCGCCCGTGCATTCGCGCTGCTGGGCGCACGGGATGCGGTCTTTGCCCCGGCTGCGGATGGCGGCTTCTGGTTGGTTGGCGCGCGACATCCCCGCCGCCTGCCCCGCACGCTGTTTCACGCCGCGCGCTGGTCCAGCGAACACGCGCTGGCCGACAGCCTTGCCAGCCTGCCCGGGCTGCGCATCGCGCTGGCCGATACGCTGAAGGATGTCGATCAAGCCGCCGATCTGCGCCACGGCTGAGCGCATCGCTTTTTCGTCATGACGCGGCCCGCGCGCCGTGCTAGTCCGGATCCATGACGCGCATTCCCTCAAAACAGGAAATCCTTGACTGGATTTCAGCCCACCCCACCCAATCGTCCAAACGCGATATCGCCAGGGCGTTCGGGATCAAAGGGTCCGACCGGATCGACCTGAAACGGATTCTGAAAGAACTCGAAGCCGAAGGCCATCTGGAAAAGCGCAAGAAAACCTATCGCGACCCCGACAGCCTGCCGCCCGTCACCGTGTTGCAGGTCAAGGCACCGGACAGCGATGGCGACCTGTTCGCGCGTCCGCTGGAATGGCATGGCGAGGGGGTCGAGCCGATCGTCTTGGTCGTGCCGCGCGCCTCTGACCCCGCATTGGGCGAGGGTGATCGCATTCTGGCACGCGTGAACGCCGTGCATGAAGAAGATCACAATTACGAGGCACGGCTGATCCGCCGCATCGGCACCAATCCCAAGCGCATTCTGGGCGTCTTTCGCAAAGGTACCGAGGGCGGGCGTATCGTGCCGATCGACAAGGGCACCGGCACCGAATGGACCGTTCCCGAGGACGCCCGCCATGGTGCCAAGGATGGCGAGTTGGTCGAGGCCGAGCAGTCCGGGCCAAAGGGCCGCATGGGCTTGCCGCGTGCACGTATCACCAACCGGTTGGGCGACCCCAGTGCCCCCAAGGCAGTGTCGCTGATCGCCATTCACCAGCACGGCATTCCCGATGCCTTTCCCGACGAGGTCATCGCCGAGGCCGACGCCTGCAAGCCCGTTGGGCTGAACGGGCGGGAGGATCTGCGCGATCTGCCGCTGATCACCATCGACCCGGCCGATGCGCGCGACCGTGATGACGCCTGTCTCGCCCAGTTGGATGACGACCCCAAGAACCCCGGCGGGTTCGTGATCTGGGTGGCGATTGCCGATGTGGCGACCTTTGTCCGCCCTGGCAGCCTGCTGGATCACGAAGCGCGCAAGCGCGGCAACTCCTCCTATTTCCCGGACCGGGTGGTGCCGATGCTGCCCGACCGGCTGTCGGGCGACCTGTGTTCGCTGCATGAAAACGTGCCGCGCGCCTGTGTCGCCGTACGGATGCAGATCGACGCCGAGGGCAAGAAGATCGGCCATCGCTTCGTGCGCGGGCTGATGCGCTCGGTCGCCGCCTTGCATTATAACGAGGTGCAGGAGGCCATTGACGGCACCGCGAACGAGCTGACCGAGCCACTGTTGGAGCCGGTGCTCAAGCCGCTCTACGCCGCCTATCACGCCCTGCGCGCCGCACGGGAAAAGCGCCAACCGCTCGATCTCGACCTGCCGGAACGGCGCATCATCCTGACCGAAGACGGCAAGGTCGGCTCGGTCAATTTCCGAGAGCGGCTGGATGCGCACCGGCTGATCGAAGAATTCATGGTTCTGGCCAATGTGGCCGCCGCCGAGACCTTGATCGCCAAACGCTCGCCGCTGCTGTTCCGGGTGCACGAAGAACCCGCACCAGAAAAGCTGGAGGCGCTGCGCGAAACCGCGCAGGCGGCGGGGTACACGCTGGCCAAGGGACAGGTACTACAAACGCGGCATCTGAACGCGCTGCTGAATCAGGCCGCAGGCAGCGACGACGCCGAACTGATCAACATTTCGACCCTGCGCTCGATGACACAGGCCTATTACAGCCCCGAGAATTTCGGTCATTTCGGTCTGGCGCTGGCGCAATACGCGCATTTCACCTCGCCGATCCGCCGCTATGCCGACCTGATCGTGCACCGGGCGCTGATCGCCGCGCACGGATGGGGCGACGACGGGCTGAAAGCCGACGAGATCGAGCAGTTGGAACAGACCGCTGTGCATATCTCGGAAACCGAGCGACGCTCGATGATCGCCGAGCGCGACACCACCGACCGCTATCTCGCCGCCTATCTGAGCGAGCGGGTGGGCAATGAATTCCCCGGCCGGATCAGCGGCATCGCGCGCTTTGGCGCCTTTGTGAAACTGGACGAAACCGGCGCCGACGGGCTAATCCCGATCCGTACGCTGGGCCGGGAGTATTTCCATTTCGACAGCGAGGCCGGCACGTTGATGGGCTCCGACACCGGGCTGACCATTGCCATCGGTCAACGCGTCACCGTGCGTCTGGTCGAGGCCGCGCCGATAACCGGCGGGCTCGAACTGGAACTGCTCACGCTTGAGGACAAGGCGCTGCCGCGCGGCACCCGTGGCGGTGGTGCGGGTCGCAGTACACCGCCCCGGCGCAAATCGGTGCGCGCCAAGAAGAAGGCTGACAAGACCAAACGCAAATTGCGCCGCAGCTAAGCGGACGCGCACCGGCGCAAAGGCGCCGTCCCGGACCGCCACCCGATTGCCCGCTTTCGCGATTTCCCCTTTCGCGCTAGATTCAAGGTGAGCAGTCGAGCAGGACAACAAAAAATGCGTGTTTGGATATGTGCGGCGGGCCTCGCCCTGATCGGGGCGGGCCCCGGTATCGCAGAGGCCGTTGACCGGTCACCGCGGCCAGTGCACCGCGCCTTTGACGCCCCCGATACGGTGGGGCGCGCCTCGTCTTCCGTGTTGATTTCACTGCGGCCCAGCCTGCGGCCCGACAGCGTTGGATCAGCCCCGCCCGCCATAGATAGCTATGCCGAGAACGTCCGGTTCCAGAACTGGATCGGCGCGTTCAAGCAGCGTGCGATCACCCAAGGCATCCGAGCCGATGTGCTGGAGCGCGCCTTTCAGGGGGTGAGCTTTGATGCCGATGTAATCCGGCGTGATCGCACCCAATCGGAGTTCAGCAAACCGATCTGGGAGTATCTGGACAGCGCCGCCTCGGACGAGAGGGTTGCCAACGGGCGCGCGGCACTGCAGCAGCATCGCGCTACGCTGGACCGGATCGAACGGCGCTTTGGCGTCGACAAGGAAATTGTTGTCGCGATCTGGGGGATGGAAAGCGCCTTTGGCAGCTTTCGAGGGAAAAACAACGTGGTGCGGTCGCTGTCGACGCTGGCCTTCGAGGGGCGCCGGGCGGCGTTTTTCGAGGCCCAGCTGATCGCGGCGCTGCGCATCCTGCAAAGCGGCGACACCACCCCCGAGACCATGACCGGGAGCTGGGCCGGTGCGATGGGTCATACCCAGTTCATGCCGACCTCTTATCTGGATCATGCGGTTGATCTTACCGGCGATGGGCGACGCGATATCTGGTCCGACAACCCCAGCGACGCGCTGGCCTCGACCGCTGCCTATCTCAAGCATTTCGGATGGACCAAGGGCCAGCCCTGGGGGGTCGAAGTGCGACTTCCACAAGATTTTGATTACGCACTGGCGCAGCGACAAATCAAGAAGAACCCCGGCGACTGGGCGCGGTTGGGGGTGCGCGGCGTCAATGGACGGGCGGTTTCAGATCATGGCAAGGCGGCGATCCTGCTGCCCGCAGGCGGGCACGGAGCGGCCTTCATGGTGTTTGACAATTTCCGTGTGATCGAACGCTACAACGCCGCCGATGCCTATGTGATCGGGGTGGGCCATCTCGCCGACCGGATCGCGGGCGGCGGGCCGATCCAGGCAGCCTGGCCACAGGGTGACCGGGGGCTGAGCTTTACCGAGCGCACGGAAATGCAGCAGCGCCTGACGGCAAGGGGCTTCCCGACCGCCGGGGTCGACGGGCGGATCGGGCCGAAAACCATGGCGGCAGTGCGCGCCTATCAGATGGCGAACGGGCTGCTGCCGGATGGCTATGCCTCGCTCGGTCTGTTGAAGCGGTTGCGCTAGGGCCGCGCGCCGCGTTCACCCCGCATATCGCCTGAGTCGGGGGCCGTGGTCAGGCCCCTGCCCGCCCTTGTATTGGGGGGTTTCAGGGCGGTTTCGTACGGTTTTCCCTGCCGCCCCAGCCCGCTTTTCGCTGGATTGGGGAGTTTTTGCCCTCAAGTGTACACAAGGCGCCGGGCCCCCTGTTTGCGCCGCGCAAAAGGGTTAATCCGCACGCGATTGTGATCGGATTGCGGTAAAGTGACGGGGCCCTGTGGGCCCCGGCCTCCGGCGGGGATATTCGGGTGAAAGGAAAAGCGAGGGCGCCGGACCCTTTCGGATCGGCGCCCATCGTTTTCAACTCGCGGATGTCCGGCGACCCCGGCTTCGGGGCAGCGGCATCACTAGCGGCATCACTGCGGCGACATACCGCGCATGCGTTCGGAGCGGCGGCGCAGCATCTCGACCACGGTGAGCAGGCAGATCGAGATCCCCACAAGGATCGTCGCCACCGCCAAAATCGTCGGGCTGATCTGTTCGCGCAGCCCGGTGAACATCTGCCAAGGCAGCGTCTTTTGCCCGGCCGAGCCAACGAACAGCACCACGACCACCTCGTCAAACGAGGTGATGAAGGCGAACAAGCCACCGGACACCACGCCGGGCAGAATCAGCGGCATCTGCACCCGGAAGAATGTGGTGACCGGGTCCGCCCCCATATTCGCCGCCGCGCGGGTCAGTGAGCGGTCAAAGCCCACCAGCGTGGCGGTCACGGTGATGATGACAAAGGGAATGCCAAGCGCGGCATGGGCCAGAACCACGCCGAAATATGTGCCCTGCAACCCGATGCGGGAATAGAAGAAATACATCCCCGCCGCCGAGATGATCAGTGGCACGATCATCGGTGAAATAAGGATCGCCATGATCAGACGGCGGAACGGCACATGTTCCGAGCTGAGCCCGATCGCGGCCAGCGTACCGAAGCTGACCGACAGCAGCGTTGCCACCGGCGCAATCATCACCGAGTTGCGCAACGCCTGTTGCCAGTCGTCGCTGGTGAAGAAATCGCGGTAGTGCCTGAGCGAATAGCCCGCCGGGTCAAACCGCAGCATTTCGGGCGTAAAGGTAAAGAAGTTCTGGGAGTTGAAGCTGAGCGGCATCACCACCAGAATCGGGGTGATCAGGAACACGAGGATCGCGCCGCAGATCACCCGGAATGCGAAATGCCACAGCACCTGTCCCTGGGTCAGATAGGGCGGCAACTTGGCCCGGTAGCGGCCTTCGTACAGCCAATAGGTGAACCAGCCGAAGAACCAGCCGAAAGCCCCCCCCATGACGGCGCCGGGGAGCCCACCCAGCAGGTAGCCCCCGGCCAGAAAGAGCGCGGCGATTGCCCAGCGCATCATCTTTTCGCTTTCGATCACCCGGGTCATGGCCAGCGCCAGCACCGCCATCAGCGCCGCACCGGCGATGATGCCAAGCAGGCCGCTGCCTTGGGCCGTGCCGATAAAGAGCCCGGCAAAGGCCCCGGCGGCGGCGACCACCGGCACGTAAAAGGTGACGGGTGTACGGGAAATCGGGGTCAGTGCAGCCACGTCTCAGTCTCCCTTTCCAAAGGCGCCGGTCGATACGGCGGGGCGAGGACGATTATGTTTTGCGGTGTTCATAGCCCTATCCCAGCTTCACATTGTCGATGCCGACGACCTTGTCATAGGCCCAGTACAGCAGCATCACGGCGGCGAGCAGGATCGCGCCAAGTGCGGCGCCAAGCCCCCAGTTGAGCGAGGACGAGATGTGATAGGCGATCCGGTTCGAGATGAATGTCCCGGTGGTGCCGCCGACGATCTCGGGGGTGATATAATAGCCGATCGACAGGATGAAGACGAGGATCGAGCCAGCGCCGATCCCCGGCACGCTTTGCGGGAAATAGACCCGCCAGAACGCCGTCCAATTGGTCGCGCCCAGCGATTTCGCCGCGCGCAGATAGGTAGGCTGGATCGTCTGCATCACAGAATACAGCGGCAGGATCATGAACGGCAGCAGGATATGTGTCATCGCCACGATGGTGCCGAACTGGTTGTTGATCATCACCAGCCGGTCGGCATCGTCGACGATCCCCAGCCAGACCAGCGTGTCGTTGATCACGCCCTGCTGTTGCAGCATCACCTTCCACGCCGAGGTTCGCACCAAGAGCGAGGTCCAGAACGGCAGCAGCACAAGGATCATCAACAGGTTGGCGGTGCGCGTCGGCAGGTTGGCGAGGATCCAGGCCACCGGATAGCCCAGCATCACGCAGGACAGCGTGATCACCAGCGACATGAAGATGGTCCGCTTGAACAGCATCATGTAGATCTGCTGGTTCTCGGGCCGGGTTTCGATGCCGTGCGGGGTTTTCTGCATATCCACGGAATTGAGGAAATAGCCGGGGGTATAGCGCGGCGAGAATGCCTTGATCGTGCCCCAGACCTCCGGGTCCATCCAGTTCTTGTCGGCATCAGCGAATTGATCGCGCAAGCTGACGGTTTCGAACCCCGCGACGGCCTGCGCCGCCTGGGTGATGCGGGCATCGCTGGCGCCGCTGCCATCGGTCGTGCGCAGATCGAGATAGAGGGTGGTAAAGAGGATATCCTCGATCTTGGTCTTGGCGGGGTCGTCGCCTTCGGTCGCGAGATAGGCAACCCAGCGATCCCAGGTCCGGGCGGTAAAGGGCAGCGCGGCGCGGTCGCCGCTGTCCGCCATCATCGCGACCCATGTGGCCGGGTCTTTCCAGCTTGGGTCCAGCGCGGTGAGCTGATCGGTATAGATATCGGTGTCGAACTTGCCAACGCGGCGTCCGGATTTGCGGAACAGCGAGGACATGCCGGTCTTTTCATAGTTCAGGCGAGAGCCAAGCCGGGTGTGCAGTTTTTGTTCCTGGGCGAGGAACAGATCGACATAGAAGGCGTCGAACACCGGTTCGGCTGGCGGCTTGCCGCTCTCGCTATCCCAGCTGTTCAGCGCCACGACGGTTTCAGGCAGCGTTTCAGAGACGATCTGGTTCTCGACCGAGCGGAACAACATATCAGCAATCGGAGCGATAAAGGTCAGCAGCACAAACAGCAGCAACGGCGCGATCAGCATCAATGCGCGTAACTTCTGCCGTCTGAGGGCGCGGTTAAGGCTGCGTTTGAGCGGCGTGCCGTCGGCGGCCAGAACCGGGCCGCCCGGTTCGCCTGCGGGGGGGGGTGCGTCGGCCATCAGTGGACCGGTACTCTTGAGATCGCTCATGTCTGTGCCCTCCGCCACGTTGATGACGCTGTCGGCCGCGCGGCGTTCAAGTTCCGTGCCCCGCACGTGGTGTTCGGGGCGATTGTCCTGCGCGGATCGGCGTCGGCGCCTTTGGGCGCGCCACCCCGGCAGTGCGGGGGATGGGCCCGGGGACCGGGCCCATCCATCAATCGTTGCGACGGGGCCTTATTTGGCCAGCCACGCCTGGAACTTGGCGTCGATGTCGTCACGATAGTCAGCCCAGAACTCGTAGTTATAAAGGAACGTGTTCGTGGCGTTGCCAGGATCGGTCGGCATATGCGGCGCCATATCGATCCCCAGTTCGGCATGTTTGCCAACCAGCGGCGCCGAGGAGGCACGGGCCGGACCATAAGAGATGTACTTGGCCTGATCGGCCAGACGCTGGGTATCGGTGGCGAACATCAGGAAGTCTTTCACCCGGGCCAGACGGTCAGCGGGCAGACCGGCGGGGATGATCCAGCCGTCCAGATCGAACACCTGTGCGTCCCACAGCATGGCAACCGGTTGTTTCTGCTCGACAATGACCGAGAACAGACGCCCGTTATAGGTCGAACCCATCACGACCTCGCCATCGGCGAGCAGCTGCGGCGTGTCGGCACCGGCAGACCACCAGATCACGCTGTCCTTGATGGTATCCAGCTTGGCCAAGGCCTTTTCCTGACCTTCCGGCGTGGCCAGCACGTCATAGACGTCGTCCTTGGCAACGCCATCACAGAGCAGCGCCCATTCCATGTTGTTGATCGGACGCTTTTCCAGCGCGCGCTTGCCCGGATAGGCGTCGAGGTCGAACACGTCGCAGATTTTGGTCGGCGGGGTGTCACCCACCAGATCGGTGCGATAGCCGAAGGTGGTGGAATAGACGATCTGCGGAATGAAGCAGTCGGAGACCATCAGGTCGCCGAAATCTTCCGAGGCCGGGGTGCCGTCGGGCGCAGCGGCCAGATCGGTGTCCGGGTCGATTTCCATCGCCAGACCTTCGTCGCACAGGCGGATGGCGTCGGAGGCGACCACGTCGACCAGATCCCAGGTGACATTGCCGGCCTCATTCATGGCGCGCAGCTTGGCCACGGCCTCGTTCGAGCTTTCATCCCAGACGACTTTCACGTCGGGGTGCATTTCCATATAGGGCACGGCATAGGCGTTGACCTGAGACTTTTGATAGGCGCCGCCCCAGCTGACCAGGGTCATTTCATTGGCCATGTCTTCGGCCATCGCCATCGGAGCGAGCAGGGCAGTACTGGCAGCAAGTGCAGCAATAAATTTGGTTTTCATAAGTCAGACTCTCCTTGTGGTTATCGCGGTGTTAGGATCGCGTTTCCTTGGTCGCCCCCGGTCTGGTCGCCGGGGTTGCGGCACAATCGTGCCTTAAGCGTCGAGCGCCCGGCAATCTTCGTGAAGCCAGCCGATCTCGATCTGTTGTCCCGGCTTCAAGCGAACCTGATCCGGGGCGTTGCGCGACTTGATGATGAAATCATCATTGCCCGCGACGCTGAGGCGGGTGCGGAACACGTCGCCCATATAAATGAATTCCTTGACCGTCGCCTTGAGCATATGCGCGCCTTCTTTCAGACGCTCTTTCTGGAATTCGACACGTTCGGGGCGGATCGACACCTTGGTGCGTTCGCCCACTTTGGACACGTTGACGGGCATGCAGTCGACCATCTCGCCATCGTCGAGCTGGACCAAGGCCAGCCCTTCGCTCAGTTCCTTCACGGTGCCTTCAAGCGTGTTGTTCTCGCCGATAAACTGGGCGACGAAACTGTTCTGCGGGCTCTCGTAAAGCTCATCTGGTGGCGCGATTTGCTGGATGCGGCCATCGTCGAACACGGCGACGCGGTCAGACATGGTCAAGGCCTCGGTCTGGTCGTGGGTCACATAGACCACGGTGATGCCCAGACGGTGCGCCAGGTCGGTGATTTCGAACTGCATCTTTTCGCGCAGCTGCTTGTCGAGCGCGCCAAGCGGTTCATCCATCAACACCAGCTCTGGTTCGAACACCAGCGCCCGGGCCAGTGCGATCCGCTGTTGCTGACCGCCCGAAAGCTGTGCCGGACGCCGACCGCCGAAATCGCCCATCTCGACCATGTCGAGCGCGCGTTTAACCTTGGCCTCGCGGTCGGACTTGCCGATCTTGCGCACCTCGAGCGGAAAGCTCAGGTTTTCGTTGATCGTCATATGCGGGAACAGGGCGTAGTTCTGGAACACCATGCCAATGCCGCGTTTGTGCGGCGGGATGTTATTGATCGGCCGACCGTCGAGTTTGATTTCGCCATGGGTGGCGGTTTCGAACCCAGCCAACATCATCAGGCAGGTGGTCTTGCCAGAGCCCGAGGGGCCAAGCATTGTCAGAAACTCGCCCTTCGGTATTTGCAGGTTGAGATCTTTGACGACTAGAATTTCGCCATCATAGCTTTTCTGCACACGTTCGAATTCGACGAACGCATCGTTGCTTGATGTATCGGCCAAGAGTGGCTCCCCGTGTAATCGTTAAGTTCGCGATCTGCGCCGCTTTCTATAATGAAATAAACCCTGTTAGCGCCCGTAGTGCAACCCGTTTACTAAAAATGGCCAATTCGGTTTTATTCTCCTGCCCCCGCAACAGGCTCTATAGTGGCGGAAATAGACCGCGCCACAACATGATGCGGTGCCGCTTAATTGGGCAGTTGCAGAGGGTGTTTCGCACGCTCTGCAATAGGTGAGAAAGTTATTTGTCCGGGCCACACCTTGTGCCCTTATGGGCCGACTCCCTGTCTGTTTAACGAGGCGCGAAATGACTGCGAATGACCTGCCGTTTTCCCTTTCTGAATACCAGCGCCGTCTGGATCTGACCCGTCATGAGATGGCCGAACGGGGTCTGGATGCGCTGTTTGTCACCGATCCGTCGAATCAGGCATGGCTGACCGGATATGACGGCTGGTCGTTTTATGTGCATCAGGGCGTGATCATCCTGCCGGATGCCGATCCGATCTGGTGGGGCCGCAATCAGGACGCAAATGGCGCGCTGCGCACCGTCTGGATGGCGGAAGACCGGATCTGGAGCTATGCCGACAATTATGTGCAGTCGACGGAACGCCACCCGATGCAGGACCTGTCGGCGCGATTGGCCGGGCTGGGGCTGGAGCAGGCGCGGGTCGGCGTCGAGATGGACAATTACTATTTCTCCGCCAAGGCGTTCGAGACCCTCTCGTCCACACTATCACAGGTGTTCTGGGTCGATGCGACCGCGCTGGTGAACTGGCAGCGGGCGGTGAAATCGGCGCCGGAAATCGCCTTCATGCGCAAATCGGCGCAGATTTCGGAAAAGATCATCGACGGGCTGCTGGAGCGGGTCGAGCCCGGCGCGCCGAAGAACGAGGTGGTGGCGGAAATCTTTCGCGATGCGATTCGCGGCGTCGAGGGGGCCTGGGGCGATTACCCGGCGATCGTGCCGCTGTTGCCCTCGGGGCCGGATGCTGCCGCGCCGCATCTGACATGGGACGGTCGCCCGTTCGAAACCGGGCATGCCACTTTCTTCGAGGTCTCGGGCTGCTACCGGCGCTATCACACGCCGTTTTGCCGCACGATCTTCCTTGGCACGCCACCGGATTTCCTGCTGCGCGCCGAGGCGGCGCTGATCGAAGGGCTGGAGGCCGGGTTGGAGGCGGCGCGCCCGGGCAACCGCGCCTGCGACATCGCCAATGCGCTGGCCGAACCGCTGGAGCGCGCCGGGATCGAGCGCAGCGCGCGCTGTGGCTATCCCATCGGGCTGAGCTATCCGCCCGACTGGGGCGAGCGCACGATCTCGCTGCGCCCGGAGGACGAAACCGTGCTGGAACCGGGCATGACCTTTCATTTCATGCCGGGGCTGTGGATGTTCGACTGGGGGCTTGAGATCACCGAAAGCATCCTGATCCGCGACGAGGGCGCGGCCGAGACCTTTTGCAACCGCCCCAGAAAGATGTTCGTCAAACCATGAGCGCGCGGCTGAGCGAAAGCGTGGCGCTGCTGGAACGCCTGATCGCCTATCCGACAGTTTCGGCGGACAGCAATCTGGCGCTGATCGCCGAATTGGCGCAGCGGCTGGAGGCTTGCGGCGCACGGGTCGATCTGTTCAGCGACAGGACCGGGAAAAAGGCCAATCTGTTCGCCAGCATCGGGCCGGACGTGCCCGGCGGCATCGTGTTGTCGGGGCATACTGACGTGGTGCCGGTGGCGGATCAGGACTGGAGCAGCGATCCCTTCACCCTGCGCGAAACCGACGGGCTGCTGTACGGGCGCGGTAGTTGCGACATGAAGGGGTTCATCGCCGCCGCCACGGTGATGGCGCAGGACTTTGCCCAAGCGGATCTGCGCCGCCCGGTGCATTTCGCCTTCACCTATGACGAAGAGGTCGGCTGCCTTGGCGCGCGCGCCTTGGTGCCCGAGTTGGAGCGGCGCGGGCTGCGCCCGGCGATGGCCATCATCGGCGAGCCGACCTCGATGCGGGTGATCGAAGGGCACAAGGGCTGTTGCGAATATACCGTGCGGTTTTCCGGGCTCGAGGGGCATGGGTCGTCGCCGGAACGCGGGGTGAATGCGGCGGAATATGCGGCGCGCTATGTCACCCGGCTGATCGAACTGCGCCAGGCGCTGATGCTGCGCGCGCCCGATCCCAGCCGGTTCGATCCACCCTGGACCACGCTGAACGTCGGGCGGATCGCGGGCGGGGTGGCCCATAACGTGATCGCCGGCAAGGCCGAGATCGACTGGGAAATGCGCCCGGTTCAGGACAGCGATGTGGATTTCATCAAGGAGGCGGTGGCGGCCTATGTCGATCACGAACTGCTGCCGGCGATGCGCGCGGTCAGCGACGAGGCCTGGATCGAAACCGAGGTGATCGGTGAGGTCGCCGGGCTGATCCCGATGGAGGAGAACGCCGCGCGCGATCTGGTGGCGCGTCTGGTGGGGGCGAACGGGGCGCATGTGGTGCCGTTCGGCACCGAGGCCGGGTTGTTCCAGAAATTCGGCATGTCGGTGGTGGTCTGCGGGCCGGGCTCGATCGATCAGGCGCACAAGCCGGACGAATTCGTCAGCCTGGATCAGATGCAGGCCTGTCTGGACATGCTGGCGCGGCTCGGCCGGTCTGCGGCGCTGATCGGCCACGATCGAAACGCGTAACGCGCCCGACTAGGGCAAACGACAAGGGGGCGCAAAACCGCCCCCTTGCTTCTTCTTGTTAAAAATACTCAAATTCCGCGCTGAATATCAGCTCCGCACCAATTTTTCATAGCTCGCGGAAATATCACGGGTCAGCGCGCCGACCTCAAAGGTATAGTCGCCGATCTGGCCCACGGCGGTGACCTCGGCGGCGGTGCCGGTCAGCCAGCATTGCTCGAAGCTTTCCAGCTCATAGGGTTCGATGTGGCGCTCATAGACCCGGATGCCCTTTTCCTTGAGCAGGCCGATCACGGTCTGGCGGGTGATCCCGTTCAGGAAACTGTCGGGCAGCGGTGTGTGCACCTCGCCATCCTTGACGAAAAAGATGTTGGCACCGGTGCATTCGGCCACGTAACCGCGATAATCCATGAACAGCGCGTCAGAACAGCCTTTGGCCTCGGCCGCGTGTTTCGACATGGTGCAGATCATGTAGAGGCCCGCCGCCTTGGCGTGCACCGGGATCGTTTCGGGGCTGGGGCGTTTCCATTTCGCGATGTCGAGCTTGGCGCCCGTCATCTTGGCATCGCCATAATAGTTGCCCCATTCCCAACCGGCCACCGCCAGACGCACCGGGTTGCGCGCCGCCGAGACGCCCATATCCTCGCCCGCGCCGCGCCAGGCCACCGCGCGCACATAGGCGTCGGTCCAGCCGTTGGCCTTGAGCATGGCATATTTCGCCGCCTCGATCTCTTCGACCGAAAACGGGATCTCCATATCCAGAAGCTGCGCCGAATTGCGCAGGCGGTGGGAATGTTCAACCCCTTTGAAGATCTTGCCGTTGTAGCAGCGCTCGCCCTCGAAGACGGCACTGGCATAGTGCAGGGCGTGAGTCAGAATATGGACGTTCGCCTCGCGCCAGTCGATCAGTTTGCCATCCATCCAGATCTTGCCGTCGCGGTCATCATATCCCGACATGTCACGCTCTCCATTTTCTTGCGTGGTTTCTATTTGTTGCATTGTTACGTCCGAAACGGACATAAAGTTGCGCGAAAGATGCGATTCGATATCGGTTCGGTCTTGGAATGTCAATAAGACTGACGTAAAGTCGGAGCAGGCCAACATCGGGGCCTGTAACAGAGATGGAAAAACCAATGACGGCAGCGCGCACGGCGCAGATCCACAGCGGTGAAAGCCTACTGTTCCTCACCGACGAGCAACTGCGTCAGGGCATCGAGGCGATGTTCTTTGCCTATCGCGGGTTCACCGCCGACCCGGACCGCATTCTGGCCGATATGTCCTATGGTCGGGCGCATCACCGGGCGATCCACTTCATCAACCGCGCGCCGGGCACCACGGTGAACAACCTGTTGACGATCCTTGGCGTCACCAAACAGTCGCTGAACCGGGTGCTGCGCACGCTGATCGCCGACGGGCTAGTGGAAAGCCGGGTCGGTAATCTGGATAAGCGCGAGCGTCATCTCTACCTGACCGAGGCGGGCCATGAGCTGGAATCGAAACTGTCCGACGCCCAGCGCGCCCGGATGCGCGCCGCCTTTCGCGACACCGGACCCGAGGCGGTGGCCGGGTTTCGCAAGGTGCTGGAGGCGATGATGGACAGCGATATGCGCCGCAGCTATGCGCGCCTGCGGGACAGCGCGGGATGAGCCGGATGGACGCACACCTGCTGATCGTGGACGATGACGAGCGGATCCGGGATCTGCTGCGCAAATTCCTGATGCGGCACGGGTTTCTGGTCAGCACAGCCCGCGATGCGGCGCATGCGCGCCGGGTGCTGGCGGGGTTGGAGTTTGACCTGATCGTGATGGACGTGATGATGCCGGGCGAGGATGGGGTCAGCCTGACCCGGTCGCTGCGCGACACCCTCACAACGCCAATCCTGCTGCTGACCGCGCGCGGCGAGACCGAGCATCGCATCGCCGGGCTGGAAGCGGGCGCCGACGACTATCTTGCCAAGCCGTTCGAGCCCAAGGAGCTGCTGTTGCGGATCAACGCGATCCTGCGGCGGATGCCTGACACGCCGGTGGCGCAGACGGTGCCCAAGATCCTGAATCTGGGTCCGATCCGCTATGACATCGAACGCAGCGAGATGTGGCGGGGGGATCAGCTGGTGCGCCTGACCGCCACCGAAAGCCAATTGATGCGGATCTTTTCCGCCTGCCCCGGCGAGCCGGTGAACCGGGCCAAGCTGGTCGAGGATCTGGGTCGCGACCGGGGTCAGGCACAGGAACGCGCGGTGGATGTGCAGATCACGCGGCTGCGGCGCAAGATCGAACCCGACCCGAAACAGCCACGCTATTTGCAGACCGTGCGCGGCGCGGGCTATATGCTGGCGCCGGACTGAGCGTCGCGGTGCCGCTGCGCGGCGCGTTTCGCCTTCGGAGAGAGTATTTTACGCCAGGAAAAGGGTGCCGGATCACGCGTACCCTTGGGAGCCTTGATGACCACCGCATTGATCACCCACGCCGACTGTCTGCGGCATGAAACCCCCAAAGGCCACGCCGAACAGGTGGCACGGCTTGAGCATGTGTTGGCTGCGCTGGAGCCTTTGGACCTGTTGCGGGTGAACGCGCCGCTGGCGGCGGACGACGATATTCTGCGGCTGCATCCGAAATCCTATCTGGACGAGCTGCGCGAGAAGCTGCCCGAGGAGGGGGCCGAGCCAAGGATCTTGCAGCTGGATGAGGACACCTGGATGTCGCCCGGATCGCTGAATGCCGCCTATCGCGGGGTCGGCGCGGCGCTGCGGGCGGTGGACATGGTATTGGGTGGCGAGGTCGGCAACGCCTTCTGCGCCACCCGCCCGCCGGGGCATCACGCCGAGGCCGAGAAGCCAATGGGCTTTTGCCTGTTCGGGACCGCCGCGCTGGCGGCGCAATATGCGCTGGACCATCACCGGCTGGCGCGCGTCGCCATCGTGGATTTCGACGTGCATCACGGCAATGGCTCGCAGGAACTGCTGAGCGGTGAGCCGCGCGCGCTGGTGATCACCTCCCAGCAGGTGCCGCTTTGGCCCGGCACCGGTGCGGCGGATGAGACCGGAGGACACAATAACGTGCTGAACCTGCCGTTGCCGCCGGGCAGCGGCAGCGCCGAGATGCGCGCCGCTTGGGGCGGGGAAGCCACCGACCGGCTGCGCACGTTCCGCCCCGATCTGATCGTGATCTCGGCCGGGTTCGACGCCCATGCCAACGACCCGCTGGCCCAGCTTGAATGGGAAGACGAGGATTACAGCTGGCTGACCGCGCATCTGTGCGGCTTGGCGGATGAGCTTTGTGGCGGGCGCATCGTCTCGACTCTTGAAGGCGGGTATGATCTGAACACGCTTGCCAGATTGGCAAGGCGCCATGTGGAAGAATTGATAAAGGCCGCGACATGACTGAGACCCCCCCGAGCACACCCGTCGAAAAGATGAGCTTTGAGCAAGCGATGAAAGAGCTGGAGTCGGTGGTTGACCGGCTGGAGCGCGGCGATGTCGCGCTGGAGGAATCGATCGCGCTGTATGACCGCGGCGCCAAGCTGAAGAAACGCTGCGAGGACGAATTGAAGCGCGCCGAGGAAAAGGTCGCGGCAATCACGCTGGATGGCGAGGGCAACCCGACGGGCACCAAGCCGGTCGAAGGCGCGTAAATGTTTGCCAGGCTGCTGGCCGAGGATGCCGCACGCATCCAGGCGCATTTTGATCACGTATTGGCCGGGGCCGACCCGCTGCCGGTGACGCAGGCCATGGCCTATGCCACCGAGGGCGGCAAGCGGCTGCGTGGGTTTCTGGTGCTGGAGAGTGCGCGGCTGCACGATCTGGCCCCGGAGCGGGCGATCTGGCCTGCGACGGCGATCGAGGCGCTGCATGCCTATAGTCTTGTGCATGATGACCTGCCTTGCATGGATGACGACGATCTGCGCCGGGGGCGCCCCACGGTGCATCGGCACTGGGACGAGGGCACGGCGGTCTTGGCCGGGGACGCCCTGCAGGCGCTGGCCTTTGAACTGGCGGCGCATCCCGACTGCGGCCCCGCATCGGTGCGGGCCGATCTGGCGCTGAGCCTCGCGCGGGCCTCGGGGGCGCAGGGCATGGTACTGGGTCAGGCGCTGGACATGGCCGCCGAACAGGCCCCCGAGCCGCTGACACTGGCGCAGATCACCCGGTTGCAGGCGGGCAAGACCGGGGCGCTGATCGACTGGGCGGCCTGCGCGGGGGCCCGGCTTGCCGAGGCCGATACGGATCCGTTGAGCGATTTTGCCAGCGCGCTTGGCCTTGCCTTTCAGATCGCCGACGACATCCTTGATGAAGAGGGCGACATGGAAAAGGCCGGCAAACGCCTGCGCAAGGATGCCGAGGCTGGCAAGGCGACCTTTGTTTCGCTGCTGGGTCTGGAGGGCGCCCGGACGCGCGCGAAAGAATTGGTGGCCGAGGCCGAAGCCGCGCTTGACCCTTATGGCCTACGGGCCGATGCCTTGCGGGAGGCTGCGCGCTTCGTTATCTCGCGCGACAGCTAAACCCCTGCTGCCGGAGGAGGCGCAGATGTCAAACCGACCGAATACACCGCTGCTGGACGAGATCCATAGCCCGGCAGACCTGAAGCGGCTGAGCGACAACCAGCTGATTCAGCTGGCCGCAGAGCTGCGCGCCGAGACCATTTCGGCGGTCAGCGAAACCGGCGGCCATCTGGGCGCCGGGCTGGGCGTGGTCGAGTTGACCGTGGCGCTGCATGCGGTGTTCGACACCCCGCGCGACAAGGTGATCTGGGACGTCGGACACCAATGTTACCCGCACAAGATCCTGACCGGGCGGCGCGAGCGCATCCGCACCCTGCGACAGAAAAACGGGCTGAGCGGCTTCACCAAGCGCAGCGAAAGCCCGTTTGATCCGTTCGGGGCGGCGCATAGCTCGACCTCGATCAGCGCCGCGCTGGGCTTTGCCGTGGCGCGCGATCTGGGCGGCGTGGTGCCCGAGGGGTTGGGCGATGCGATTGCGGTGATCGGGGATGGCGCGATGAGCGCGGGCATGGCGTTCGAGGCGATGAACAACGCCGGGCATCTGAAAAAGCGCATGATCGTCATCCTCAACGACAACGAGATGAGCATCGCGCCCCCGGTTGGCGCGCTGTCGTCCTATCTGTCGCGTCTTTATGCAGAAGAACCGTTTCAAGAGCTGAAAGCGGCGGCCAAGGGGGCGGTTTCGCTGCTGCCCGGACCGTTCCGCGAGGGGGCCAAGCGCGCCAAGGAGATGCTCAAGGGCATGGCGATGGGCGGCACCTTGTTCGAGGCGCTGGGATTTTCCTATATCGGGCCGATCGACGGCCATGACCTGCACCAGATCCTGCCGATCCTGCGGATGGTCAAGGCACGCGGCACCGGACCGATCCTGATCCATGCGCTGACCAAGAAGGGCAAGGGCTATGCCCCGGCGGAAGCCGCGCGCGACAAGGGCCACGCGACCGCCAAATTCGACGTTGTGACCGGCGTGCAGAAAAAGACGCCGTCGAACGCGCCCAGCTATACCGCTGTTTTTGGCGAGACCTTGGTGGACGAGGCCGCGCGCGACGACAAGATCGTTGCGGTGACGGCGGCAATGCCGGATGGCACCGGGCTGAACCTGTTTGCGGAACGCTATCCGTCGCGCTGTTTCGATGTCGGGATTGCCGAGCAGCACGGGGTGACGTTTTCCGCCGCGCTTGCTGCGGGCGGGATGAAGCCCTTTTGCACCATGTATTCGACGTTCCTGCAGCGTGGCTATGACCAAGTGGTGCATGACGTCGCGATCCAGCGGTTGCCGGTGCGGTTTGCCATCGACCGGGCC
Source organism: Pseudodonghicola sp. (assembly GCA_033791545.1). Classification (GTDB taxonomy): domain Bacteria; phylum Pseudomonadota; class Alphaproteobacteria; order Rhodobacterales; family Rhodobacteraceae; genus Antarcticimicrobium. The sequence continues at coordinate 139,741 of JASJGL010000061.1, read as the reverse complement.
GGGTTGGTCGGGGCGGATGGGGCCACCCATGCCGGGGCGTTCGATGTCGCCTTTCTGGCCAATCTGCCGGGCATGGTGGTGATGGCTGCCGCTGACGAGGCCGAGCTGAAGCACATGATCGCCACCGCCGTCGCGCATGACACCGGGCCGATCGCGTTTCGCTATCCACGTGGCGAGGGCGTCGGGGTGGAACTGCCCGAGCGCGGCGAGGTGCTGGAGATCGGTAAGGGCCGGATGATCCGGGATGGCAGCCGCGTGGCGCTGCTGTCCTTTGGCACCCGGCTGGCCGAGGTTCAGAAGGCCGCCGAGGCGCTGGCGGCACGGGGAATCGCGCCGAGCGTGGCCGATGCCCGATTCGCCAAGCCGCTGGATCGGGATCTGATCCTGTCGCTGGCCGCCGAGCACGAGGCGCTGATCACCATAGAAGAGGGTGCGGTCGGCGGCTTTGGCAGCCATGTCGCGCAGCTTTTGGCCGAAGAAGGCGTGTTCGATACCGGGTTGAAATTCCGCTCCATGGTGCTGCCCGATATCTTTATCGACCAGTCCAGCCCCGAGGACATGTATGCGGTGGCCGGGATGAGTGCGGCCCAGATCGAAGCCAAGGTGCTGGAGGTACTGGGCGTCGCCTCGATCGCGGGCAAGCGGGCGTAAAGCGGCGACCGGGCGTCAGCGCCTTACACCAGGGCCGCAACTGCTGCGGCGGCGGCGCCGCACATGACATAGCCCAGCAGCACATAAAGCCCGTCTCGCGTGAGCAGGCCAAAGGCGATCAGCGCCACCGCGCCCGCGCCGATGGAGGTCACAAAGGGCACCAGTTCCAGCGCCGGCCACATCATCGGGATCACCACGCAGAGCGTAAAGGCCACCAGCCGCGCCGGTCCCCAGGTCAGCCCGCGCAGGCGGGCGTGTGAATGCCGGTCGATCCAAGCCGCCGGGCGGCGCAGCCAGCCAATCGCGCGGCGGAACCGCTCGGACCCGATCTGTCGGCGCATCAGCACGCCGGGCAGCCACAGATGCCGCCGCCGTGCCAGCCCCTGAACCCCCACCAGCACGATCAAGACTGCCGAAAGCGTCGGCAATCCCGGGATGCCCGAGGCGGGCGAGACCAACAGCAGCGCGATGGCGAGAATCACCGGGGTGAAGGATCGCTCGCCCACATGGGTGAGCACGTCCGCCACACTGACGCTGGGGCCGGTCGCGGCCGCGTCCAGCGCATCGAGCAGGCCGGTCAGGCTGCGGGGTTGGGCCGCACCGTTCATCCGGTTTGTTCCTGCGCAAGCAGGGCCGCTAACCCCTCGCGGTAGCTTGGATACAGCAGGCGCACGGCCAGATCGCGCTTGATCCGCTCATTTCTGACCCGCTTGTTCTCGGCATAAAAGCTGCGCGCCATGTCGGACATTTCGGCGGTCTCGAACCGCTCCTCCGGAGGGATTTCCTGCCCCAGCAGGCGGGCGGCCTCGGCGATCACGTCCTCAGGCGGGGCCGGGTCATCATCGCAGACGTTATAGATCGCGCCAGGGTCGGGATGCGCGATGGAGGCGGCGAGCACCTGCGCGATATCGTCCACATGGGCGCGGCTGAACACCTGTCCCGGCTTGATGATACGGCGCGCGGTGCCGGCGCGAACCTTGGCAAAGGGGCCACGTTCGGGGCCATAGATCCCGGCGAGGCGAAAGATATGCAGCGCCAGATCCGGGATGGCAGCCCATTGCACCTCGGCCCGCACCCGCGCCTTGCCGCGCGCGGTGGTCGGGGAGAGCGGGGTTTGCTCATCAACCCAGCCGCCGTGATGGTCGCCGTAAACCCCGGTGGTGGAGAGATAGCCGACCCAAGTCAGGCGCGGGGCAAGGCGGGCAATCTCATCCCCCAGCGCGGCCAGCACCGGATCGCCCTTTGGTCCCGGGGATGCGGAAATCAGAATATGGCTGGCCTCACCCAACTCTGGCAACGGGTCCGTGCCGGACCAAACCAGCGGCTCGATTCCCAGCCGGGCCAGCATGGCGGCGTTTTCGCCGGTGCGCGTGGTGCCGCGAATGCGCCAGCCCTGGGCCATAATGGGGTGACGCGCCAGCGCGCGCGCGCAGTATCCCGCGCCAAGACAAAGAAGCGTGTTGCTCATCCCCCCTAGATGCGTGGCACGGGGGCCGCTTGCAAGCCCCGGCGCGGGGGGTTGATTTTCGCCGCGCGCTGGGCCCTTTTGGCGCGACACGCGGTGCGCCCGATCCCGACGAGGTGAGCTTGGAAGATGATCCGACATATGAGGTGAAAGCCCGCTTGCTGGCGCAGGCCCAGGAGGAGGGCTTCGTCGCGGCCCGGATCTGCCGCCCTTGGGACGTGCCAGAAGTGCCCGCGCGCCTCAAAGATTTTGTCGAGGCCGGGTTTCACGGGCAGATGGGCTGGATGGAAGAGCGGATGCACTGGCGCGGCGATCCCCATGCGCTTTGGCCCGAGGCGCGCTCGGTCCTGATGTTGGCCGAAAGCTATACACCCGAGCATGACCCGACAGCGGTTTTGGGTCTGCGCGATCGCGGTGCGATTTCGGTCTATGCGCAGAATCGCGATTATCACGACATCGTCAAAAAGCGGCTGAAACGGCTCGCGCGCTGGCTGATCGACACGGTGGAAAAGGGCGGCAACCGCGACAGCACGACCGGCAAGTGGAGCCCCCTGCCCCAAGGCCCGGAGGCGCGGCCCGAGGTCAAGGTCTTTGTCGATACTGCACCGGTGCCGGAAAAGGCGCTGGCGCAGGCCGCCGGGCTGGGCTGGCAAGGCAAGCACACCAATCTGGTCAGTCGTGATTTTGGCAACTGGGCCTTTTTAGGGTCTATTTTCACCACGCTTGAGCTGCCGGTGGATACACCGGAACAGGACAATTGCGGGTCGTGCCGGGCTTGTCTGACGGCCTGTCCGACCGAGGCCTTTCCGGCGCCCTATCGGCTCGATGCGCGGCGCTGTATTTCCTACCTCACGATCGAACATCACGGGCCGGTGGCGGAAGATCTGCGCGAAAAGCTCGGCAACCGGATCTATGGCTGCGATGATTGTCTGGCCGCCTGCCCGTGGAACAAGTTCGCGGTGGCGGCAAGCGACATGCGCTATGCCGCGCGCGCGGAGTTGGAGGCGCCACGACTGGCAGACCTGGCGCAGTTGGACGATGCCGCGTTCCGGGCGCTGTTTTCCGGCAGCCCGGTCAAACGGATCGGGCGCGACCGGTTTGTGCGCAATGTGCTTTATGCCATCGGCAATTCGGGGGACTCGGCACTGAGCGAGGTTGCGCAGGGCCTGATGGGCGATCCTGACGCAGCGGTGGCCGACGCTGCGCAATGGGCGGCGAGACGGCTTGCGCGATGACGCAAACGGGCGCGACGCGACGCGAACGACCCGTTTAGAGATCGAATTCAGAGACAAACATTGGGGGATCTGGCATGGCGCTGGCGTTGGGGGTGGATACGGGCGGAACCTATACCGATGCGGTGTTGATCCGCGACGAGGCCGTCGTCGTGGCAAGTGCCAAGGCCCTGACCACCCGCCACGATCTGGCGCTGGGAGTCGGCGCGGCGGTGCGCGCGGTTCTGGACGAGGCCGGGGTGGGGCCGGGCGACATCGGGCTGGCCGCGCTGTCGACCACATTGGCCACCAATGCGCTGGTCGAAGGCCAAGGCGGGCGCGTGGCACTGATCCTGATCGGGTTTCGCCCCACGGATCCCGAGCGCCCCGACCTGCGCGAGGCGCTGGCGGGAGATCCCGCTTGTGTCATCGCCGGTGGCCATAGCCACGCCGGAACCGAGGCCGCACCCCTCGATATTGCGGCTCTGAATGTCTTTTTAGACACTGAGTCTGGCATTTCCGGCTATGCCGTTGCCGGGCTGTTCGCCACCCGCAACCCGGCGCATGAACAGGCCGTCGCGCAGATCATTTCCGAGCGGACGGGCCGCCCTGTCACCTGTTCGCACCAGCTCTCGGCGCGGCTTAACGGGCCGAAACGGGCGGTCACGGCGGTGCTTAACGCCCGGTTGATCGGCATGATCGACCGGCTGATCGGGCGTGCGGGCGATGTGCTGCGCGAGATCGGGGTAACGGCGCCGCTGATGGTGGTGCGCGGCGATGGCGCGTTGATGAGCGCGCAACAGGCTCGAACCCGGCCAATAGAGACGATTCTAAGCGGACCGGCGGCCTCGATCGTGGGCGCGCGCTGGTTGACCGGCGCGCTAGAGGCGATCGTGTCCGACATCGGGGGCACCACCACGGATATCGCGGTGATCCGCGACGGGCGGCCCGCAATAGACCCGGACGGGGCGCAGGTTGGCGGGCATCGCACCATGGTCGAGGCGGTGGCGATGCGGACCTCTGGTCTTGGCGGGGACAGCGAAGTGCGGATGCACGCCTTGGGGTTGGCCCGGGGCGTCACGCTTGGCCCGCGCCGGGTGCTGCCCATCGCGCTGATCGCGGCAGAGACGGGGGCAGAGGTTCTTGCCACGCTGGAGGCGCAGTTGCGCAACCCGGTTGCAGGCGAGCACGACGCCCGCTTTGCCCGTGCTGTGCCGTGTCTGGAGGCGGAGCGGCTTGGTCCGCGCGAGACGCTGCTGCTGGAACGTTTGGGCGATACGGTGTTGCCGCTGTCGCGATTGCTGCGCACGCGCATGGATCAGGGTGCGTTGGACCGGCTGGTGAACCGGGGGCTGGTGCAGCTTGCGGGTGTCACCCCGACCGATGCGAGCCATGTTCTGGGCCAGCTTGACCGATGGGACGGTGCCGCGGCGCGGGTGGCGCTGGAACTGATGGCGCGCAAACGCACCGGCGATGGCGGGCAGCTTGCCGACGGGGCGGAACCACTGGCCCGGATGATTGTCGATCAGCTGACCGAACAGACTGTATTGGCCCTGTTAGAGACTGCTTTTTCCGAGGACGGCGAGACCTTCCCTCAGGCTCCTGCGGATCTGGCGCGCCACGTGCTGCTGCGCAAAGGGTTGGACGGGCATCGCGGGTTGCTGGCGTTGGATGCCCGGCTCAATTGCGACGTCATCGGGCTGGGGGCCTCGGCCGCCTGCTATTACCCGGCGGTGGGGGGGCGGCTGCGCTGCCCGATGGTTCTGCCGCCGCATGCCGGGGTGGCCAATGCCATCGGCGCGGTGGTCGGTCGGGTGACGGTGCGGCGCAGCGGGACGATCACGGTGCCGTCCGAGGGGCGGTTTCGCGCCCATCTGGAGACGGGACCGGAAGATTTCCCCGACCCGGAGGCGGCGCTGGCCTGTCTGGAAGCCGCGCTACGGCGCGAGGCCGAGAGCGCCGCACGCGCCGCCGGGGCGCAGGGGGTTCATGTCAGCGTCGCGCAGGACATCCGCACCGCGCAGGTAGAGGCCCGCGCCGTCTTCGTCGAGGCGACCCTCACGGTCGAGGCCAGCGGGCGACCACGGGTGGCGACAGAGTAAGCAGCGGACAAAGAAAAACCCCCGCCCAAAGGGCAGGGGTTCAAACCGTGTGCGTCGTATCGACCGGGATCAGTGGTCGTTGCGCTTGCCCTTGATCGGGGCCCAGATGCGCTTGTTGGTCAGGTACAGCAGAACCGACAGGATGGTCAGGAACAGCACGCCAACAAGACCGGCTTGTTTGCGGGCCATCATCTTGGGCTCTGCCGCCCACATCAGGAACGCCGCGACGTCCTGTGTCTCATGGTGCAACTCATTGGAGTGACCATCGGCGAAATCGATATCCTCGCCCGACAGCGGCGGTGCCATGGCGATCCAGGATCCCGGTGCCTTGCGGCCAACCTCGATCCCGTGCTCGTCATAGATCTTGCACTCGTCAGGATAGCCACCGGGGGCAAAAACGGTGTTGTAATAGCCGGTGAAATCCTCGGGGGCGCAATCCGGGGCGTCTTTATAGCCACCCAAGATCGAGGCAATGTATTCCGGCCCGCCGATACCCCTGAGGAACTGGTTGATCCCGGTGCCGTAAGGGCCGTGGAACCCGGCGCGAGCCTTGGCCATCATGCTGAGATCCGGGGCGCCAGCCGAGGTATTGGCCGGAAAGTGATCGACCGGTTTGGCCGGACGGAAATCGTCAAGCTCGGCGTCGAACACTTCAAAGTTCTGCGCCGCATAGGCGCGGACCTGATCGGCGGGCAGGTTCGGCCCGCCCGCGTCGGACAGCGAGCGGATCGGAACCTGTTTCATCCCATGGCAGGCGGCGCAGACCTCGGTATAGATCTGCAACCCACGCTGGAGCTGGTTCTGGTCGTATTTGCCGAATGGCCCCTCGAACGAGAAAGCAAAATCTTCGACGTGGCCACCCGCGCCAGACGCGTTGGACGCGGCCGGGGCAAGCGCCATGGCAAAGGCGGCACCGATTGCAAGTTTCTTGAACATTCTATTCGGTCCCTTTTCTTACTCGGCGGCGGTGACTTCGGGCGCAGAGGCGTCCGACGACTTGCCATAATGAGCCGCGAAATCATCTTCGATCGTGGCGGGGATTGCGCTTGGCTTTTCGATCACGCCGAGGATCGGCAGGATAACCAGGAAGTAGGCGAACCAATAGCCCGAAGCGATCAGGGAGATCGAGGCATAGGGTTCCTCTGCCGGCATCGACCCGAGCCACATCAGCGCGATGAAGTCGATGATCAGCAGGTAGAACCACCATTTGAACATCGGCCGGTAAGAGCCGGAGCGTACCGAAGAGGTGTCGAGCCAAGGCGTCAGCGCCATGGCCAAGATCGCACCGAACATCGCGATCACACCAAAGAACTTGGCATCGACGATACCGCCGGTGATGAACGAGGCGAACTGAACCACCCAGACTTCAGAGGTAAAGGCCCGCAGGATCGCGTAGAACGGCAGGAAGTACCATTCCGGAACGATGTGCGACGGCGTCACCAGCGGGTTCGCCTCGATATAGTTGTCGGGGTGACCCAGAAAGTTCGGCATGAAGCCGACGACCGCCCAGAAGATCACCAGCACGATCGACAGGCCGACCAGATCCTTGAGCACGAAATACGGCCAGAACGGCAGCGTGTCTTTCTTGACCTCGTCTTTCGAGCCACGGCGCACCTCGACCCCGGTGGGGTTGTTGTTGCCGGTGGTGTGGAAAGCCCAGATATGCACGACGACCAGCGCCGCGATCACGAAGGGCAGCAGATAGTGCAGCGAGAAGAAGCGGTTCAGTGTGGCGTTGTCCACGGCCGGCCCGCCCAGCAACCAGGTCTGGATCGATTCGCCGATCAGCGGGATCGCCCCGAACAGGCCGGTAATCACGGTGGCCCCCCAGAACGACATCTGACCCCAAGGCAGCACATAGCCCATGAAGGCGGTGCCCATCATCGCCAGATAGATCAACATGCCGATGATCCAGGTGATCTCACGCGGGGCTTTGTACGAGCCGTAGAACAGGCCGCGGAAGATGTGGATATAGACGGCAACAAAGAACAGCGAGGCGCCGTTGGCATGCAGATAGCGCAGCATGTGGCCGCCGTTCACGTCGCGCATGATATGCTCGACACTGGCAAAGGCCAGATCCACATGCGGGGTGTAATGCATCACCAGAACGATGCCGGTGACAATTTGCAGCACCAGGCAGAATGCCAGAACGATGCCCCAGATCCACCACCAGTTCAGGTTTTTCGGCGTCGGGATCATGATGGTGTTGTAAAGCAGCCCGACGATCGGCAGGCGGCTGTCCAGCCACTTTTCGCCTTTGGTCTTGGGCTCGTAATGGTCGTGCGGAATTCCGGACATATGTGCGTTCCCTTAACCCAGCTTGATCGTGGTGTCGTCGACGAACTCGGTCATCGGTATATGCAAGTTTTGCGGCGCCGGCCCTTTGCGGATACGCCCCGCAGTGTCGTAGTGCGAGCCGTGGCAAGGGCAGAACCAGCCATTGAAATCGCCCGAGTTGTTGCCCAGCGGCACACAGCCCAGATGGGTGCAGACGCCCATCATCACCAGCCATTCGCCGGCCTCGTCGAGGGTGCGGTTCTGGTCCGAGGCATCGGTGCCCGGCTTGTTCGGGTTTTCAGACAGCGGATCGACCAGATCGCTCAGCGCCACTTCGCGGCCTTGCATGATCTCTTCCTCGGTGCGGCGGCGAATGAACACCGGCTTGCCAAGGAATTTCACGCTGATCTGGGTGCCAGTCTCGACGCCGCTCACATCAACGTGGATCGAGGACATCGCCTGCACATCAGCTGAAGGGTTCATTTGGTTGACCAGCGGCCAAATGGCGGCCCCGGCGGTCACGGCACCAGCGCCTGCAGTGGCGTAATAGAGGAAATCCCTCCGGGTGCCTTCGTGGTCTTCTGCGTGGGACACGAGGTTTTCTCCGATTCCTGCGCCCGCAAGGGGCAAATATGCGCGTACACCGCTGCATACCCATGCTTAAGGACGGTGTCTCACCGCGGGTATCTAACGCTGTGAAACAGGTTCGTCCAGCGTGTTTGGCGGTTCAAGAAGTCGCATACGTGGCGGTTTGACGCAGTTTGGTCACACCATTGGCGCCGTATTGGCACCGTCCTGGCCCGGCGGAACAGGTCGCGGGCCCCGCAACACGCCAGCAAACAAGCCGGCGAACTAGTCCGCCTGCCCCGGCGGTGGCTGCGGAATTTGCGTGCTGTATTCGACAAGGCTGGGGATGCCCGCGGCCCCCAGAACAAGGACCGGGCAGCGCGCGGCGGCCAGCAGCGCGCGGATCTGCGCGGCGGTGCGAAATGGCCCGGCGCCCGCGTCGATCACCACCGCAGCGGCATGGACCCGTTCAATCCGCGCCAGAATGTCGACCTCGGGCAGGGTGTCAGGGATCATCTCGGCCCCGGCGCCCAATGATCGCGCCAACCCTTCGGTCAGCTCTCCGACGCCATCGCCGCCCGCATCGGCACCATGAAAGACGCCGACCACCCGGCCCGCATGTGTGCCCGAGGGCAGATGGCCGATCAGCAGCCAGTCCCAGCTATGGGCGACATTGCAAAGCCCGGCGACCGGCTCCCCCGGGCAGCGATCAAAGCTCCAGCGCAGGGCGCGGCGCGCGGCGAGCTGGATCAGCCGGTCGCGAAAGGCGCGGGCATCGCCGCGCCACATCAAGCGCAAAGCCTGTTGCGATGGGGCGACATCGACCGCACCGCGCGGGCTGACCAAAGCGCTCATCCGTGGCACCGCCGCCTCCATCACGCCGCGATCCTCAAGGAACAGACCACCGATATCGGTGATGCCGAACCCCGACAGGCGGTCCAGAATCGCCAGCGCGGCGCGGGCGTCGGCGAAACTGCCCGCCCCCACCAGAATACGTTTGTGACCACGCTCCGCTGTCGCCATGATCAGCCCCCCTGCCCCGGCGGATTGGCGGATTGGCTGAATTTCAACCGCTGCTCGGCAAAGCCGCGCAAGCGGGCCTCGGCCAGCCCGTTGACCGATTCGGGCGGAAAGACCCCGTCCGCCCCCCGCTCGCCCGGATCACGTCCGGTCAAAACCCCCAGCCCCTCGTCTATGGTGGAAATGGCGATCACCCGGAACTGGCCCTCGCGCACCGCCTCGACCACATCCTGACGCAGCATCAGATGATCGACATTCGCCGCTGGAATCATCACCCCCTGCTCGCCGGTCAGCCCCCGATCAAGGCAGGTCTCGAAAAAGCCCTCAATCTTTTCATTGACCCCGCCAATGGCCTGAATCTGGCCATTCTGGTTGACCGATCCGGTCACGCCAAAGCCCTGATGGATCGGCAGCCCCGACAGCGAGGAGATCAGCGCGAACAGTTCCGCCGCCGAGGCGCTGTCGCCATCGACCCCGCCATAGCTTTGTTCGAACACCAGACTGGCCTGTAGAGAAAACGGCACGTCGAGCGCATAGGTCGAACTGAGGTATCCCGAGAGGATCAACACCCCCTTGGAATGTAGCGGTCCGCCCAGTTCGACCTCGCGTTCGATGTCGATCAGCTTGCCGCTGCCCATACGGGTGCGGGCGGTGATTCGCGCCGGTCGCCCGAAGCTGTATCCGCCCAGCCCGATCACCGACAGCCCGTTGACCTGACCCACCGCCTCGCCCGAAGTGTCGATCAGGAGCGTCTTGCGCTGTACCATCTCGCGCATCCGGTCCTTGATCCGCGAGGCGCGGCGGTCGGCCTGCTGCACCGCGTGCTCTACATCCTCGGCGGTGACGATGTCGCGCTTGCCCTCACCGGCATAATGGTCGGCCTCGCGCAGCAGGTCCGCCAGCGCGCCCAGATGCAGGCTCAGCTTGGTGGCGTCCTCGGCCCGGCGCACCGCCTCGTCCAGCAGCCGCGCGACCCCGCCGGCCGAGACCGGGCGCAACCCGTTCCTTGCGGCGCGCGTCCCGATCACCCGCGCGAACAGCGCCTGAGTATCATCGCTGCGCGCAATGCTTTCCTCGAAATCGGCCTGCAGCTTGAACAGCTCTCCGAAATCCGGGTCCAGCGTGATCAGCATCGCATAAAGCATCCGATCCCCGATCAGCACGACGCGCACATTCATCGGAATCGGGTCCGGTTCCAGCGAGGTGGTGGAGATCAGGCTGAGCCGTTCCCCCAGCGAGGTGATGGGAATCGATTCGCTTTGCAGACATTGCTTCAGCGTCGGCCATGCCATCGGCTCGGACAACAGGCGGCGCGCATCCAGAATCAGATAGCCGCCATTGGCGCGATGCAGCGCGCCGGGCTTGATCATGGTGAAATCGGTCATCAGCGCGCCCATTTGCGAGACATGCTCGATCCGGCCCGCCAGCCGGTCGAGCGTGGGCAGATCCTCGGTCTCCAGCGGGGCGCCGCGCGGGGCGTCCTCTTCGCGGGTGACCATGACGTTTACCATATAGCGCTGGAACGCCGGGTTGCTGTGCGCCTTGTGCACCGATTCGGGGAACGGCCCATCGGGCTGTTGCTGCGTCACCGCAAGGAACATCTCGGCATTGCCGATCATGTCCTCCTCGACCGTGGCCAGATAGGCCTGCACCACCTCGATTCCAGCAAAGGCGTCGCGCGCCTCGCGCAGCCGCGACGATACCACCTCGCCCACCATCCCGGCATTCAGCTTCTCGATCCGGCGGCGGCGTTCGCGGTCAAGCTTGGGGGCGTTGCGCAGAATTTCAGAAAGCTCGGTTTGCAGCCGGTTGATCTTTTCCTCGATCGTTTTGCGCTCCTCCTCCGGCAGCGCATCGAACCGGTCGGTCTTGACCACCTCGCCATCCTTGATCGCGGTCAACATGATGCCCATCGGCGTGCGCATCATCGCCACATCTTCGGATTTGGCCTTTTCCGCAAAGGCCGCCATCGTGTGTTCCTGCTGTTCGCCGAATTCCTCGTTTATGACGCGGCTGGCGGCCTGATAATCGTCCGATTCGAACAGCGCCGCGATGTCGATCGCCAGATCATCCACCACGTCCTGCATTTCCAACGCCAGCTTGCGCGCGACCCCCGGCGGCAGGCGCAGCGCGCAGGGCTTGTGCGGCGCGTCGAAGTTATTGACGTAAGCCCAGTCGTCAGGCTCCGCCAAGGTGGCGGCATGTTCGCGAAGATAGGTCGTCACCGAATCATGCCGCCCCATCCCCGGCGGCCCCTGCACGAACAGGTTGAAATCGCTGGCGCGCATGCCCGCGGCAAGGCGGATCGCCTCCATCGCCCGGTCCTGCCCGATCAGCCCGTCGAGCGGCTCCAGCTCTGCCGTGGTGGCAAAGCCGAGGCTGGCAGGATCGCAGGACGACCGCAGCTTTTCGACGCCAATCAACTGGCCGTGTTCGGTTTGCGCTTTCTCAGGCATCGGCGATCTCCCTTTGGCTTTCTATCCTCACCCCAACAGCCGGGGGCGGAACATGACCTGTGTCAATCTCCGGCCAAGGCCCGCCGCGCGATTCATGTGCGACTCAGACGCGACTCAGACCGGGGGACGGGTCGCCACCATGGCAGGGCGCGCTTCAAACCGAGCGTACCAGTCGGCCAGCCCGGCGTTGCCCGCGCGCCAATCGCGGTCGGAATGACGGAAATCGAGGTACCCCAGCGCGCAGCCCATGGCGATCTGGGCCATGTCGAGCGGCCCCTCCAGTTGCGCCAGCCAGCGGTCGTTCACCGCCTTGACCGCCGTCATCGCCTTGGTCCACTGCGCCTCGACCCAGAGATCAGAGCGCAGTTCCGGCGGGCGCACGCGGCCCTCATAGACCATCAACACCGCCGCTTCGAGAATGCCATCCGCCGTGGCCTCCAGCGTCAGCACATCCCACAGCCGGTCTTCGGGATAGAGCCCGGCATTGACACGGTCGTCGAGAAACCGGGTGATCACGCGGCTGTCATAGAGCGCGCGGCCATCCTCCAGCACCAGCGCCGGGATCTTGCCCAGCGGGTTGGCGGCCCAGACCGCCTCGGCGGTGTTGACCGGTGTGGTGGCCACCTCCACCTGCTCGATATCGCCCTGCTGGCCGGTTTCCAGAATCAGCACCGCCACCTTGCGGACAAAGGGCGAAGCAGGGGACATGATCAGTTTCATTATGGCTCTCCGGTTGCTGGTATCGACGGCAGCCTAGGCGCGCGCGCGGCACCTGTCCATCACCCCTGCGCGCGCCACGCCGGCCCGCTTCAGGACAGGGCGCGCATCAACTCGGCCAGCGCCGCGCGCTCTGCCCCGATGCCGGTCGCGGCGACCCCATCGGCGGCTGCAAGGCGGGCCGCGTCGGGTTTGTTCTGGGCCAGTTTCCAGGTGCCCTCGACCGTCTCGATCCGCAGCCGCAGCGGCACGATCATCCGCAACATTCGCGCAAGCGCGTCGGGCGCCATCTTGTCAGCGCGCCACACCGGTTTCGGCGCCAGCCGGGTTTCGAACATCGCCGACAGCCGGTCAAGAAACCCGCGCAACTCGGCCTGAGGACAAGGCTCCAACCGTCCGGTCAGATGCACCGCGACATAGTTCCATGTCGGCACCTGATCTTCCATGCCGTACCAGTCGGGCGAGATATAACTATCCGGCCCGCTCACCACGAGCCGCGCCGGCATCGGGGCCTTCACCGCCCGCGCGATGGGGTTGGAGCGGACCAGATGCAGTTCGGCCAAGGTGCCGTCATCGCCGAGTGCGAAGGGCACATGGGATATAAGCGGCGCGCCCGCGTCGGGATCGGCCACCACCAACACGCCAAAGCCGCGCGCACGGGCAAAGGCGATATTCCGGGCGGCGCTGGCACCGCGATAAATCGGGTTCGGGTGCATTGATGCCTCCTGTACGCGGCGCAGCGGGCCTCCTGAGGGGCGCGTCTGCCGCCGTTTCGTCAGCCCGGCTTTACGCTGGCGGTGACGTAGTTCACGCTCAGGTCGCGATCGGACAGGCTCCAGCGCCAGCTGACCGGGTTGAACACGAACCCCTTGCGATCCACCGGCGTGACGCCCGAGTTTTTCAGCAGCTCGATCAGCTCGTCCGGAGTGATGAATTTCGACCACTCATGGGTGCCGCGCGGCAGCCATCGCATCACCACCTCGGCCCCCAGAATGGCGACGGCAAAGGATTTCGGATTGCGGTTGATGGTCGAACAGATATGCAGCCCGCCCGGTTTCAGAAGCTGGCGGCAGGCGGTGAGATAGGACAGCGGGTCAGCCACATGTTCGACCACCTCCATGTTCAGCACCACGTCGAACTGTTCGCCAGCCTCGGCCAGCGCCTCAGCCGTGGTATGGCGATAATCAATCTCCAGCCCCGACTGCTCGGCATGGATGCGGGCGACCGGCAGGTTGCCCCCGGCGGCATCCGCGCCCACCACCTCGGCCCCGAGCCGCGCCATCGGTTCGGACAGCAGCCCGCCGCCACAGCCGATATCCAGCAGCCGCAGCCCGGCAAAGGGCAACTGCGCTGACAGGTCGCGGTCGAATTCGGCGGCGATCTGGCTGGTTATATAGTCCAGCCGACAGGGATTGAGCATGTGCAAGGGCTTGAACTTGCCCGAGGGATCCCACCATTCAGCGGCCATCGCCTCGAATTTGGCAATTTCCGATGGGTCAACCGTGGTTTGAGACACTTGCATTCCGTTCACCATTCGCTCTTTTATCCTGAGAGGTTATATAGGTCAGTAATGGACAAGTCCCCCGATCAAAAGCGCGCGGTGCAATATCTTCATCCGCCCTTCGAACCATTCGACCGGCGGATGGTCGACGTCGGGCAAGGTCACAGCATCTATGTCGAGCAATGCGGCAACCCTCAGGGCATCCCCGTCGTGGTACTGCATGGCGGTCCGGGCGGCGGCAGCAGCCCGATCATGCGGCGCTTTTTCGACCCAAGGATCTATCGCGTGGTGCTGTTTGATCAGCGCGGCTGCGGGCGCTCGCAACCGCATGCCTCGGTCACCGACAACACCACTTGGCATCTGGTCGCCGATATCGAACGAATCCGGCGGTTGTTGGAAATTGACGAGTGGATCGTCTTTGGCGGCAGCTGGGGCGCGACGCTGGCGCTGATCTATGCCCAGACCCATCCCGACCGGGTGACGCGGCTGGTGCTGCGTGGCGTGTTCCTGATGACACAGGCCGAACTGGACTGGTTCTATGGCGGCGGCGCCGGTCGATTCTGGCCTGAAACATGGGCGCGCTTCGTGGCCCCGATCCCGGAGAACGAACGCGGCGACCTGATCCAAGCCTACCACAAGCGGCTGTTTTCCGGCGATCTGGCGGAAGAGACCAAATATGCCCGCGCCTGGTCGGCCTGGGAAAACGCGCTGGCCTCGATCCTGTCCAACGGCCAGTCGGGTGAAAGCCCCGGCCATTACGCCCATGCCTTTGCCCGGTTAGAGAATCATTATTTCGTCAATTCCGGTTTTCTGGAATTCGACGGGCAGATTCTGGCCAATATGGGCCGAATTTCGCACATTCCCGGCGTGATCGTCCAAGGCCGCTATGACATGATCTGCCCCCCCAGCGCGGCGTGGAAGCTGAGCGAACTCTGGCCGATGGCAGAGCTGACGATGGTGCGCAATGCGGGCCATGCACTGTCCGAACCGGGCATAACCGCCGAACTGGTGCGGGTGATGAACCACATCGCAAAGGCTGCGGCATGACCCGGCTGGACCGACGCGCGCTCTTTACCTCGGGTGCCGCGGCGGCGCTGCTGGCGGCGACCGGGGTCTCGCTGGATGCGGCGCCGCGTCCGGGTGGGCGGCTGCGGCTGGCGGTGCCGCGCGATGGCAGTCTGGAGCAGGTGGCCCGCGGCGCCGTCTTCGACGGCTTGACCGAGATCGGCCCCGACGGGGTGCTGCGCCCGGAACTGGCGACAGGCTGGACCGGCAGCGCCGATGCCCGCCAATGGCGATTCGAGTTGCGCGACGGGGTGGTGTTTCACGACGGCACGACGCTCGGCATCACTGATGCGCTGGCCTCGGTCCGGGCGTGGGAGGTTCCCGGCCTGATCCGGGTGGAGGCCGAACGCCCCCGCACCCTGCTGTTGGAACTGGCCACCGGCGATCCTGATCTGCCCTATCACCTGGCAGCCCCCGGACGTGTGATCGCTGCGGCGGGCCGGATCGACAAGACACCCGGTATGGCCGTGGGCACCGGTGCCTATCGTCCCGACAGCGCCCGCGACAGCCGCCATTTCCGCGCCAGCAAGGTCGCGGATCATTACAAACAAGGTCAGGCGGGCTGGGCCGACAGCATTGAAATCATCGTGATCCCCGACGCGACCGTGCGCGCCGAAGCCCTGCGCGACGGGTTCGTCGATATCGCTGCCCTGCCACAGCCCGAGGGGCTGCTGGAGCGCGGCGCGTTCCGCTATCACCCTTCGGCCGAAAACATGGCGCTCGCTGCCCGCCGCGGCGTTGGAGTGCCATCCAAGATCGGCACCCGCGCCGCGCTTGACGATGGGCGAATCGCCGAGCGCTGGTGGATCGGATAGCGGTAAATCCGGACCCACCCACGCAAGGGGTTGAAGACTCAAGTCCTACGTCGTATATGGCCCTCAACAGCGGCGCGTCAGGCTCTGGCTTGGGGCTCCTCCGGATGATTTATGACGGGCCGTGTGCCCGTTTTTTTGTGTTTGGACGATATGAACAACGACCTGATAGCAAAAGCTGCGATCGACCGGCGTCTTGCCGAGATCATCACCCCCGTGATCGAGGATCTTGGGTTCGAATTGGTGCGCGTGCGCCTGATGTCGGGCAAGTCCACCGTCTTGCAGGTGATGGCCGACAAGGAAAGCGGCGGCATCGAGGTGGATGACTGCGCCGCGATCTCCCATGCGGTCAGCGCAGTTCTGGATGTCGAGGACCCGATCCTTGACACCTATACGCTTGAGGTTTCCAGCCCCGGCATCGACCGCCCCCTGACCCGGCCAAAGGATTTCGACACCTTTGAGGGGTATGAGGCCAAGATCGAAACCAGCGAACTGATTGATGGGCGCCGCCGCTTCAAGGGCATGCTGGCCGGTCTTGAAGGCAACGAGGTGCTGATCAATATCGACAAGGACGGCGAAGAGGTCACGATCGGCCTTGATTTCGACTGGCTGAGCGACGCCAAGTTGGTGCTGACCGAAGACCTGATCAAGGAAATGCTGCGCCAACGCAAGGCGGCCGGCACCCTGAACGAAGACAAGTTTGACGAAATAGAGACCGAAGGGTCCGTTGAGGAGGACATGTGATGGCTATCACTTCCGCAAACCAGCTTGAGCTTTTGCAGACCGCCGAGGCAGTGGCCCGCGAAAAGATGATCGAACCCGGTCTCGTGGTCGAGGCCATGGAAGAGAGCCTCTCACGTGCCGCGAAAAGCCGCTATGGCGCCGAGATGGACATCCGTGTCCACATCGACCGCAAGACCGGCAAGGCCACCTTTACCCGGGTGCGCACCGTGGTCGAGGATGACGATCTGGAGAATTACCAGTCGGAATTCACGGTCCAGCAGGCCAAGCAATACATGGCCGACCCCAAAGTGGGCGATGAGTTCGTCGAAGAGGTTCCGCCGGTCGAAATGGGCCGCATCGCGGCACAATCGGCCAAGCAGGTGATCTTGCAAAAGGTCCGCGAAGCCGAGCGGGATCGTCAATTCGAACAATTCAAGGACCGCACCGGCACCATCATCAACGGTGTCGTCAAGCGCGAAGAATACGGCAACGTCATCGTCGATGTCGGCTCGGGCGAAGCGATCCTGCGTCGCAACGAAAAGATCGGCCGCGAAAGCTATCGTCCGAACGATCGCATCCGCTGCTATATCAAGGATGTGCGCCGCGAACCGCGCGGGCCGCAGATTTTCCTCAGCCGTACGGCGCCGGAATTCATGGCCGAGCTGTTCAAGATGGAAGTGCCGGAAATCTACGACAACATCATCGAGATCAAGGCCGTGGCCCGCGATCCGGGCAGCCGCGCCAAGATCGCCGTCATTTCCTATGATGGCTCGATCGACCCGGTCGGGGCCTGCGTTGGGATGCGCGGCAGCCGTGTGCAGGCCGTTGTGAACGAACTGCAAGGCGAAAAGATCGACATCATCCCGTGGTCCGAAGACATGCCGACCTTCCTGGTGAACGCGCTGCAACCGGCCGAAGTGTCGAAAGTGGTGCTGGACGAGGAAGCCGGCAAGATCGAGGTCGTGGTGCCCGAGGAACAGCTGAGCCTGGCCATCGGCCGACGCGGTCAGAACGTGCGGCTTGCGTCGCAGCTGACCGGGCTGGATATCGACATCATGACCGAGGAAGAGGAAAGCGGGCGGCGCCAGAAGGAATTCGAAGCGCGTACCGGTCTCTTCATGGAAACCCTCGATCTGGACGAATTCTTTGCTCAGCTTCTGGTCTCTGAAGGGTTCACCAACCTTGAAGAGGTCGCCTATGTCGATCGCGACGAGCTGCTGGTGATCGACGGTGTCGACGAAAGCACCGCCGAAGAGCTGCAGGCCCGCGCCAGCGATTACCTTGAAGCCCAGGCAAAAGCGGCGCTCGACAACGCCCGTGCGCTGGGTGTCGAGGACAGCCTGATTGATTTCGAAGGCCTGACACCCCAGATGATTGAGGCGCTGGCCAAGGACGATGTCCGCACGCTGGAAGATTTCGCCACCTGCGCCGACTGGGAGCTGGCCGGCGGCTGGACCACGGTCGATGGCGAACGGGTCAAGGATGACGGTATCCTCGAACCCTTCGAGATGACGCTGGAAGAGGCCCAGACCTTGGTCATGACCGCGCGCATTCAGCTTGGCTGGGTTGATCCCGCCGAACTTGACGCCGGAACAGAGGATGACGCCGAAGGCGAAGACGATATCGACGAAACAAACGAGGAGGCCGGGGCCTGAATGCAGGCCCCGGGGGGTTCGACATGAGTCGCGGTGGCGCCTCGAAAGACCGGCAGGACGGTCCCGAACGGAAGTGTATCGTCACAGGCGAGGCACAGCCCAAGGGCGGCCTGATCCGGTTCGTAGCTGGCCCCGATGGTATGGTGGTGCCCGATATACTGGGCAAGCTGCCAGGCCGCGGAGTCTATGTGGCCGCGGATCGCGCGGCGTTGCAGCGGGCAGAGGACAAGAACCTGTTTGCCCGTGCGCTGAAGCAGCCGGTGAAAACGCCACCGGATCTGGTCAATACCGTGGAACGGATGTTGGCCCGCCGGGTGGTGGATCTGATCAGCCTGGCGCGCAAATCCGGCGCTGCGGTCTCCGGATATGAAAAAGTGAAAGCCTGGCTCGACAGGGAAGACGCCAAAATTCTGATACAGGCAGTCGACGGATCGGGCCGGGGTAAATCGAAACTCAGTACACCGCATTTTGGCAGCTATATCGGATGGCTGACAACGGATGAACTGGGCATGGCCTTTGGCCGCGAAACTGTGGTACATGCCGCGCTCGCCTCTGGTGGACTCAGCAAACGTGTTGTAGAGGAAGCCCAACGCTTGCGCGGAGTGCGTGTATCGGACGATGGCAACGGCCATCGGGAAGGAAATTGAGCTTTATGAGCGATAGTGACGGCAAAAAGACTTTGGGTCTGCATGGGGGTCCCCGCTCGGGGAACGTGAAACAAAGTTTCAGCCATGGGCGGACAAAGAATGTCGTGGTGGAAACCAAGCGCAAGCGCGTTGTCGTGCCCAAGCCGGGTGGCACCAAATCGACGGGGCTTGGCTCTGCCAAGATCGGCGTTCCGTCGCGCCGCCCCGCGGGAATCACCGATGCCGAGATGGAGCGTCGTCTGAAGGCTCTGCAGGCCGCCAAGGCCCGCGAAGCCGGTGAAGCGCTCCAGCGCGAGGAAGACGAGCGCAAGCGCGCCGAAGACCGCGAACGCCGCCGGGCCGAAGCCGAGGCCAAGGAGCGCGAACAGCGCGAGGCCGAAGACCGCGCCCGTGAAAAGGCCGAGGAAGAAGACCGCAAGCGGCGCGAAGCCGAGGATGCGGCCAAGCAGGCTGCCGCCGCGCCGAGCGAACCGACCGCAGCGGCAGAGCCGAACCGTGGCAATCCGGCGGCAACGCAAACACCGCGCAAGGTGGAACGCGAGCGGGAACAACCTGCACGCACCCCGCGCAACAAGACACGCGACGATGGTGGCCGCCGTGCCGGCAAGCTGACGCTGAACCAGGCTCTGACCGGTGGCGAAGGTGGACGGCATCGGTCGATGGCCGCCATGAAGCGCAAGCAAGAGCGCGCCCGGCAAAAAGCCATGGGCGGCAATGTCGAGCGCGAAAAGGTTGTCCGGGACGTCCAACTGCCCGAAACCATCGTGGTCAGCGAATTGGCCAACCGGATGGCGGAACGCGTCTCTGACGTGGTGAAATCACTGATGAACATGGGCATGATGGTCACGCAGAACCAGACCATCGACGCCGACACCGCCGAATTGATCATCGAGGAATTCGGCCACCGGGTCGTGCGTGTTTCCGATGCCGATGTCGAGGCCGTGATCAAAGAGGTCGAGGAAAACCCCGACGATCTGAAATCGCGCCCGCCAGTCATCACCATCATGGGCCACGTAGACCACGGCAAGACCTCGTTGTTGGACGCGATCCGCGACACCAGCGTGACCAGCGGAGAAGCTGGCGGGATCACCCAGCATATCGGCGCCTATCAGGTGCAGACCAAGGATGGCGCAAGGCTGACCTTCCTCGATACGCCGGGTCACGCCGCCTTTACCTCGATGCGCTCGCGCGGGGCTCAGGTGACGGATATCGTCATTCTGGTGGTGGCCGCCGACGACTCGGTGATGCCGCAGACCATCGAGGCGATCAATCACGCCAAGGCCGCCGGTGTTCCGATGATCGTAGCGATCAACAAGGTCGACAAACCCGCCGCTGACCCCGACAAGGTACGGGCCCAGTTGCTTCAGTACGAAGTGGTCGTCGAAAAGATGTCCGGTGACGTTCAGGATGTCGAAGTTTCCGCGAAAACCGGCCAAGGTCTGGACGAGCTGCTCGAAGCGATTGCGCTGCAGGCCGAGATCCTTGAACTCAAGGTCAACCCGGAGCGCGCCGCCCAAGGCGCCGTAATCGAAGCCAAGCTGGATGTGGGCCGCGGGCCTGTGGCCACGGTTCTGATTCAGCACGGCACCCTGCGCCAAGGCGACATCTTTGTCGTCGGCGAACAATGGGGCAAGGTCCGTGCGATGGAGAACGACAAGGGCGAGCGCGTCAAAGAAGCTGGCCCGTCGGTTCCGGTCGAGGTTCTGGGCCTGAATGGCACGCCGGAGGCCGGCGACGTGTTGAACGTTGTCGATACCGAGGCACAGGCGCGTGAGATCGCCGAATATCGCCAGGAAAAGGCCAAGGAAAAGCGCGCGGTCGCAGGTGCGGCCACGACGCTGGAACAGCTGATGCAAAAGGCCAAGGACGATCAGAACGTGGCCGAGCTGCCGATTCTGGTGAAGGCCGACGTGCAGGGCTCTGCCGAGGCCATCGTTCAGGCGCTGGAAAAAGTCGGCAACGACGAGGTGCGTGTCCGCGTGCTGCATTCTGGCGTCGGCGCCATCACCGAGAGCGATATCGGCCTTGCCGAAGCTTCCGGGGCGCCGGTGATCGGTTTCAACGTGCGGGCAAATGCGCCGGCGCGGAACTCGGCCAACCAAAAAGGCGTGGAGATCCGCTATTATTCGGTGATCTACGATCTTGTGGACGATGTGAAAGCGGCAGCCTCTGGCCTGCTGTCGGCCGAAGTTCGCGAAAAGTTCATTGGTTATGCCGAGATCAAGGAAGTGTTCAAGGTTACCGGCATTGGCAAAGTGGCTGGCTGTCTGGTCACCGAAGGCATCGCCCGCCGCTCGGCCGGTGTGCGCCTGCTGCGCGACAACGTGGTGATCCACGAAGGCACGCTGAAGACGCTGAAACGCTTCAAGGACGAAGTTGCCGAAGTGCAGTCCGGTCAGGAATGCGGCATGGCGTTTGAGAGCTATGACGATATCCGTCCCGGCGATGTGATCGAGATCTTCGAACGCGAAGAAGTGGTCCGCACGCTGGAGTGATCCGCGCAAGCTCGCAGAGATAAAAAAAGGGACGACGCAATGCGCCGTCCCTTTTTTACGTTCTATAGGGTACCTGTCTAAGCTGCGTCCTTGACTGGCGTGCCTTCATAAATTTTGCGGCCGACCCGGACGACAATTTTGCCGTCGGGCAATGACCGGACAAACACACCTTGTACCGATACATAACTTCCAACTGTGATGGTCCGGAGCATGTCAGATCCTCCTCATACATGCTGAGGCCCTCATCATACATCGGGCAAGGGAATCTACCTATACACCAAACGCTCAAAGTTTCATCAAGAACCCGTAGGGGCCTACAAAATATGGTGTTTATCTATGCGTCTACGCCAAAATAAGTGAGTTTTCGGCGCTATTTCGATGAAATTCGGCGCGGATCAGAGCCAATCACGCAAAATCGGGATCAACGGCAGGTCTGCCGGCGGCATCGGATAGTCGCGCAAATCGGCCGCCCGAACCCATTTCAAACGCTGCCCTTCGCACCCCTGCGGCTGCCCCTCCCACTTGCGACAGGCAAAGAGCGGCATCAACAAATGGAATTCCTCATAGCTATGGCTGGCAAAGGTCAGCGGCGCCAGGCAAGAGGACCAAGTGTTGATCCCCAACTCCTCTTGCAACTCGCGAATCAGGGCCACCTCCGGGGTTTCGCCTGGCTCAACCTTGCCACCGGGAAACTCCCACAGACCGGCCAACGACTTGCCCTCCGGGCGCTGCGCCAGCAGCACCCGGCCATCAACATCGATCAGCGCGACCGCCGAAACAAGGAGCGTTTTCACGACCGGTAGTCCGCGTTGATCTCGATATAGCCGTGGGTCAGATCACAGGTCCAGACGGTCGACGCGCCGTCGCCTAGCCCCAGATCAACGGCGATGACAAGATCCTGCCCCTTCATATAGGCCGCCGCGTCCTCCTCCTTGTACTCCGGGGAGACCCAGCCGTTTTCGGCCACTGGAATGCCACCAAACCGAATCGTCAGACGGTCGCGGTCCGCGGCAGCACCCGATTTTCCGATCGCCATGACGACACGGCCCCAGTTGGGATCCTCGCCCGCGATCGCCGTCTTGACCAGCGGAGAGTTGGCAATCGCCATCCCGTGGATCTTGGCATCCGCATCGCTGGCGGCCCCGGTAACGCGGATTTCCACGAATTTGCTCGCCCCTTCACCGTCGCGCACCACCTGCTGCGCCAGATCCAGCATCACACCGTGCAGCGCCGCCTCGAACTCCGCATTGCCGGTGGCATCCACCCCCGAAGCGCCAGTGGCAGCCAGCATCAGGCTGTCCGAGGTCGAGGTGTCGCTGTCCACCGTGATGCAGTTGAAGGTCTTGTCGGTGAGCCGTGCTAGCAGCGCCTGCATCGCCGCCTGATCATGGGTGGCGTCGGTAAAGATATAGACCAGCATCGTCGCCATATCCGGCGCGATCATGCCAGAGCCCTTGGCGATGCCAGCAATCTGCACCGGCTGGCCCGCGATCTCGACCGTGGCGAGGGCCCCCTTGGCAAAGGTGTCGGTGGTCATGATGGCACGGGCGGCCTGCTCGATGGCCGTCTCCGACAGCGCGCCATTCAGCTCGTCCAGCTTCGCCACGATCCGCTCATGCGGCAGCGGCTCCCCGATCACCCCAGTCGAAGCGGTAAAGACCCGCGTCACCGGAACGCCCGTGGCCTTGGCGACCGCAGCGGTGATCGCCGCCACCGAAGCCTGACCATAATGGCCTGTAAAGGCGTTGGAATTTCCGGAGTTCACCAAAATCGCCGCCGGGCCGCCGGCCGCGCCGCCGATCTTGGCCTGACAATCCAGCACCGGCGCCGAGCGGGTGGCAGAGCGGGTGAAAACACCCGCCACCGCCGTACCCGGTTGCATCACCGCCAGCATGACATCCGTGCGGCCCGCATAGCGCACCCCGGCAGCGGCGGCGGCAAAGCGCAACCCGCCGATCTGCGGTAGATTCGGAAAAACGGCGGGCGCCAAAGGCGAAACACGGGTAATCGTGGCCATGGGTCAGTTCCTCAAAAGGTCCAGATCTTTGATCATTGCAGGCTCCAGCCCGTCAACCTCGGGGCGCTCGACCTCGGCCCCGGCGACCAGCGCGTCAACGCCATCGACCACGGCCTGCTGGCGCAGTTCACCGGCGATCTCGTCGTGCACCTCGTCCAGCGCTGGCGGCGTCATGTCGCGGGTCTGGTTCAGCTTGACAATATGCCAGCCGAACTGAGTCTTCACTGGCTGCGAGATATCCCCCGGTGCCATGGTCTTCACGGCCTCTTCGAATTCCGGCACCATCATGCCCGCGCCGAACCAGCCCAGCTCACCCCCATTGGGGCCAGAGGGGCCGGTGGATTTCTCTTTTGCCAGTTCAGCGAAATCGGCGCCACCCTCAAGCGCGGCACGGAGCGCCTTGGCTTCGTCCTCGGTCTCGACCAGAATATGCGAGGCGTTATATTCCTTTGCCTCATAGCTCGCCCCGTATTTCGCGTCATAGGCGGCCTTGATGTCGTCCTCGCTGACGGCGTCGGACATGATCTTTTCGATCTGCTCCCCCGCCAGAAGCGAGCGCCGCTCGTTTTCCAGCGACAGCTCGACGCGGTGCGGAATCTCTGTGCCAAAGGCCTGCTGCAACGCGCTTTGCTGGATCAACTGCTCGACAATCGCGTCATACAGCACCTCGTCGGGGAGCTGTTGATACTGTTGCGGCAGCGCGGTGCGGGCAATGATCACATGACCCAGCTTGATGTCCTGACCGTTCACGCGGGCCACCACCGTATCGGCGTCAGGCTCTTGGGCGAGCGCTGGCAGAGCCATCAGGGCGGTAACCGCCAGCGCGGGCAGGAAGGTGAGGCGTTTAAGCATTGATTCGTCCTATCATAGGGCCGCGACAGGGCGCGGCGTTGACACTGTTTCCACCGCCCCTTACATCGCCTTAAGGCCGACGTCAGGACCGTCTTTCCCCCCGTATCTATGGGTTGTGTGCAGGGCGGACAAGTCTGACAGAACCATCAGGAAGTCTGAGCCGCTGGAGAAAATATGCTGGGTATCGGAACACTCGCCAAAAAGGTCTTCGGAACACCGAACGATCGCAAAATCAAGGCGACGCGGCCGTTGGTCGAAAAGATCAACGCACTGGAACCCGAGTTTGTAAAACTCAGCGACGAGGGGCTCAAGGAAAAAACCGCAGAGCTGCGCAAACGCGCGCAGGGCGGCGAAAGCCTTGACGACCTGTTGCCCGAGGCCTTTGCCAATGTTCGCGAAGGGGCCCGCCGGGCGTTGGGGCTGCGCGCCTTCGACACCCAGTTGAAGGGCGGCATCTTCCTGCACCAGGGCAATATCTCGGAAATGAAGACCGGCGAGGGCAAGACGCTGGTCGCCACCTTCCCGGCCTATCTGAACGCGCTTGTGGGCAAGGGCGTTCATGTGGTCACGGTCAACGACTATCTGGCCACGCGCGACTCGGAATGGATGGGCAAGGTCTTTGAGATTCTGGGCATGCGCGCCGCAGTGATCTTTTCCGGCATGAGCAACGAGAGCAAGATCGCGGCCTATCAGGCCGACGTGACCTATGGCACCAATAACGAATTCGGCTTTGATTATCTGCGCGACAACATGAAGTCCGAGCTGAGCGAGCTGTTCCAGAAAGAGCATTATTTCGCCATCGTGGACGAGGTCGACAGTATTCTGATCGACGAGGCCCGCACGCCGCTGATCATCTCGGGCCCTGCGGATGACCGCTCGGAACTTTATTCCACCATCGACGAGATTATCCCGCTGCTGTCGGACGATCATTTCGATCTCGACGAAAAGACCCGCGGCGTGACCTTCACCGAGGACGGCAACGAATTCCTTGAGCAACAGCTGCACGCCCGCGGTCTGCTGGAAGACGGGCAAACCCTTTATGACCCGGAAAGCACGACCATCGTGCACCACGTCAACCAGGGTCTGCGCGCGCATAAGGTGTTCCAGAAGGACAAGGATTACATCGTCCGCGACGGCGATGTGGTTCTGATCGACGAATTCACCGGCCGCATGATGGCGGGGCGGCGCCTGTCCGAGGGGCTGCATCAGGCCATCGAGGCCAAGGAACATCTGGACATCAAACCCGAGAACGTGACGCTTGCCAGCATCACCTTCCAGAACTTTTTCCGGCTGTACGACAAACTGGCCGGCATGACCGGCACTGCCAGCACCGAGGCCGAGGAATTTTCCGAAATCTACGGGCTTGGCGTTGTCGAGGTGCCGACCAACCGGCCCATCGCACGGGTCGACGAAGACGATCAGGTGTTCCGCACCACCGCCGAGAAATACACGGCGATTATCAAAGAGATCCAGAAAGCCCACGAAAAGAACCAGCCGGTTCTGGTTGGTACCACCTCGATCGAAAAATCCGAGGTGCTGTCGGCGATGCTGGACAAGGAGGGGGTCGCACATAACGTGCTGAACGCCCGCCAACACGAACGCGAGGCCGAGATTGTCGGCGATGCCGGTCGATTCGGCTCGGTGACCATCGCCACGAACATGGCCGGTCGCGGCACCGACATTCAGTTGGGCGGCAATGTCGACATGAAGGTCATGGCCGCGCTGGAACAGAACCCGGACGCCGATCCGGTCGAAATCCGCGCCTCGGAAGAGGCCAAGCACGCCGCAGAAAAGCAAAAGGTGATCGACGCCGGTGGGCTTTTTGTCATCGGCTCGGAACGCCATGAAAGCCGGCGTATCGACAACCAGCTGCGCGGCCGTTCCGGTCGTCAGGGTGACCCGGGGCGCACTGTCTTCTTCCTCAGCCTTGAAGACGATCTGATGCGCATCTTCGGCTCTGAGCGGCTGGACAAGGTGCTCAAGACGCTTGGCATGAAAGAGGGCGAGGCGATCATTCACCCTTGGGTGAACAAGTCGCTGGAACGCGCGCAGGCCAAGGTCGAGGGGCGCAACTTTGACATGCGCAAGAACATCCTCAAATTCGATGATGTGATGAACGACCAGCGCAAGGTGATCTTTGGTCAACGGCGCGAGATCATGGCGGCAAAAGACCTGTCCGACATCGCAGCCGACATGCGCCATCAGGTGATCGACGATCTGATAGACGCCCACATGCCGCCGAAATCCTATGCCGACCAGTGGGACACTGCCGGTCTTTACGCGCAGGTGATCGAAAAGATGGGGCTCGACGAGCCGGTGATCGAATGGGCCGCCGAAGAGGGGGTCGACGACGAGGAAATCCGCGACCGTCTGGTCAAGGCCAGCGACGAGATGATGGCGCAAAAGGCGGTCGCTTTCGGCTCCGAGAACATGCGCCAGATCGAAAAGCAGGTTCTGCTGCAAACCATCGACACCAAGTGGCGTGAACATCTGGTGACGCTGGAGCATCTGCGCTCGGTCATCGGCTTTCGCGGCTATGCGCAGCGCGATCCGCTGAACGAGTACAAGACAGAAAGCTTCCAGCTGTTCGAAAACATGCTGGACGGGCTGCGCGAGACGGTGACGCAGCAATTGTCGCATGTGCGCCCGCTGAGCGAGGAAGAGCAGAACCAGATGCTGGCCCAGTTCGCCTCGCAGCAGGCGCAGTTGCAGCATCAGGCCGACGACGCTGAGGCCGCAATCGAAGCCGACCCCGCCCCGAGTGCGTCCGACGCCGCCCCCGGTTTCGTCGAGGATGACCCCAGCACCTGGGGCACCCCCGGCCGGAACGAGAAATGCCCCTGCGGCAGTGGCAAAAAGTTCAAGCATTGCCACGGTCGGTTAAGCTGATCAGGCACGAAGATGCCCGAATGACACCCCTAGGCGGCCATGATCTGGCCGCCTTTCGGGGCCACATCTTACGCAACCCGAATGGTGACGGAGGATGTGATGTCCAGATTGCGTTTGATTGGCTTGACTGGCGGCACTTTGGCCTGTGCTTTGGGCATTGGCTATGGCATGCAGCGCGGCCAACCCGCGCCGCTGCCGCACTCCACACCGGCGGTCAGCCCGGCCGAGGCCAACATGCCAGCGGCCGAACCCCGCCAGACCGATCCGGCCCCGGCCCGCGTACGTCTCGCCGAGAACGCCCCGCTGGAGATCGAAAAGATCGCCCTGACCTCGGCAGAAGCCGTTGGCGCGAGTGCGGACAATGAGATGCACGAGCACCCGAGCGTATCGGAACTGGCCACGGACCCGTCGGACAGCGCCGCCCTGCCAAGCACACCCGAAGACCCGGAAATGCCCGGCCTTGGCTGCGAGGTGACGGCACAGGCCGTGCCCGGCCCGATGGCCATGGTCGATTTCAGCGTCACCGCGCCCTGTTTCGGCAATACCCGTCTGCTCGTGCATCACAACGGGATGATTTTTTCCGCCGTCACCGATTCCGAGGGCTCCCTGAACGTCAAGATCCCGGCGCTGGCCGAACGGGCGGTCTTCATCGCCGCGTTTGACAATGGCGACGGCGCCGTCGCCACCGCGCGGGTTCCCGGGATCGCCGATTTTGACCGCGTCGCGCTGCAATGGCAGGGCAACGCCGGATTCCAGATCCACGCCCGCGAATTCGGCGCCAGCTATGGTGCGCCGGGTCATGTCTGGTCGGGTGCGCCCACCACCGGGGCGACAGATCATGCCACCGGCTCTGTCCTGCGGTTGGGCGAGGCGGATGCGCTTTCGCCGATGATTGCCGAGATCTATACCTTTCCGGCCGGGGCGGCTGATCGCAGCGGCGACATCTCGTTGAGCATCGAAGCCGAGGTCACCGCAGACAACTGTGGCCGCGACATTTCCGCCCAGCTTCTTCAACGTCAGGGCGCAAACCGCATCACCACCCGTGAACTGGACCTCTCCGTGCCGGACTGCGATGCGGTTGGTGATTTTCTGGTGTTGAATAATCTGCTCGATGACCTGAAGATCGCGGCGAAATAATCCGCGTATAAATTTAGGTCTCACATGTATTTATCACGTGCGGCGGTCTTCGCCGCACTCTTTCTTTTTTCGGTTGCCACTCCGCTCGCGGCGCAGGATGTCACCCTGTCCTCGCCCGATGGCGCGGTCGAGATTTCCGGCACGCTGCTTGGATTTGACGGTGAATTCTATCGCGTCGACACCAAATTCGGAGAGCTGACGGTCGATGGCTCCGGCGTGTCCTGTGGTGGACCGGGCTGCCCCAGCCTGACCGACTATGTGGCCGAATTGGCACTGTCGGGCTCCTCGACCATGGTCGAAGTGCTGCTGCCCGCGCTGGTCGAGGGCTTTGCCTTGCGCAACGGTTGGCACACCGCCCGCGAAACCATCGACGACAGCCATTTCCGCTATAGCCTGATCCAGCCCAATACCGGCGCGGCGCTGGCGCATTTCACCTTTCGCGCCAGCAATACCGACGAAGGCTTTGCCGATCTTCTGGCCAATGAAGCCGATATCGTGCTCGCCCTGCGCGAAATCCGCGCCGAGGAACGGACCCGCGCCTTCGAGGCCGGCATGGGCGACATGACGGACAGCAACCGCAGCCGGGTTCTGGCGCTGGATGCGATGGTGGCGGTGGTGGCGCGCGGCAACCCGGTTCAGCGTATCTCGACCCCGGATCTGGCCCGCATCTTTGCCGGGGAGATCACCAACTGGTCCGATCTGGGCGGCCCGGATGCACCCATCGACCTGCACCTGCCCGATGCCGGCTCCGGCTTGACGCAGGCGGTCGAGGACCGGCTGTTGCGCCCCGCTGGGCTGACCCTCGCCGAAGGGATCGCCCGTCATCCGCGTAGCAGCGCATTGGCTCGCGCGGTCAGCGCCGATCCCTTTGCCATCGGCATTGCCAGCTTTGCCGAAACCGGCACGACGCGGGCGTTGACCCTGACCGGAGCTTGCGGGTTTTCACTTTCGGCCAGCCGCCGCACGATCAAGACCGAGGATTATCCGCTGACCTCGCCCATGTTCCTGTATCTTCCGGCGCGGCGTCTGCCCAAGGCGGCGCGCGAATTCCTGCTCTATGTGCAAAGCCCGGCGGCGCAAATCGTGATCCGGCGCGCGGGCTTTGTCGATCAGGCACCCGAGCGCATCGCGCTGAACGCCCAGGGTGACCGGCTGTCCAATGCCATCGCCTCCGCCGGGGAGGAGGTGCCACTGGATGAGTTGCAGCGCATGATCGCCACGCTGGGCCCGCTGACACGGCTGACCACCTCGTTCCGGTTCGAAACCGGCTCGACCCGCCCCGATGCCCAATCGCGCGCCAATATTGCCCAACTCGCCCGCACCATCGAAATCGGCGCCTATGATGCCCGGACGCTGTTCTTCGTCGGTTTCAGTGACGGCGAAGGCCCCGCCGAGGGCAACAAACGCATCGCCCAGAAGCGGGCCGAGGCGGTGCGCGACGCGGTTCAGGCGGCGGCCCAGACCCCCGGCGCGGTCCGGGTGGAGATGGCGGTCGAGGCCTTTGGCGAGGCCTTGCCTATGGCCTGCGACGACAGCGACTGGGGTCGACAGGTGAACCGGCGGGTCGAAGTCTGGCTGCGCTGAGGCGCTACAGGTAGCCCTCGGCGCGAAAGCTCATCTCGCGCGATTTGCCGACGATCAGGTGATCGTGCAGCGTCAGCCCCAGCGCCGCGCAGGCGTCCTGCACCCGTTCGGTCATGCTGATATCGGCCTTGCTCGGGCTCGGGTCGCCCGAGGGGTGGTTGTGCACCAGAATCAACGCCGAGGCGTTCAGTTCAAGCGCGCGTTTGGCCACCTCGCGCGGATAGACCGGCACATGATCGACGGTGCCGCGCGCCTGTTCCTCATCGGCGATCAGGGTGTTCTTGGTGTCGAGAAACAGCACCCGGAACTGTTCGGTATCGCGGTGAGACATGGTGGTATGGCAGTAATCCAGAACCGCATCCCAGCTTGAAATCACATGCCTTTTCAACACCTTTGCCCGCGCCATCCGATGCGTGGCGGCCTCGACAATCTTGAGATCCGCAATCACCGCCGGGCCAATCCCGGCAACCTTGCCCAGCCGTTCCGGCGGGGCGGAGATAACGCGGTTGAAATCACCGAACTGGTCCAGCAACGCGCGCGCCAAGGGCTTTACGTCGCGGCGCGGGATCGAGCGGAACAACACCAGCTCCAACAACTCATAATCCGGCATCGCCGCCGCGCCCCCGGCCATGAACCGGTCACGCAACCGCTGTCGATGGTCGCGGATATAGGACGGCAGCCGCCCGACAGGCAGTGCCATCTCTGGCGCCTCGTCCGGGGAAAAGAGAGAGCCGGAAGCTTCATCAAAGGCGTGCCGCTGCGTCATCGCCACAGGATGCGCCGCGAGGGTAAACGCCGGGTTAATGGGAGGGCACAACCCTGGGTGCTGAGCGCCGGGGAGATGGGGGGTCTGGTGGGGGTGGGGTAAATAAGGAAAAAGGCGCCAGTGGCGCCTTTTTCTGTGGATTCTCTGTAGCAGAGCGCCCGGGCTCCGCCCGTTCTCGCCTGAAAGGCTCCACCGGAGCCTTTCCAAGACGGCGCTCACCCCTTCATGCTGTCCCAAAAGGACTTTACCGAAGAGAAAAAGCTTTTGCTCTCGGGATTGTTGTCCTCGCTCAGCTCGTCGAACTCGCGCAGCAACTCTTTCTGGCGACTTGTCAGGTTCACCGGCGTTTCCACCGCCAGTTCGATGAACATGTCCCCCGATCCGCCGCCACGCAGCGCGGGCACACCCTTGCCCCGCAAGCGCATCTGCCGGCCCGACTGGCTGCCGGCCGGGATCTGTACCCGGCCACGACCACCGTCGATGGTGGGCACCTCGATCGCGCCCCCCAAGGCCGCCGTCAGCATGCTGACCGGCACCCGGCAATACAGATTCACGCCATCGCGTTCGAACAGCTCATGCGGCGCAACCTCGACAAAGATATAAAGATCGCCCGAGGGCCCGCCACGCATCCCCGCTTCGCCCTCACCGGCAAGCCGGATGCGGGTGCCGGTTTCGACACCGGCCGGGATGTTCACGCTCAGCGCGCGGTCTTTTTCGACCCGGCCAGCACCACCGCAGGCCTTGCACGGGTTCTTGATGATCTGGCCCATGCCCGAACAGGTTGGACAGGTGCGCTCGACGGTAAAGAAGCCCTGTTGCGCCCGGACCTTGCCCATGCCGGAACAAGTTGGACATGTGGTCGGCTCGGCACCGCCTTCGGCACCGGAGCCCTCACACACCGAACAGGCCACCGAAGTGGGCACGTTGATGGTCTTGTGCACACCGGAATAGGCGTCTTCCAGCGTCACCCGCAGGTTATAGCGCAGGTCAGAGCCACGCGTGGCGCGTTTCTGGCCGCGTTGGCCCCCCATGAAATCGCCGAACAGATCGTCGAACACATCCGAGAAAGCGCTGGAGAAATCGCCACCACCAAAGCCGGGGCCGCCAGGACGCTGCCCGCCGCCCATGCCACCGTCAAAGGCGGCATGGCCGTACCGGTCATAGGCGGCCTTCTTCTCGGCATCCTTAAGAATCTCGTACGCCTCGTTGGCCTCTTTGAACTGCGCCTCGGCCTCCGGATTATCGGAATTTCGATCGGGGTGCAGTTCCTTGGCCTTCTTGCGATAGGCTTTCTTGATCTCATCCGCCGATGCGCCCTTGGACACGTCCAGAACGTCGTAGAAGTCACGTTTTGACATCGGTCTTTTCCTTTTGCCAGAACGACGGCGGGCCGGCCCGGAACCCGGACCGGCCCGCCGAGGCCCGGTGTTACACCTTAGGAGCGCTTGTCATTGTCCAAGTCTTCGAACTCGGCATCGACAATATCGTCCTCGGCGGGACCCGCATCAGCCGCGGCCGGTTCATCGGCTGCCGCCTCGTCCTGACTGGACTTGTAGATGGCTTCGCCCAGCTTCATCGCCGCTTCGCTCACGTTCTGGATGCCGGATTTGATCTTGTCGGCACCGATGTCGTCTTTTTCCAGATCGTCCCGCAGCGCGGCCAAGGCCAGTTCGATCGCTTCGACAGTCGTCGGGTCGACCTTGTCGCCATGTTCCTCAACCGATTTCTCGGTCGAGTGAATCAGGCTTTCGGCCTGGTTCTTGGCTTCGATCAGCTCACGGCGTGCCTTGTCGGACTCGGCGTTCTCTTCAGCATCCTTGACCATCTTTTCGATGTCAGCATCGGACAGACCGCCCGAAGCCTGGATGGTGATCTGCTGCTCTTTGCCGGTGCCTTTGTCCTTGGCCCCAACCGAAACGATACCGTTGGCGTCGATGTCAAAGGTAACCTCGATCTGCGGCATGCCACGCGGTGCCGGCGGGATGTTTTCCAGATTGAACTGGCCCAACATCTTGTTGTCGGCGGCCATTTCCCGTTCGCCTTGGAACACGCGGATGGTCACGGCACCCTGATTGTCCTCGGCGGTCGAAAAGACCTGGCTTTTCTTGGTCGGGATCGTGGTGTTGCGGTCGATCAGCCGGGTGAACACGCCACCCAGGGTTTCGATCCCCAAACTCAGCGGGGTCACGTCGAGCAGGACCACATCCTTGACATCGCCTTGCAGAACGCCGGCCTGAATGGCGGCCCCCATGGCCACGACCTCGTCAGGGTTCACACCCTTGTGCGGCTCCTTGCCAAAGAACTTGGTCACCTCTTCGACGACCTTCGGCATCCGGGTCATACCACCGACCAGAACCACCTCGTCCACGTCCGAAGCCGAGAGACCGGCGTCTTTCAACGCGGCGGCACAAGGCTTGAGCGAGGCTTTGATCAGGTCGTTCACCAGGCTTTCCAGCTTGGCGCGGGTCAGTTTCATGACCATGTGCAGCGGCTGGCCGTCCGTCCCCATCGAGATGAAGGGTTGGTTGATCTCGGTCTGCGACGAGCTCGACAGTTCGATCTTGGCTTTCTCGGCGGCTTCCTTCAGCCGTTGCAGCGCCATCTTGTCCTTGGTCAGGTCGACGCCATGCTCTTTCTTGAACTGCTCCGCCAGATAGTTGACGATGCGCATGTCAAAGTCTTCGCCACCCAAGAAGGTGTCGCCGTTGGTGGATTTCACCTCAAACAGACCATCGTCGATTTCCAGAATGGTCACGTCAAAGGTGCCGCCGCCAAGGTCATAGACCGCGATGGTGTGGCTTTCTTGCTTGTCCAGACCATAGGCCAGCGCGGCAGCGGTCGGTTCGTTGATGATCCGCAGCACTTCCAGCCCGGCGATCTTGCCGGCGTCCTTGGTGGCCTGACGCTGGGCGTCGTTGAAATAGGCGGGCACGGTGATGACGGCCTGCGTGACCTCTTCCCCGAGATAGCTTTCAGCGGTTTCTTTCATCTTGCCGAGGATGAAGGCCGAGATTTGCGACGGCGAATATTTGTCGCCTTTGGCTTGAACCCAAGCGTCGCCATTGCCGCCATCGATCACGGCAAAGGGCATGTTCTTGTTGTCTTTGGCCAGATGCGCGTCGTCGGCCCGACGACCGATCAGACGTTTGACGCCAAAGATGGTGTTTTCAGGGTTGGTGACGGCCTGACGTTTCGCCGGCTGACCAACCAGCCGTTCGTCATCGGTAAAGGCGACGATCGACGGTGTCGTGCGTGCCCCTTCGGCGTTTTCGATAACCTTGGGTTGCGCGCCGTCCATGATGGCGACACAGCTGTTTGTGGTCCCAAGGTCGATCCCAATAACTTTGCTCATGCGTTTCGATCCCTTTTGATGTTCAAGGCGATTACCCGAGACCCGAACCCGTTATGGCATCCCGGCCCCGATGATGTGGCGCGCCGATGGTCTGTCGCGCGTCTCGGCGTATATAGGGAGCGTGAAATGACCCTGCAACCATCCTTGATGGGTGGATTTCACGAATCCGTGAAGGTTTTTCGCGGGAGTTTCCAGAGTTTGGCACAATAATGGGAGTGTTGAGATGACGCGGTTGCTCGTCCGCGATTTCGAGATCCGGAAATCTTATCTGTCACCGGCGGCACAGGCGGCGTTGATCGAGGCGCTGCGACCGGTGCTGAAAGCGGCGCCGCCCTTCACTCCCGAAACCCCCTTGGGCAAGCCGATGTCGGTGCGCATGACATCAGCCGGGGCACTGGGCTGGATCGCCGACAAGACGGGCTATCGCTATGCGCCCCAACACCCCAAGGGCATCGACTGGCCGGCGATCCCGGAGCCGGTGCTGCAGATCTGGCACGACCTCACCGGGCTGGAACGGACCCCCGATTGCTGTCTGATCAACTATTACGGCGAGGGCGCGCGCATGGGCCTGCACCAAGACAAGGACGAGGCGGATTTCTCTTATCCCGTGGTCTCGGTCAGTCTGGGCGACGACGGGCTCTTTCGCATCGGCAATCCCACCCGGGGCGGTCGCACGGAATCGCTCTGGCTGAATTCGGGCGATGTCGTGGTGATGGGCGGGCCTGCACGGCTCAGCTATCACGGGTTGGATCGGATCCGCTTCAAATCCTCGCGCCTGCTGCCCCGGGGCGGGCGGCTGAACCTGACGCTGCGGGTGGTGGAGTGACCGCACCGCCTCAGCGCCGCGCCCCCCAGCTTACCGACGCGTGGCGGCGGGTATAAAATTCGCCCATCAGACCGACCATCACCAGCACGATGCCGACCCAGACGGCATAATGCCAGTTGCTGTTCAGCGGATTGTAATTGATGAACACGAAACCGCGCGACTGGTCGATGGTATGAAACAGCGGGTTCCATGAAAAGATCGGCAGCATGAAAGCGGGCAGCGTATTGGCCAGAAACATCTTGCCCGAGGCGATCATGTTGGCGCGCTGATAAATGGTAGAGATCAGGCTAACCGCCGTGGGGAACCACGGTCGCACCGCAAACAGCACCAGCCCCACCGCGCAGCCGGTAAACCAGGACAACAGCACCATGCCAAAGGCGGCAAGCGGCTGGTCAATGGTGATCGGGGTAAAGGCGACGTGATAGACGAACAGGATCACGAACATGGTCAGCACCTGGATATACAGCGTCCCGATCGCTGCAGCCGAGATGGTGATCACCGTATTCATCGGCGCGTGCTGCATCATCGGATGGTTCGGCCCTTCGGACCGCACAATCGCACCGACGGCCTTGGTGTGACACATGTACAGGAAGATGCCCGACATCACATAGAGCAGGAAATCCCCCCGCACCGCCGACCTGCGCAAACCCAGCACCGAAAACATCACATAGAAAGCCAGCACAAAGACGACCACCTGCAACATGTTCTTGCCGATGGCCAAAAAGGCGTTGTTATGCGCCGACCGCACGCTGCGCACGACCGAGTGAAAGATCAACTCGAGGATCGTGATCGCGCCGGCTAATTTTGATCGCTGTATGCGATGTTGAAACATTCGACCCCAGCCTTGTGACTCTGTTTCGCCCTGCCACGGAATTCTTGCCGTTCGTGAATATCCGCAGCATAAGTGGCATCACATTTACCAGCAACCCGGCGCAAAATTGGAGCCTTTTTGTGAAATATGATGCCTTAATTCCGGTTATCCGCAAACTCGCAATCGAAGCGGGGGCGGAAATCATGGCGATTTACAACTCAGACGACTTCGAAGTGAAGGTCAAATCCGACGACAGCCCGGTGACCGCAGCGGACGAGGCCGCAGACGCGTTGATCTCTGCCGGGCTGCGCGCGGCCTTCCCCGATGTCATGCTGGTGACCGAGGAACAGGCGGCCTCTCACAAGCTGTCCGGCGACACCTTTCTGATCGTTGATCCGCTGGACGGGACCAAGGAATTCATCAACCGGCGCGGCGATTTCACCGTCAATATCGCATTGATCGAAGCCGGCGTTCCCACCCGTGGCGTGGTTTATGCCCCGGATCGAAACCGGATGTTCTTTACCCTCGCCGATGGCACCTCGGTCGAGGAAACCGGCGCGTTTGATCCCGACACGATGGGCGAGATCCGCCCGATCCATGTGGCCGAGAGCGACAACGAGGCCCTGATGGTGGTGGCGTCGAAATCCCACCGCGATCAGGCCACCGACGATTACATCAACAAATACGCGGTCAAGGACAGCAAAAGCGCGGGCTCTTCGCTGAAATTCTGTCTGGTCGCCACCGGCGAGGCCGATCTTTACCCCCGCGTCGGGCGCACCATGGAGTGGGACACCGCCGCCGGCCATGCGGTTCTGCTGGGTGCGGGCGGCAAAGTGGTGAGGTTCGACGATCACACCCCGCTGGTCTATGGCAAGGAAGGCTATGCCAACCCGTTCTTCATCGCCCATGCCCCGGGCGTCGTGCTGAAGCAAGCCTGATGCCGGTTCTGGTCGCCATCCCGGCGCGCTTTGCCTCGACCCGCTATCCCGGCAAGCCGCTGGTCGAGCTCAAAGGCGCCTCGGGCGCACGCAAAAGCCTGATCCAGCGCAGCTGGGAGGCGGCCTGCGCCGTGCAGGGCGTCGACCGGGTGGTCGTCGCCACGGATGATGACCGCATCCGCAGCGCCGCCGAAGCGTTCGGGGCCGAGGTGGTGATGACCTCTTCGGACTGCGCCAACGGCACCGAACGCTGCGCCGAGGTGCTGGATGCGCTTGGCGGCGACTTTGACATCGTGGTCAACCTGCAAGGCGATGCCCCCCTGACACCGGCGTGGTTCGTCGAAGAGCTGATCGCCGGCCTGCGGGCCGATCCGATGTCCGAGGTCGCAACCCCGGTGCTGCGCTGCGACGGGCGGGCACTGAACGGGTTTCTCGATGACCGCAAGGCCGGGCGCGTGGGCGGCACCACCGCCGTGTTCACCAAGGACAACCACGCGCTCTACTTCTCCAAAGAGGTGATCCCCTATACCCCCGCGCGCTATCCCGACGCGGCGACGCAGACGCCGGTGTTCCACCATGTCGGCGTCTATGCCTATCGCCCCTCGGCGCTGGGGGCCTATCCGCGCTGGCCAGCCGGACCGCTGGAACAGCTCGAAGGGCTGGAACAGCTCCGCTTCATCGAACACGGCCACCGCATCCTTTGTGTCGAGGTCGAGTCGCGCGGGCGGCAATTCTGGGAGCTGAACAACCCGGAAGACGTCGCAAGGATCGAGGCGATGATGGCGCAAATGGGCGTCGCATGAGTGGCGCGCTGACGGTCTCTGTCGTGATCGTCAGCCGGGGCCGCCCCGACGCCCTGCGCCGTTGCCTGCTCGGGGTGTCGCAACTGCGCTATGACCCGTTCGAGGTGGTGGTGGTGGCCGACGCCGCCGGGCGCGCCGCGCTGCCCGGGGTGCCTGCCGCCGCACATGTGAAGCTGGTCGCCTTCGACGCGGCAAATATCTCGGCCGCGCGCAATGCCGGGGTCGCGGCGGCGGCGGGCGTGATCGTGGCCTTTATCGACGATGATTCCGCGCCCGAACCGACTTGGCTTTTGCACCTTGTGGCGGGGTTTCGTGATCCCGCCGTGGTGGCGGCAGGCGGCTTTGTACGCGGGCGCAACGGGATCTCGTTCCAGTCGCGCGGCGCGATGGTGAACGCGACGGGCCGCGAAACCCCGCTGCCCCTCGACCCCAAGCGCATCACACTGCTGAGCACCGCGCCGGGCCATGCGATCAAGACCGAGGGCACCAATATGGCCTTTCGCAGGTCAACCCTCGCCGCGCTGGGCGGGTTCGATCCCCGCTATCGCTTTTTCCTCGACGAAACCGATCTGAACCTGCGTCTGGCCGAACGCGGGGCCGTGACCGCGCTGGCGCCGCTGGCGCAGGTGCATCACGGGTTTGACGCCAGCGCGACGCGCCGCGCCGACCGCGCCCCGCGCGACCTGAGCGAGATCGGCGCAAGCTGGGCGGTGTTCCTTGCCCGCCATTGCCCCAAGCCACGCCGCGCACAGGTCTGGGCCGATATTCAAGCCAGCGAGCGCCGCCGCGCCCTGCGCCACATGGTTGCCGGACGGCTGGAGCCGCGCGATGTGCGGCGGTTGATGGCAGGGCTGCGCGCGGGCTTTGCCGAGGGGCTTGGCCGGGCACCGGACCCTCTGCCAGCGCTGCCCGATCCGACCGCGCCGTTCCTGCCGTTCCCACAGCGCCCGCAGGCGCGCTCGGTATTGCTTGCCGGACGGTTCTGGTCGCGCCAGCGCCTGCGCACAGCGGCGCGCACTGAGCGCGCCGCTGGCAACCACGTCACCCTGTTCCGGTTCTCGCCCAGCGCACTGTTCCACCGGGTTACCTTTACCGATGAGGGGATCTGGGAACAGACCGGCGGCCTGTTCGGCAAAAGCGACCGCAGCCAGCCGCTGATCCGCCTCTGGTCCCTTGCTGGCCGCATCCGGGCGGAAACCAAGCGTGTCAGCCGCCTGCGCGGGTTCGATGCCGCGACTTGAGCCGGACCCTACAGACTGAAAGTCCGCAGGATGGCGCGAGAATTCGGTTTCACCCCATTTGCGAAGGCCCATTGCGGTGTAAAGATGCGGCAAGTTGGAAACACCATATGCTGTTAAGGGGAAGTGATGCGCAAAAAGGGAACGACAGCGATTTTTCCGCTCAACCTCATAAAAGTGACCCCGTTCAACAAAGCTGCCCAATAAACAAAGCGGCGGCTGACCTTGACGATCGCCAACCTATGGAGATGCCTGCACTGCCCAGTCCCGAACATAGCCGCCCGCAGCTTCCCCCACCGGCGCGGCTGCTTGACCTCACCCGGCTGATCCGCCGGGCGGGGCGGCGCCCGACCGGCATCGACCGGGTCGAGCTGGCCTATCTGCACCACCTGATGCACGCGCCGGTGCCGCTGTTTGCACTGGCCCGCAGCGCCTATGGCTATGTCCTGCTGGACGCGACCGGCATCGCCGATATCGCCGCGCGCATTGATGGGGACCGCGACTGGGGGCGCGCCGATCTGCTGTCGCGACTGGCGCGCCGCCTGCCGCCGCAGATTCGCCGCGCCGAAAGCGACCTGCGCCGCGCCGCCTGCGCCCGCTGTCGCCCCATGGCGCTTGCCCGGATGCTGCGGCGGCATCTGCCCGATGGCTTTGCCTATCTCAATGTCGGCCATTCCAACCTGAGCGCGCGCACGCTGAGCGGGGTGCGTCGGGGCGGGGCGGGACGCCTCGCGGTTCTGGTCCATGACGTGATCCCGCTGGACTTTCCGCAGTATCAGCGCCCCGGCACGCCAGAGATCTTCCGCGCCATGCTGGGCCGGGTCCGCGCCCATGCCGACCTGATCATCTACAATTCCGCCGATACCTGCACGCGCGCCGAACAGCGGATGCGCGCATGGGGGCCGGTGCCAGCCGGGGTGATCGCACATCTGGGGGTGCCGCCTTTGGTGCCGGGCGAGCTGCCGCCGGGGATCGACCCGACGCACCCCTATTTCGTGGCGCTTGGCACCATCGAGCCGCGCAAGGGCCATGATCTGCTGCTCGATCTCTGGGACGAGATGGGCGCGGCGGCGGATCGCCCCGGACTGATCCTGTGCGGCGCGCGCGGCTGGGCCAACGAGGCCGTCTTCAACCGGCTGGACCACCTGCCCCGAGACAGCCCGATCCGCGAAATCTCCGGGCTGAGCGACGCCGCGATCGCCGCGCTGCTGGTCCAGTCGCGCGGGCTGCTCTTTCCCAGCCGCGCCGAAGGCTATGGCCTGCCGCCAATCGAGGCGGCGGCGCTGGGGGTGCCGGTGATCAGCAGTGATTTGCCCTCTATCCGCGAAATCCTGGGGAACATTCCAGTTTACGTAAAAGATTCTGAGCGGTATCAATGGCTCAGTGCCGTCAAGGCCCTGTCAATGGGCCCGCGCGCACCGCGAGAGGCAGCGAGTAACGCAGGATTTGTCCCCCCGAGTTGGGAGGACCACTTCAACATCGTCTTAAGGTTAACCTGATAGGCGCTGAAGGGACGGAACCTGCAATTGGGTGAAAAGGGCGCGATTTGGGCGTATGGCAGACATATCGCCTGCGGATGCAGCGGAAACGCTGGCGCATCCGTGCGTTCCGCAAACGGCGCGAACTGACCCCAGTTGCCAACCGCACCGGCGCCATTCAGCGCGGCGACATCCTGTTGTTCTGCACCCAGCGCAACGAACGCATCCGCCTGCCCTATTTTCTGGACTATTACCGCGATCTTGGCGTCAATCACTTCGTGATCGTCGACAACGACAGCAGCGATGACTCGGTGGACTATCTGCGCGAGCAGGACGATGTGTCGCTCTGGCATACGCGCGCCGGGTACAAGCGCGCCCGCTTCGGGGTCGACTGGCTGAACTGGTTGCAACGCAAATACGGCCATGGCCATTGGTGCCTCGTGGTCGACCCGGACGAATTCCTGATCTACCCGTTCTGCGACACCCGCCCGTTGCGCGCGCTGACCGACTGGCTTGATGCCTCGTCGATCAAATCCTTCTCCGCGATGCTGCTGGACATGTACCCCAAGGGGCGGCTTGATGCGCAGCCCTATCAAGAGGGGCAGAACCCGATCGATATCGCCCGCTGGTTCGACAGCGGCAATTACACCCTGAAAAAGAACAAACGCTATGACAACCTGTGGATTCAGGGCGGACCACGCAGCCGGGTGTTCTTTGCCGATGCCCCGGCCAAGGCCCCGGCCCTGAACAAGATCCCGCTGGTGAAATGGGACCGCAAGTACACCTATGTCAGCTCGACCCATATGTTGCTGCCACGCGGGTTGAACCAGACCTATGACGAATGGGGCGGCGAAAAGGCCAGCGGCGTGCTGCTGCATGCCAAGTTTCTCGACACCTTTTCGACCAAGGCCGCCGAGGAGATGGAGCGCAAGCAGCACTATGCCGCCTCGCTCGAATATCGCGCCTATGCCGAAAGCCTCAAGGACGACCCCGAACTGTGGTGCAAATGGTCCGAGAAATATATCAACTGGCGCCAGCTTGAGATCCTTGGCCTGATGTCCAAGGGGAACTGGGCATGAGCGTCGGCATTGTCATGCTGGTGCACACCGCGCTGCACCGGGCCGAACAGGTGGCGCGGCATTGGCGCGCCGCCGGCTGCCCGGTGGTGATCCATGTCGACCAGAATGTTGCGCGCGTCACCTATCAGCGGTTCAAGACCGCCCTGTCGGACGATCCCGGCATCCTGCTCAGTCCACGCCATCGCTGCGAATGGGGCACATGGGGGATCGTGGCGGCGACCCAGGCGGCCGCCGAGCTGATGCTGGCGCGGTTTCCGGATGTGCGCCATGTCTACCTTGCCTCGGGCTCCTGCCTGCCGCTGCGCCCGGTGCAGGAATTGATCGACTACCTCGCCGCCCGCCCGCGCACCGATTTCATCGAAAGCGTGACCACGGCTGACGTGCCCTGGACGGTGGGCGGGCTCGACGCCGAACGTTTCACCCTGCGCTTTCCCTTCTCGTGGAAACGACAGCGGGCGCTGTTCGACAAATATGTGGAGATCCAGCGCAAGATCGGCTTCAAACGCCGCATCCCCGCCGGGCTGGCACCGCATATGGGCAGCCAGTGGTGGTGCCTGACGCGACAGACCCTCTCGGCAATCCTCGAGGATCCCGCCCGCACCACCTATGAGCGGTATTTCCGCCGCGTCTGGATCCCCGACGAAAGCTATTTCCAGACCCTTGCGCGCAAATATGCGACCATGATCGAAAGCCGGTCCCTGACGCTGTCCAAGTTCGATTTTCAGGGCAAGCCGCATATCTTTTACGACGATCACC
This sequence comes from Pseudodonghicola sp., assembly GCA_033791545.1. GTDB lineage: Bacteria > Pseudomonadota > Alphaproteobacteria > Rhodobacterales > Rhodobacteraceae > Antarcticimicrobium. The sequence continues at coordinate 97,851 of JASJGL010000061.1, read as the reverse complement.
TGCAATTGCTGCGCCGCTCGGACTGTTTCGTCGCACGCAAGATCTGGCCGCGCGCCAATCGGCTGTATCAGGCGTTCCTCACCGACAGCGATGGCGCGATGAAACGCACCGAACCCAACCCCGGCAAGATCGACCGCATCTTTGCCAAGGCGGTGGACCGACGCACGCGCGGGCGGCCGGGGCTGTACATGCAAAGCCGGTTCCCCAATCCGGGCTGGGAAAACGGGCTGACCGCAACGCCCTATTCCGTGTTTCAGGGCTTTTCCGAACTGTTCGAGAACTTCGAGACCTGGCTGGCGCGCGCCACCGGGGCGCGGGTGCACGGTCATCTCTTTGCCCCCGAACGGGTCGCGTTTTCCGGTGGTCAGGAGGTGATCAACGGCGCGCTCTGTGACAGCGCGCTCAAGCGCGACTATGACCCGATCGCCTTTCTGACCAGCCTGATCTGGAACACCCGGGGCGAACGGCAATGTTTCCAGTTCGGCCCGCGCGACACCCAGAAAATCAACTGGACCATCGCCCGCGATCCCAATGCGCAGGTCTCGGTCATCTCGGGCGCATGGGCGGTGCCGCTGTTCCGCTCCAACAGCAATTTCACCGACCTGCGCAAAGAGGCCGCCCGCCTGCAGCGGATCGAAAGCAAACATCTGGAGATCCTGCGCTCGACCCAGGTCAAGGCACGCATCCGCATCTGGAACATGGCCGAATTCATCGAGGCGCCGATGGAGCCGTTGCAAGCGATCCTGAGCGAGTTGGGCGCCGCCGCACCGCGCCATCTTGCCGAGGCGCCCAAGATGGTCGATCTGGCCGGGTTCGGGCAATTCCTGCAAAACCTCAAGAACCAAGGGATGCACCCCTATCTGATGGGCGATTTCCCGGTGGAGCAAGGGCCGACCCCCCCCTCGAAACCCACCCGCAAACCCTATCTGGTAAGGTGATCCGGCATGGCTGACTTTGACTATTTCACCGTTTTCGCCGAGATGCGGACCGGGTCCAACTTTCTTGAAACGAACCTCAATGCGCTCGACGGCGTCGCCTGTCATGGCGAGGCGTTCAATCCGCATTTCATCGGCTATCCCAACCGCGACGACATCCTTGGCGTCAGCCGCGCCATGCGCGATACCGACCCCCAGCGCCTGATTGCCGCAATCCGCGATCAGGCGGGGGTGCTGGGCGGGTTCCGCTATTTCCACGATCACGACCCGCGCGTGCTTGACGGGATGCTTGACGATCCGCGCTGTGCCAAGATCGTGCTGACGCGCAATCCGCTCGACAGCTATCTGTCGTGGAAGATCGCGCAGGAAACCGGGCAGTGGAAGCTGACGGATGTGAAACGGCGCAAGGCCGCCACGGCGCGCTTCGATGCCGAGGAGTTCGCGCAGCATGTCGAGGCGCTGCAACTGTTTCAGCAACAGCTCCTGAACCGGCTTCAGACCAACGGGCAAACCGCCTTTTATCTCGCCTATGAGGATCTTCAGGATCTGGCGGTGATGAACGGGCTGGCGCAGTGGCTGGGGGTCGCGGCGCGGCTCGACAAACTGGATCAAAGCCTCAAGCCGCAGAACCCGGCCCCGGCCACCGACAAGGTCACCAACCCTGACGAGATGACGGCGGCGCTGGCCGGGCTTGACCGCTTCAACCTGACCCGAACCCCCAATTTCGAACCGCGCCGGGGGCCATCGGTGCCCAGCTATCTTGCCGCGGCCGAAACGCCGCTGCTGTATATGCCCCTGCGAGGCGGTCCCGAGGCCGAGATCGCCGCATGGCTGGCCGCGCTCGACGGCATCGCGCCCGAGGCACTGCCCGGCAAGATGACTCAGAAGGATCTGCGCCAGTGGAAACGCCGCAACCCCGGACACCGCAGCTTTACCGTTCTGCGCCACCCGGTGGCCCGCGCGCATCACGTGTTCTGCACCCGCATCCTTGATGACGGGCCGGGCAGCCTGCGCCAGATCCGCGACACGCTGCGCCGCAAGTTCAAGCTGCCGATCCCGAAAACCAGCCCTGACAGCAGCTATACCGCGCAAGATCACCGCGCCGGGTTCGAAGGGTTTCTCGCCTTCGTCAAAATGAATCTGGCGGGCCAGACCGCGATCCGCTCCGACTCCGCCTGGGGCAGTCAGGCACAGGCGCTGTCTGGCTTTGCCGAGTTCGCCGCCCCCGATCTGGTGCTGCGCGAAGAGGAGCTGAGCGAGTTGCTGCCTGATCTGGCCCGCCGCGTTGGCCACAACGCGCCGCCGCCCCCACCACAGCCGGTGGCAGAGACCCCCATCGCGCTTGACGCCATCTATGACCCCGCGCTCGAGGCGCAGGTGTCCGAGATCTATCAGCGGGATTACATGATGTTCGGATTCGGTCCATGGAAGCCAAGCTGAGCCGCAGCGTCACCGCGGCTCAGCCAAGGTTTCAGGCCGCGACGGGCTGCGCTTCGGTCAGCAGGGTATACAGCGTGGCAGCATCCGGGTTGGCGCGCAGCTTGATGCACAGGGCCGGGTCGCGCAACGTCCGCGATACCAGCGCCAGTGCCTTGAGATGTTCGACACCGCTTTCTTCAGGCGCGAACAGCGCGAAAGCGATATCCACCGGCTGACGATCTACCGCGCCAAAGTCGATCGGCTTTTCCAACATCAGGAAGATACCGATCACCGCATCAATCCCCCGCATCCGCGCATGCGGCAGGGCGACGCCATGGCCCACACCAGTGGGGCCAAGGCTTTCGCGTTCAAGCAGCGCTTCGACGGTGTCTTGCGGATCCAGCTGGTACGCACCGCTGGCGACATCGCCAATTTCCTGAAACAGGCGCTTTTTGCTGGACGCCGCGGAAAATACCTTCACAGCCTCAGGCTTGAGGATACTCGAAAGGGCCATCAATGTAGTGCTCCGCTCTGGCGCCGCGCTGGGCATTTTTGTCCGTTAACCGTCAGATTGCGGGTCGATCCAGCCGATATTGCCGTCGTCGCGGCGATACACGACGTTGACCCCATTCTTCTTCTCGTTGCGGAACACCAGAACCGGAGCACCCGTCAGCTCCATCTGCATCACCGCCTCGCCAACGCTGAGAGAGGCGATCTTGGTCTCCATCTCGGCAATGATGATCGGCTGCAGTGTTTCTGGCTCGGACTCCTCGGTCTGTTCACCCGCGGCGAGGATATACGAGGACGCGCCAAAAAGTTCAACCGGTTCCGACCGGTCGCGATAATGGTCCTTGAGCCGCCGCTTGTACCGGCGCAGCTGTTTTTCCATCTTGTCCCGGCAGGCATCAAACGCGGCATAGATTTCAGTCGCGCTCGCCTTGGCGCTGGCGGTCATCCCAGTGGACAGATGGACCGTCGCCTCGCAAACATATTCATGCGCGCTCCGGGAAAATACCACGTTGGCATCGGTCGGACGATCGGCGTATTTCTTCACCGCCCCGTCCAATTCTTCCTGCACGTGATTTTGCAGGGCCATGCCAATATCAATCTGTTTTCCGCTGATCTGGTAACGCATGTGCTCTCCTTTTCATTTTACACCCGCCACTCCGGTTGACCCGGCCTGTGTTAGTTGCGGGTGATGGGAAATGGCATCGCGGGCTGTTGCGCTGCACCGACTCCTGTGGCTAAGGCCGGTTTGTGAATTGCATCGAATTGCACGCGTGCCATGGTTTCATTTGAGGCGAGATGCGGTCCAAGAGTCAACGTATCGCGGCATCGAATTGCATAAAAACAGGTCGTGCATTCTGCCCTGTTCGCGTCCAGACTTGCGCCCGTCGCAGGATCACGAAATGCGAAACCCCTCGCCCAGATAGACGCGGCGGACGTTTTCGTTCTCCACCACCTCGCCCGGGGTGCCCGACATCAGCACTTGCCCGTCATGCAGGATATAGGCGCGATCGACGATCTCCAGCGTTTCGCGCACATTGTGGTCGGTGATCAGCACGCCGATACCGCGCTTTTTCAGATCGGCCACCAGATGGCGGATATCGCCGACGCTGATCGGATCGACCCCGGCAAAGGGTTCGTCGAGCAACAGGTATTTCGGATCGGCGGCCAAGCAGCGGGCGATCTCGACCCGGCGGCGTTCGCCCCCCGACAGTGCCAACGCCGGGGCCCGGCGCAGATGTTCGATCGAGAAATCCGACAGCAACTCTTCCAGCCGCTCGCGCCGCGCATGCGGGTCACGCTCGGAAATATCCAGCACTGCCAGAATGTTGTCCTCAACGCTCAAGCCGCGAAAGATCGACATCTCCTGTGGCAGATAGCCAATCCCCATCCGCGCGCGGCGATACATCGGAAGCGCGGTGACGGCCTGCCCGTCCAGCGTCACACTCCCCGCCTCGGGAAACACCAAACCGGCGATGGCATAGAACGTCGTGGTCTTGCCCGATCCGTTGGGGCCCAACAGCGCCACCACCTCACCGCGGCCCAGCTCCATCGACACGTCCCGGATCACCACCCGCTTGCGATAGGATTTGCGCACCCGCTCCACACGCAGGCCCAGGTTGCCCTCGGTCACCGTCAGGTCGGGGGGGGGCATCAGTCGTCGCCACGCGGAGTCGGATTCAGGATCGTCTTGACCCGACCGGCCATCTGCGCCGTGCCCGTGGTCAGGTTCACTGTCATACGGTTCGAACTCAAGACACTGGGCCCTTGGGTCAACAGCACATTCCCGGTCATCACGATCACGCCACTGTCGATGCTATAGACCGCGCTTTCGGATTCCGCCGCGTCCGGACCGTTGACCAACAAGACCCCGCCGCTCGCCTCCAAGCGGGCAATACGGCTGGCGTCCCGATCATAGGCCACAAAGACCCGATCCGCGGTCATCCGCATCTCGCCCTGAATCACCAGCACATCCCCGGCAAACTCGGCCGAGCCATCGGCCTGGTTCACGTCAAGGTTCTCGGCCGTTACCTCGACGGGCTGACTGGGATCCGCCGGTGTCGCGCCAAACGCGACCGTGGTTCCCTGAGCGGCGCTCGCGCCAGCGCTCAGAACAACAGGAAGGCACAGAAAAAGGACACGAAGATACGACAACTGTTATTGCTCCGGGGGTTTTTGGGGATCGTATATCAGCTTCACTCCGTTTTTGAAAATCATATGCATCGGTTCGCCCGGATTTTTCGCCCCGATCTCCATTTGTCCGGCGGTCAAATCCCCCACCGGGCCAAGCGCGCGCACCTCGCCCGGGCTGCTGGCGCGAAACGTGTCGATGGTGGCGTCCAGCCGTTCGGTCCGCACGACAAAGCCGGTCGACGTGGTAATTTCGACGCCGCCGACAAACTGGGCCGCGTCAGTGGCCGGATCGACCGCGCCGGTGTCCGAGCGCAGCACGATCAACCCGCCCTGCGCCATCTTCATCCGTGCGTGCAACTCCTCGGCCTCGGCCAGCCCACCGCTGCCAAAGGGGCGCGCCAGCCGGGCGCTGACGGTGATCTCGTCGCCGTCCGACGTTGTGCCGGAAAAGAACGGCGCGGTGATTTGCTGGGCGCGCACACGCTCTTCGATCTCCTGGCGGGCAAAGGGCAGCGTCACCTCGGGATCAGAGCCACTCGACAACAGAAACAGCGTCGACAACAGCGCCAGCGCTGCCAGCGGCAGGATGACCTTCAGATAGGCCACAAAGCGTGAATACCGATCCATCGCTTCAGCTTACCCCAGACCGGCCCGCAGGCAGTCATGGATATGCAGCAACCCCTCGGCCCGGCCATTGCCCGCCGGATCGACGACGAACAGACAGGTGATCCGGGGGCTGGGCAAGGTCATCAGCGCCACCGCCTCCTCGGCCAGCGCATCGGGACCGATGGTGCGCGGGTCGGCTGTCATGACCTGATCCACCGTCAGCGACAACAGCCCCTCCATATTGCGACGCAAGTCACCGTCGGTGATGATGCCGCGCAACCGGCCCTGCGCATCCATCACACCGACCACGCCAAACCCCTTTTGGCTCATGGTCAGCAGCGCCTCACTCATCGGGGTGCCGCTTGGCACGATCGGCAGGTCGCTGTGCATCAGATCCCGCACCTTGCTCAGCCGCGCGCCCAGCTTGCCGCCGGGGTGAAATTCGCGGAAATGCGCCGGGGTGAATTTGCGATGCTCCATCAACGCCACCGCCAGCGCATCACCCAGCGCAAGCGTCATCGTGGTCGAGGTGGTCGGCACGATGCCGGTATTACAGGCTTCGTCCGCCTGCGGCAAAAGCAGCGCCACATCGGATTGCTTCAACAGCGTCGACTCGGCCCGGCTCGCCACCCCGATCAGCGGAATGGCGAAGCGACGGGTATAGGCGACCAGATCGGCAAGCTCCGGCGTCTCGCCGGAATTGGACAGCACCAGCGCCACATCGCCCTGCGCCATCATGCCCAGATCGCCATGGCTGGCCTCGGCCGGGTGAACGAATTGTGCCGGTGTGCCGGTGCTGGCCAGCGTCGCCGCGATCTTGCGCCCGATATGGCCCGATTTGCCCATGCCGCTGACCACAACCCGGCCTTTCGCCTTGAGCAGGGTCTCGACCGCGCGGTCAAAACTGTCATCCAGCCCCTCGGACAATTGCCGCAGCCCATCAACCTCGGTCGCGATGACCCGGCGGGCGATATCCTGAAAATCCGTACTCATGAATGCGCAAAGATGTCGGTTTCAGGCCATCCCTCAAGATCTAGCCGCGCCCGCGCGGGCAGGAAATCGAAACAGGCCTGCGCCAACTCGCTGCGCCCCTCGCGCGCCAGCCGCTTGTCCAGCGCCGCGCGCAACCGATGCAGATAAAGCACGTCAGACGCGGCATACTCGAGCTGCGCCTTGCTCAGCTTTTCGGCGCCCCAATCGCTCATCTGCTGCTGCTTGGAGATATCCACACCGATCAGCTCCGAGGTCAGGTTCTTTAACCCGTGGCGATCCGTATAGGTGCGCACCAGCCGACTGGCGATCTTGGTGCAATAGACCGGCGCGGCCAAGGCGCCAAAGGCATTGAACATCGCCGCGATGTCGAATCGCCCGAAATGGAACAGCTTCAGCACGTTTGGATCTTCCAGCATCCGGCACAGGTTCGGGGCCTGCGTTTGCCCTTTGGCCACCTGAACAAGATGCGCATTGCCGTCGCCGCCCGACATCTGCACCAGACACAGCCGGTCGCGATGCGGGTGCAGCCCCATGGTTTCGCAGTCGATGGCCACGACAGGGCCAAGATCGAGCCCGTCGGGCAGGTCATTCTTGTAGAGGTGGTTCGCCACGTCGGGTTCCTTTGCTGCGGACGGTCGCCCGTGCGGGCTGGTGTTCTTCGCCGAAATAGGCGCTTTGACAGGTAAACTCAACTGTGGCGCTGCCGGGTCTTGTACCGCCTGACGCGGCGGGCGATCCTGTCGCGATGTCCCGCCAGAGCGGCGCACCAGAACCAGTGAAAGCTTGACACCCTGCCCGATCGCCTTGCCCCCACGCCGCGTGCCATCGCCCCCCCCCTGGCGTTGATCACCCATCTGCACCAACGCGGATTTGTCGCCGCCGATCCCCGGCCGCTGCCGCTGGCGGGGGGGCGCACCAATCGGGTCTGGCGACTGCAGGGGCAACTGTACGATCTGGTTCTCAAACTCTACGTTTCAGACGCGGCCACACCGCTTTTTGCCAATGATCCCCGGCACGAAATGTCCTGCCTTTCCGCCCTGTCGGACAGCGGCATCGCCCCCACACCGGAAGCCGCCGATCCACAGGCGCAAACGCCGTGGATCCTTTATCGCCATCTGCCCGGCACAGGCTGGACCACCGGGGTAAAATCCGTCGCCGACCTGCTGGGCCGGGTGCACGCGCAAACCGCCCCTTCTAGGCTTCCGCACGCGCCCGATGGCAGCGCCGAACTGGCGCGTCAAACCCTTGAAATCCTGTCACTTTGCCACCCGTCGCAGACCCATGCGTTGCGCGCGTTGGAACCTGCGGGCACGGTCGCCCCCTCGGGCCAGCGCAGGCTGGTCCATGGCGATCCGGTGCCGGGGAATATCGTGATGCAAGGCCCCCGCGCCACATTGATCGACTGGCAATGCCCTGCCTGCGGCGATCCGGCGGGCGATCTGGCGATCTTCACCTCTCCCGCGATGCAACTTGTCTATCGTGGCGCGCCGCTCAGCACGGGTGAAAAAGACGCGTTCCTAAGGGCTTACCCGGATCGCGCCACGGTTGGGCGCGTCCTTGAGCTGCAGCCATGGTATCATTGGCGCATGGCGGCCTATTGCCTGTATCAAGCCGAACGCGGGCGCGCGGGCTATGCCCAAGGGCTCGCCCTGGAACGCGCCGCGCTGTCGGGTCAGTCCTCGGCGCGATAATCGCGCCGACCGATCGAAACATAACGCTGGAACCCGGCGCGTTTTGCATCCGGCACCGAATAGATATTGCGCAGATCGGCCAGCGCCGGGGTGGCCATCTTTTTCGCCAGCCGCTTGAGATCCAGCGCGCGAAATTCGTTCCACTCGGTCAGGATCACCAGCGCGTCGGCATTTTGCGCGGCCTTATAGGCATCCTCCATCCAATGCACACCGGGCAGCAGCCCCTCGCCCTCGCGCCGACCTTGCGGATCGACCACCCGCACTCGCGCTCCGGCCCCGATCAGGGCAGGAACGACCGTAAGGCTGGGGGCCTCGCGCATGTCGTCGGTATTGGGCTTGAAGGTCACGCCCAAGACCGCCACCGTTTTTCCGGCAAGCTGCCCATCCATCATGTCCGAGATCTTTTCGACCATGCGGCGGCGGGTCTCGTCATTGACCTTGATCACCGTCTCGGTGATCTGCATGGACACCCCGTGATCTTGCCCGATCCGCGCCAAGGCTTTGGTATCCTTGGGGAAACACGACCCGCCATAGCCGGGGCCCGCGTGCAGGAACTTGTCGCCGATGCGCCCGTCCCGGCCCATCCCCTTGCTCACCTGCTTGATATCCGCGCCAACCCGTTCGCACAGCGCGGCGATCTCGTTGATAAAGGTGATCTTGGTCGCCAGAAACGCATTGGCGGCGTATTTGATCATCTCGGCGCTTTCCAGATCAGTGGAAATGACCGGAAAGTCGCGCAGATACAGCGGGCGATAGATATCCGCCATGACCGCAGCGGCGCGATCATTCTGAACCCCGACGACGACGCGATCCGGCTTCATGAAATCTTCGATCGCCGCGCCCTCGCGCAGGAACTCCGGGTTCGAGGCGACGTCAAACTCGGCCTTCGGATTCGCCTTGGCGATAGTCTGCTTGACCTGCCGGTTGGTGCCAACCGGCACCGTCGATTTGGTCACCACCACGGTATAGGCGGTGATCGCTTGCGCGATCTCCTCGGCTGCGGCCATCACATAGGACAGATCCGCATGGCCGTCACCGCGCCGCGTCGGCGTGCCGACCGCGATGAACACCGCATCGGCACCGTCCACCGCTGCCGGCAGATCGGTGGAAAAGGAAAGCCGTCCGGCCTCGACATTCTTCTGGATCAGCGCGTCCAGACCGGGTTCAAAGATCGGCACCTCGCCGCGCTCGAGCATCGCGATCTTGTCCGGGTTCTTGTCGACGCAGATGACGTCATGGCCAAAATCCGAGAAACACACGCCTGAGACCAGACCAACATAGCCTGTCCCGATCATCGCAATCTTCATATACCCGTCCTCACAACCGAATTTTGCTCAGGGATGGGCGATCCGGCGGGCTCTGTCAATCGAACCGGGCGCCTATGGGTCAGAGATCGCCCAGCGCCATCGCGGCGTAGGTCGGCGGCAACAAAAGCCGCCGCGCCCGGCCCATCGGAAAGACGCCCATCGGCGCACGCATCGCAGCAGGATAGGGCAGATCCGGCGCACCCAGCACCAGATCGGCCAGCAGCCGGCCCGCATAACTGCCCATTGCCACGCCATTGCCGTGATAGGCAAGCCCGGCAAACATCCCCGCACGACCCGGCACCGGCCCGACATAGGGCATCCGATTGCGGGACAGGCAGACCATGCCAGACCAGTTGTGCGCGCTTTCGACCGCGCTCCAGGCCGGGAACATGCGCTCAAAATCACGCCGGTTGCGGGCCCGTGCAGCGGCCTCGGCCCGGGGCGAGGACATCAACCCGCCGCGCATCCCGAACAGGAACCGCCGATCCGGCATAAGTCGGAAATAATGCAACAGGTTGCGGGTATCATAGGCCATCTGATCGCTGGTCCAGCCCTGTGCGGCAAGCTCAGAATCGCTCAGCGGGCGGGTGACCAGCACGGTGGATTGCGTCGGAATATAGCGCCCGGCCAGCCAGTCCGGCACATCTTCGCTGGAATAGCCATTGGTGCAGACCAGCACGGTGTCCGCGCGCAACTCGCCCTGCGGCAACGCGATGCGATAGCCCTCGCCGGTCTTTTCGATCCGGCCTGCGGCGCTGTTCTGATAGATCCGCGCGCCGACATCCGCGGCGGCACGCGCCAGCCCCAACACATATTTTCGCGGGTTGAGACCAAATCCCACCGGCAACGTAAGCGCGCCGTGAAACGGGCCGCTGAACCCCTCGGCGGCCAGATCTGCGGGTTCGGTCAAGGTCGCGCCTTCCCAGCCCTCGGCGGCGCGGCGCAGCCGGCCCATCGCGCGCGGGCTGTGGGCAAGCTGGGTCTCGCCATGCGAATGGGTATCGGCGTCGATCTCCAGCCGATCCAACAGCCGCGCCACCAGATGCACCGCCTCGACCTCGGCCGCGTGAAAGCTGTTGGCAGCGCCCCGCCCGTAACGGCGGTCGATTTTGCTGTCGCTCAGATGGCCACCGCCAAGGCAACAGAAGCCGCCGTTGCGCCCCGAGGCCCCCCAGCCGGGATATTTCGCGTCAAGCACCACGACCGAGGCCCCCGCCTCGGCCAGATGCAAAGCAGCGGAAAGCCCGGTAAAGCCAGCCCCGATCACCGCCACATCGGCGCGCAATTCGCCCCGCGCCTCGGGCCAGTCAGGCCGGGGGGCGGTTTCATCCCACCAACAGCTGTCGCGCGGTCCGTCGGAATAGGCGAACGATCCGAAAATTCGCCTCATTGCGCGCGCTCGGCAGCTTGTTCGTCCTTTTGCTGACGGACCAGATTTCGCTTGGACACAAGCGAGGCGGCGATCACGCCAACCGCCACGATGGCAATCATCACGGTGGACAGCGCATTGATCTCGGGGCTGACCCCCAGTCGGATCGACGAAAAGATCTTGATCGGCAGCGTGGTCGCGGACGGCCCGGCGGTGAAGGAGGCGATCACCAGATCATCAAGCGACAGGGTAAAGGCCAGCAACCAGCCCGAAATCACCGCCGGCGCAATGATTGGCAGGGTGACCAGCCGAAACGCCTGTGCCGGGGAACAGCCCAGATCCAGCGCCGCCTCTTCCAGCGATTTGTCAAAGGTGATCAACCGCGAGGACACCACCACCGAAACATAGCACATGGAAAAGGTGGTATGCGCCAGCACGATGGTCAGAATGCCGCGATCCAGACCGATGCCGATGAACAACAGCAGCAACGACAGACCGGTGATCACCTCTGGCATCACCAGCGGCGCATAGATCATGCCGGAAAACAGCGTCCGCCCCGGAAACCGACTGGCGCGCACCAACACATAGGCCGCCATCGTGCCCAGAACCGTCGCGATGGACGACGAGAAAACCGCCACCTTCAGCGTGACCCAGGCGGCATCAAGAAACGCCTGGTTGTGCAGCAGCTCGCCATACCACCGGGTCGAGAACCCGGCCCAGACCGTGACCAGTTTGCTTGCGTTGAAGCTGTAGATCACAAGGATCAGCATCGGGATATAGAGGAACGCGAACCCCAGCGTCAGCGATACGGTGTTGAACCAACTCAGCCTGTTCATTGTTCGGCCTCCGCCTGCTTTTGTTGGTTGCGTTGAAACAGCACGATCGGGATCACCAGCAACAGCAGCAGCACGATCGCGACCGCACCCGCCACCGGCCAGTCCCGGTTGGAAAAGAATTCCTCCCACAGAACCTTGCCGATCATCAGCGTCCTAGATCCGCCCAACAGCGAGGGGATCACGAATTCGCCCAGCGCCGGGATAAAGACCAGAAAACAGCCCGCCGCGATGCCGTTCTTGGACAACGGCACCGTGATCAACCAAAAGGCAGACAGCCGCGAACAGCCCAGATCTTCGGCCGCCTCGATCAGCGATTCATCAAGCCGGTCAAGCGTGGCATAGATCGGCAGGATCATGAACGGCAGGTAAGTATAAACGATGCCGATATAGACCGCGATGCTGGTGTTGAGGATGATCAGCGGCTCGTTGATTAGGCCGATCCACAGCAGGAACTGGTTCAGGAACCCCTCTTGGCTGAGAATGCCGATCCAAGAATAGACCCGGATCAGGAAGCTGGTCCAGAACGGCAGGATGATCAGCATCATCAGCGTCGGGCGCCATTCCTCGGGCGAGCGGGCCAGACCATAGGCGATCGGATAGCCAATCATCAGCGTGAACGCCGTGGAGATGACCGCGATCTGCAAGCTGCTGAGGTAGGCTTTCCAGTACAGATCGTCCTGCGTAAGCCAGATGAAATTCTCGAAATCCAGCCCGGAAAAGAACGTCTTGATCCCATCCCATCCGGCACCGAGATCCAGTGTCGGTGTATAGGGCGGGATCGCCAGCGCGATATCCGAGAGCGAAATCTTGAACACGATGACAAAGGGCGCAAGAAACAGCGCCAAAAGCCAAACGTAGGGAACCGAGATCAGGAGGAAACGGCGCATCGCGTCACCCCGCCAGAAGAACGCCGCCGGTGACCGTCCAGGACAGCCAGACGGGATCTTCCCATGTAAAACTCCGGCGCGAGATCCGGCGCGTGTTCGCCGCCTGCGCCTTGATCACCGTGCCCGATGCCAGCTCGACGTGATAGGTCGAGATATTGCCCAGATACGCGATGTCGAGCACCTTGCCATGCACCGCATTCACCGCCCCCTCGGGGCGCTCGGGCGAGATCGTCACCTTTTCCGGCCGGATCGCCAGAAAACAGGTCTGACCATTGTCGAACCGGGTCGATGAGGTGGCCCGCAGCGGCTCTTCGCCCTCGGCCCAGTCGATGCGATAGGTCTCCTCGCCCTCAAGCGTGGCGCGCCCCTCGATGATGTTCACCTCGCCGATGAAATCGGCCACATAGACGTTTTCGGGGGATTCATAGATCCGGTCCGGCGTCGCCACCTGTATCAGCTTGCCCTCGTCCATCACCGCCACACGAGAGGCGACGGTCATCGCCTCTTCCTGGTCATGGGTGACAATGACAAAGGTCGTGCCGGTCTTTTCCTGAATATCCATCAGCTCGAACTGGGTGTCTTGCCGCAGTTTCTTGTCGAGCGCGCCCATCGGCTCATCAAGCAAAAGCAGTTTCGGCGCCTTGGCGAGGCTGCGGGCAAGCGCAACGCGCTGGCGCTGGCCGCCGGAAATCTGGTGTGGCTTGCGGCGGCCGAATTTCTCCAGCCGGGTCAGTTTCAGCATCTCGGCGACGCGGGCCGCAACCTCGTCCTTGGGGCGGCCATCGCGGCGCAGGCCAAAGGCGATATTGTCCCAGACGCTCAGATGCGGAAACAACGCATAGGACTGGAACATCATGTTCACCGCGCGCTTGTTCGGCGGCACCCCCGAAATATCCTTGCCGGCCAGTTCGATCCGGCCCTCGGTCAGGTTTTCGAACCCGCCCAGCATCCGCATCATCGTGGTCTTGCCACAGCCTGACGGCCCCAGCAGCGCAAAGAATTCCTTTTCATAGATGTCCAGCGACAGGTCGTCGATGGCGGTGAAGGTTCCGAACCGCTTGGTTACGTTCTGAAAACGGATCAGCGGTTTTGCCTCTGGGTCTTCCCATGGCGCGAATATGGTGGATTGCAACGTGGCCCCCGGTTGATCTGAGCTTCGGTCGGGGCGGGCCGCAATTGGCCCGCCCGCGAAATCGGGGCTCAGGTGCCCGATTTGATCTTGGTCCACAGACGGGTGACGACCCGCTGCACCTTGGCCGGATAGGGCCGGGTGGTGAACAGGTTTTCAAGCGTCGCCGCATCGGGATAGATCGCCGGATCGCCGATCACGTCCTCGACCAGAAACTCCTGCGAGGCCTTGTTGCCGTTGGCGTAATAGACATAGTTCGACGCCGCCGCCATGTTCTGGGCATCCAGAATGAAGTTCAGGAACTTATGCGCCCCGTCCGGGTTCGGCGCGTCGACCGGAATCGCCATCTGGTCAAACCACATCTGCGCGCCTTCCTTGGGCGCGTGATAGGCGATCTCGACACCGTTTTCGGCCTCGGCCGCGCGGTCGCGCGCTTGCAGCACATCGCCCGACCACCCCACGGCAACGCAGATGTCCCCATTGGCCAGCCCGTTGATATATTCCGAGCTGTGGAACTTCTGGATATAGGGGCGCACGGCCATATAGACGGCCTCGGCCTTGGCGATCACATCGGGATCCTGGGTATCAGGATTCTCGCCAATATATTGCAGCGCGGCAGGGATCATCTCGGCCGGTGCGTCAAGGAAATGAACGCCGCAATCTGCCAGTTTTTCCATGTTGGCGGGATCAAAGACCAGCGCCCAGCTGTCAATCGGGGCGTCTTCGCCCAACCGTTCCCGCACCTTGCCGAGATTCACGCCAATGCCGGTGGTGCCCCACATGTAGTTGATCGAATAGGCGTTGTCGGGGTCATATTGCGCGGTGCGCTTTTGCACCACATCCCACACGTTCTTGTGGTTCGGCAGTTTCGACATGTCGAGTTTCTGGAACGCGCCCGCCGTAATCTGGCGCTGCAGGAAGGTGCCCGAAGGGACCACCACATCATAGCCCGATCCGCCGGCCAGCATTTTGGTCTCCAGCACCTCGTTGCTGTCGAACACGTCATAGATCAGGTCAATGCCGGTCTCGTCCTGGAACTTGGTCAGCAACTCTTCGTCGATATAATCCGACCAGTTGTAGACACGGACTTCTTCGGCCTGCGCGACGGTTGCGCCCAGCGCAAGAACCGCGGTCAGACTCAGCGATTTGAAGGTCATGGTAATCTCCCTGTGAAGGAGCGGGTTGATCCCGCATATTCTGATTTGATCAAGTTTTGCCTTCTGCGGCAACAGGGGATATGTTTTCACGCAGCTTCGTTTTACGCAAGTAAAGTCACTCACATTGGAATAAGCCCGTTGAATTTGATCAAAAAATCAGCACCGAAACCCACGAAATCGGCAACGGAACCGCCGGTTCACGAACAGGTCTATCAAAAATTGCGGGCTCAAATTCTGTTCGGAGAGATGGCTCCGGGCCAGCCGGTGACCATTCAGGGGCTGATTGATTCGCTGGGCGCGGGCATGACTCCGGTGCGCGAGGCGATCCGCCGGTTGATCTCGGACGGGGCGTTGATGTTTCAGGGCAACCGCCGCGTCAGCGTGCCCGTTCTTTCAGCAGCGGATGTGGAACAGCTTATTTTCGTTAGGAAATCAATAGAATCCGAACTGGCGCGCCGCGCCGCACGCCATGTCACACCGGCCCTGATCGCCGAGCTTGAGGCGATCGACGCGGCGCTGGATATGGCCATCGTGGCCGGCGATGTCCCCGGCTATCTGCTGCAGAATTACCGTTTTCACTCCGCGCTTTACGCCCAGGCGCAGGCGCCGGTGATGACCGATCTGTCCGATCGACTGTGGCTGCGGTTTGGCCCCTCGCTGCGGGTCGTCTGTGGCCGTTTCGGCACCCAAAACCTGCCCGACCGCCACAAGGAGATGCTTGCGGCGCTGCGCGCAGGGGACGGCGACGCGGCGGGCGCGGCAATGGCGCAGGATGTGGAACAAGGGATGCAGATGGTCGATGCGATGCTCGAGGACAGCAGCGCGCTTTCCTGATTCGATTGACAGCAAAAAATTTGATCATATTCTACCCGCAACCATCGAAATTGCAGGAGTCGCCACGATGCCCGCCATCACCAACCACATGCCAACCGCCGAGCTTCAGGCGCTGGACAGCGCCCACCACATGCACCCTTTCACCACCGGTGACGAACTGACGGCCAAGGGCGCACGGGTCATCACCCGCGCCAAGGGCGTCTATCTCACCGACAGCGAAGGAATCGAGATCCTCGACGGCATGGCCGGGCTGTGGTGCGTCAATATCGGCTATGGCCGCGACGAACTGGCCGAGGTTGCCGCCCGCCAGATGCGCGAGCTGCCGTATTACAACACCTTCTTCCAGACCACCCATGTGCCCGCGATTGCGCTGGCCAACAAGATCGCCGAACTGGCGCCGGGTGATTTGAACCACGTCTTCTTCGCCTCTGGCGGGTCCGAGGCCAACGACACCAATATCCGCATGGTGCGCACCTATTGGGCGGCCAAGGGCAAGCCGGACAAGAATATCCTCATCAGCCGCCACAACGCCTATCACGGCTCGTCCATGGGTAGCGGCTCGCTGGGGGGCATGTCGGGCATGCACGCGCAGGGCGGTCTGCCGATCCCGAATATTCACCACATCAACCAGCCCGACTGGTGGTCCGAGGGCGGCGACATGACGCCCGAAGAGTTCGGCCTCGCCCGCGCCCGCGAGCTGGAGCAGGCCATTCTGGATCTGGGCGAGGATCGCGTCGCCGCCTTCATCGCCGAGCCGGTTCAAGGCGCCGGCGGCGTGATTGTGGCGCCCGACAGCTATTGGCCGGAAATCCAGCGGATCTGCGACAAATACGAAATCCTGCTGATCCTCGATGAGGTGATCTGTGGGTTCGGTCGCACCGGCAACTGGTTCGGCAGCCAGACCCTGAACATCCGCCCCGACATCATGACCATCGCCAAGGGGCTCAGCTCGGGCTATCAGCCGATCGGCGGTTCGGTGGTCAGCGACGAGGTCGCCAAGACGATTGACGGGATCGAGTTCAACCACGGCTATACCTATTCCGGCCACCCGGTCGCCGCCGCCGTGGCGCTGGAAAACCTGCGTATCCTCGAGGAAGAGGGGATCGTCGATCGCGTGCGCGAAGAAACCGCGCCCTATCTGGCCGAGAAATGGCATGGGCTGGCCGATCATCCGCTGGTGGGGGAAACCCAGATTGTCGGCATGATGGCCTCTCTCGCGCTGACGCCGGACAAGGCAAGCCGGGCGAAATTCGCCTCGGATGCAGGCACCGTCGGCTTGATCTGCCGCGAACGCTGCTTTGCCAACAACCTGATCATGCGCCATGTGGGCGACCGTATGGTGATCTCTCCGCCGCTGGTCCTGTCGCTGGCCGAGGTCGACATCCTGATCGAGCGGGCCCGCCGCGCGCTGGATGAATGCCATGCGCAGCTGAAGGAACAGGGCCTGATGAAAGCGGCCTCCTAAGCGGGCACCACGTTCAAACGATCCAAAGCGGCGTCGGGATCCCCCGGTGCCGCTTTTTCAGTCCGGGGCCGCGCCCCCGCCTTGCAGATCAGAAATCCAAACCGCGTTGCGCCTTGATCCCGGCGTTGTAGGGGTGCTTCACCTCGGTCATCTCGGTCACCAGATCTGCATACTCGCAAATCTCCGGCGGCGCGTCGCGCCCGGTCAGGATCACACTGGTGCGAGCTGACCGCGCGTTGAGCCCCGCCAGAACCTCTTGCGCGCTCAGATAGCCATAGCGCAGCGCGATATTGATCTCGTCCAGCACCACCAAATCAAACTCGCCGCTCTCCATCATCTCGCGCGCACGCAGGAATGCGGCCTTGGCGGCGGCGATGTCGCGCTCCCGGTCCTGGGTGTCCCAGGTAAAGCCCTCGCCCATCGTGTGCCAATCGACGCCGCCGAGCCGGTCAAAGAATTGCCGCTCTCCGGTGATCCAGCTGCCCTTGATGAACTGCACCACACCAACCGACTTGCGCCAGCCCAGCGCACGCACCACCACGCCAAAGGCAGACGAGGACTTGCCCTTGCCATTGCCGGTATGCACCAGCACCAGACCGCGTTCCGGGTCCTGCGCCTCGGCCACCTTGGCCCGCTGTTTGGCCTGCAGGTCTTTCATGTTCTTCTTATGCGCGTCGGCGTCGGTCACATCATGTTCCTTTGACTGTTCAGGCGGATCATAGGGGAGGCCATGCCGGGGTAAAGATCACGCTTTCGGATCGCTCACCGCGCGCACGCGTGCACGCTCCAGCCCAAGCTGATGTTCGCGCCAGATCACCAGAATATTGCCCGCAATCACCAGCGCCGCCCCAGCCAGCATGATGACGGTGGGCACCTCGTCAAACCAGACATAGCCGATCAGGATCGCAAACAGCATCGAGGCGTATTCATAGGGCGCCAGCATCGAGGCCGGCGCAAAGCGATAAGAGGCGGTCATCAGGATCTGCGCCGTACCGCCGACCAAACCGGCCAGCACCAGTATTGTGGCGGCCATCGGGCTGGGGACCACCCAGCCAAAGGGCAGCGAAAGCAACGACAAGGCCGCAGCCGTCGCCGAGAAATAGAACACGATGGCCGATGTCGTTTCGGTGGCGACCATCTTGCGGATATGGATCTGCACCAGCGACCGAAGCGCGGTCGCGCCAAGGATCAAAATCGCCCCGAGCGTCGCCGTGCTTTGCCCGCTGAAGCCGCCGCCCAGACGCGGCCAAAGCATGATCAGAACCCCGACCAGCCCGATCACAACTGCGGAAATCCGGATCAGCCGGATTCGTTCGCCCAGCATCACCGCCGCCAGAATCAAGGTAAAGATCGGCGTGGCATAGCCAATCGCGGTGACCTCGGGCAGCGGCAGCAGGCCAAGCCCGGCAAAGGTCAGCCCCATGGAGGTGGTGCCGATCACCCCGCGCCAGAAATGCCCCATCGGCCGCCGCGCCACCAACCCGGTGCGCAGCTCTCCCCGCAGCGAGATCCAGACCAGAATGACCGGGATCGCAAAGAACGAGCGAAAGAACACCGCCTCGCCCGGCGGCACGTCGCCAGAGGATGCCTTGATCAGGGCCGCCATGGTCGAAAACAGGCAAATAGCGCTGAGTTTCAGGGTCACGGCAAGGCCAGGTCGATGCGATGTTAACAATGTCGCCATGGGCGGAGCCTGCCTCTTGCCATGAGAAAGATCAACGGGTTGATTTCGCCGCCCCGCAAGGCGCAGATAGGCCCGACAGCAGCGCAAGAGGCAAGAGATGTACGACGATAACCACCTGATTTCCCGCCTGCATGCGGCTTCGCTCGGCCATGAGACGCGAAATTTTGCAACTTTCCCGGCCCGCGCCAGCATGACCTTTGGCGAACTCTTCGCCGGGGCCGAACGCAACGCGGCGGCGCTGGTGGCAATGGGGGTGCAGCCGGGCGATCGGGTGGCGGTTCAGGTCGACAAGACCATCGAGGCGATCCAGTTGTACCTCGGAACGGTGATGGCGGGCGGCGTGTTCCTGCCGCTCAACACCGCCTATACCACGCCAGAGCTGGCCTATTTCCTTGGCGATGCCACGCCGCGCGTGGTGGTCTGCGATCCGGCGAAATACGATGCGATCTCGGAAATCGCAGGTGCGGCCCGGGTGGTCACGCTCGACGGCAAGGGGCTGGGCACGCTGATCGACGCGGTGGTCGGGCGCGGCGGCTTTACCCCCATTACGCGCGGACCGGACGATCTGGCGGCGATTTTGTACACTTCCGGCACCACGGGGCGCTCCAAGGGCGCGATGCTGAGCCATGCCAACCTCGCCTCGAACTCCGAAATGCTGCGCGACTATTGGAAGTTCACCGCGCAAGACGTGCTGATCCACGCGCTGCCGATCTTTCACACCCACGGGCTGTTCGTCGCCACCAACGTGGCCTTGTTGTCCGGCGCGCGGGTGATCTTCCTCAAGGGCTTTGACGTCGACGCGATCCTCGACGCGATGCCGCAAGCCACGGCGCTGATGGGCGTACCGACCTTCTACACCCGCCTGCTGACCGATCCACGCCTGACGAAAGAGCGCGCGGCCAACATGCGGCTGTTCATCTCCGGCTCGGCGCCATTGCTGGTGGAAACCCATGAACAATGGCAGGCCCGCACCGGCCACCGCATTCTTGAACGCTATGGCATGACCGAAACCAACATGAGCACCTCCAACCCCTATGACGGCGAGCGCCGCGCCGGCACCGTCGGCTTTCCGCTGCCCGGCGTCGAGGTCCGGGTGATGCGGGACGGCGCCGAGGTCCCCGCCGGTGAAATCGGCATTCTCGAAGTGCGCGGCGCCAATGTCTTTCAGGGCTATTGGCAGATGCCCGAGAAGACGGCAGAGGAACTGCGCCCAGACGGCTGGTTCGTCACCGGCGACATGGCGATGATCGACGCCGACGGCTATGTCTCCATCGTCGGGCGCGAAAAGGACATGATCATCTCTGGCGGTTTCAACATCTATCCGAAAGAGGTCGAAAGCCTGATCGACGATCTGCCCGGCGTGCTGGAAAGCGCGGTAATCGGGGTGCCGCATCCCGATTTCGGCGAAGGCGTCGTCGCCGTGGTGGTGCTGGAGGGTGAAGGCACCACGCCAGAGGCCATCACCGCCGCGCTGCAGGGGCAACTGGCCAAGTTCAAGCAACCGAAACAGATCGTGATGGTCGACGCCCTGCCGCGCAACACCATGGGGAAGGTGCAGAAAAAGGCGCTGCGCGACACCTATGGCACGCTGTTGACGTGAGCCGGCGCCCGCGACGACACAAGGGATTTGAGTATTTTAGACAAGAAGAAGCAAAGCCGGTCCGCGTCTTCTTCTTGGAAGAAATACTCCCGCCGGAGGCAAGGCGCGCAGCGCCTTTCCTGCTCAGGTCAGCCAGAACAGAAAGGCGCTGAGGGTAAAGAAGGCGGCAGCGGTGGCCGCCAGCATGGCGATCGACGCCACGCCGCCAAGACCGCGTTCCTGTGCGAGCACCGTATAGATGCCGAACATCGGCATCGCCGCCGACAGGATCGCGGCGCTGCGCATCTCGTCGCTCAGGCTGACAAACCCGAGCACAGGCAGGGCGAGCGCCGCCATGGCAACCGCTGCCGGATGCAGCAGCAGCTTGGCCGCGGCGATCTGGCTTGCCAGCGTCTTGTTTCCCTTCATCGGAAGCCCGACCAGCGAGCCGCCGATCACGATCAAGGACAGCGCGGCGGCAGAGGCTGCCAACATGCCCATCATCCGGGAGACCGGGGCCGGGATCGCCACACCAAGCGCCGAAACTGCCAGCCCCAAGAGCAGCCCGATCACCATCGGGCGCTTGAACAGGCCCAGAAGCACGTCGCGCACCAGCCGCAGCGGCGATACCCCGGCACGCCCGGCGGCGAGATCCATCAGGATCAGGCAGATCGGGATGATCAACACGTTCTCGACCAGAAAATTCAGCGCCAGAACCACCCCGGCCAGATCGGGCAGCACCAGCAGCAGCACCGGATAGCCGACGAAGCCGGAATTGGGGCAACTGGCCCCCATCACCGCCAGCGCGCGGCGCGGCTTGTCGGGCGCTGTGGCGCTGAACCACAGCCAGGCGACCGCGATGGTCACCAACCCGCCAACTGCCATCACCAGTAGATACCCCGGGCGCAGCACCTCGCCCAGATCGCGCCCGGCCACCGCGTTGAACAGCAGCGCCGGCAGCGCCACGTTCAGCACGTATTGTCCCAAAACGCGCATGTCCGCCGCTTTGAACCAGCCAATCCGCACCACCAGATAGCCGATGATCACGGCGGCATAGATCGGAAAGGTAATGCCGAGAATATCGCTCATGGAACTGTCCAGTCGGAAGGAAGGGGGCTACCAATCTCGTCGCCCAGATCGTGGAGAAAGGCGATCATGCGGGCCGCGCGGATTCGTGCCAGTGCCCGGCCTCGCACCGTCAACATATCGGCAGGCAGCGCCAGCAGTTTGGCGCGGAAATGATCCAGCGCATGGGCCTTGTCGTCCAGATCACGATGCCGGGCAAAGGGGTCGGCGGGATCATAAAGTGGCCGGTTCAGCGCACCGGACACCGCGAAACAGCGGGCGACGCCGATGGCGCCCAGCGCGTCGAGACGATCTGCATCGCGCAGGATGCGCGCCTCTTGCGTCTCGGGCGAAATACCGGCGGAAAAGCTGTGGGCGGCAATGGCGTGTTGGGTGGCCCGGTTGCGCGTCGCGTCGAACCCGAGATCGCGCAGGATCGGTGCGGCCGCCTCTGCCGCCTGTGTTGAGGCCTGGTCCCGGGCGTGCGAATCCTTGGGCAGGTTTACCAGATCATGCAGATAGCAGGCCGCCAGCAGCACCGGGCAATCAACAGTGTCGTCCGCGATCAGCTCGGCATTGGCCCAGACCCGGTCAAGATGGGCCAGATCATGGGCCGGGTCCGCCGCCATGCGAGCCTGCGCAATCGCCCGCAGCCGGACCCGCAAAGCGCCAAGATCAGCCAATACGCCCACGCGTCTCGCCCACCGCGCCGCCGATCTGGCCACGATTGAGCAGGATATGATCGAGCAGGACGCAGGCCATCATCGCCTCGCCCACCGGTACCGCGCGGATACCAACGCAGGGGTCGTGACGGCCCTTGGTGATGATCTCGGCCGCCTCGCCCGATTTAGTGATGGTCTGGCGAGTCTTGAGGATCGACGAGGTGGGTTTCACCGCGAAACGCACCACCACGTCCTGCCCGGTGGAGATGCCACCGAGAATGCCCCCCGAGTGGTTCGAGGAGAACACCGGGCAGCCATCGTTGCCCATGAAGATCTCATCGGCGTTGTCCTCGCCGGTGAGCATGGCGGCCCCCATGCCTTCGCCGATTTCCACGCCCTTGACGGCGTTGATCGACATCATCGCAGCGGCCAGATCGGTGTCGAGCTTGCCATAGACCGGCGCGCCGAGGCCCGCAGGCACGCCGCGCGCCACCAGTTCGATCACGGCGCCCACCGAATTGCCGGATTTGCGCAACGCCTTCATATAGCTCGCCCAGTCCTCTGCCGCCTGTGCATCGGGGCACCAGAACGGGTTCTGGGGGATGGTGTTCCAATCGAACCGCTCGCGGTCGATTTCCTGCGGGCCGATCCGGGTCATATAGCCGGTGATCTGCAAATCAGGGGCCAGCCTTGCCAGCGCCGCCCGCGCCAGCCCGCCGGCCGCCACCCGCGCTGCCGTCTCGCGCGCCGAAGAGCGGCCGCCGCCGCGATAGTCACGGATGCCGTATTTCTGCCAATAGGTGATATCGGCATGACCCGGGCGGAACTTTTCCATGATGTCGGAGTAATCCTTGGACCGCTGGTCGGTGTTCTCGATCATCAGCTGCACAGGGGTGCCGGTGGTCTGCCCCTCGAACACGCCCGACAGGATCCGCACCGCGTCGGGCTCCTGCCGCTGGGTGGTATAGCGGCTGGTGCCCGGTTTGCGCCGATCAAGCCACTGCTGGATCATCGCCGCGTCCACCGGCACGCCCGGGGGGCAGCCGTCAACCGTGGCGCCCAGCGCGGGCCCGTGGCTTTCGCCCCATGTGGTGACGCGGAAAAGATGGCCGAAGGTGTTGATGGACATGGCGGGCGCTCCTTTGCCCTGCGGTCTAGCCGGGCCTGCCCGGTCGCTCAAGGGGTTTTGCCTTGCCGCCGTCGCGCCACCCCACTAGGGTCTGCCCCACCTCGGGGTGCCTGAAAGGGCTGAGATGCATCGCGCGAACCCGTTGAACCTGACCCGGCTCATACCGGCGTAGGGAAGGTTAATGGACCTGCCTCCACCCTTGCCCTGTCGCCGCAATCGGAGGATGCCATGAAGTATCTTGCATTTGCAGCGGGATTGTTTTCGGCCTCGGCGGCCCTTGCCGAGACGCCAACACTCACCGTTTACACCTATGACAGTTTCACCACCGAATGGGGCCCCGGCCCGCTGGTGGAAAAGGCGTTTGAGGCGCAGTGCGGCTGTGATCTCAAGCTGGTTGCGGCCGGTGACGGCGCGGCACTGCTGGCGCGGCTGAAACTGGAAGGCGCACGCAGCGACGCCGATGTCGTGCTGGGGCTAGACACCAACCTTGTTCAGGCCGCGCGCGACACCGGGCTGTTCGCCCCCCATGCCGTCAGCGCCACATTCGACATGCCGGTGGCGTGGAGTGATGCGGATTTCGTGCCCTATGACTGGGGCTATTTCGCCTTTGTTCACGACAAGACGCTGAGTGCGCCGACTTCCTTTCGCGCGCTGGCCGACAGCGATCTCAAGATCGTGATTCAGGATCCGCGCGCCTCTACCCCTGGGCTGGGGCTGCTGATGTGGGTCAAGGCCGCTTACGGCGATGAGGCGCCGGCGATCTGGGACGGACTGGCCGACAATATCGTGACCGTCACCAAGGGCTGGTCCGAATCCTATGGCCTGTTTCTGGACGGCGAGGCGGATATGGTGCTCTCCTACACCACCTCGCCCGCCTATCACCTGATTGCGGAAGAGGATGACAGCAAGACCGCCGCGCGGTTCGATGAAGGCCATTACATGCAGATCGAGGTCGCCGGAAAGCTCGCCACCAGCGACCAGCCGGAATTGGCGGACCAGTTCCTCGACTTCATGGTCTCCGACGCGTTCCAGTCGATCATTCCAACCACCAACTGGATGTATCCGGCGGTGACCCCCGAGGCCGGGTTGCCAGATGGGTTCGACACGCTGATCACACCGGGAAAGGCGTTGCTTTTGTCACCTGAAGAGGCGGCGGCGCTGCGTGATCCGGCGCTGGCCGAATGGCTGACCGCGCTCAGCCGGTAAGCGGCGCACCGGGGATCGGCGCGGCGCTATGCGTTGCCACGCTGATCCTTGGGGCGTTGGCCGCCGTGATCTGGCGGGCCGAGCCCGGCTCCGGGCTGGATCCGTCCGATTGGCAGGCATTGCGCTTCACCCTGATACAGGCGGCGCTGTCGGCGGGGCTGAGCGTTGCGCTCGCGGTGCCGGTGGCGCGCGCCTTGGCGCGGCGTCGCTTTGTCGGGCGTGGCGCACTGATCACGCTGTTGGGCGCGCCGTTCATCCTGCCGGTGATCGTGGCGGTACTGGGGCTGCTGGCGGTGTTTGGCCGCGCTGGCTGGGTCAGTCAGGCGTTGGGCGCGCTCGGGCTTGAGCCGCTGCGCATCTACGGGCTGCACGGCGTGGTGCTGGCGCATGTGTTTTTCAACCTGCCGCTGGCGACCCGGCTGATCCTGCAGGGCTGGCAAGAGATCCCCGGCGAACGCTTTCGTCTGGCCGCGCAACTGGGGGCCGGGCCGGGGGCGATCTGGCGGCTGCTGGAACGCCCGATGCTGGCCCGTACCGCCCCCGGCGCGCTGGCGGTGGTGTTTGCCATTTGCCTGACATCCTTTGCGGTGGCGCTGACGCTGGGCGGTGGCCCGCGCGCCACCACAGTCGAGCTGGCGATTTATCAGGCGTTCCGGTTCGAT
Source organism: Pseudodonghicola sp. (assembly GCA_033791545.1). Taxonomy (GTDB): domain Bacteria; phylum Pseudomonadota; class Alphaproteobacteria; order Rhodobacterales; family Rhodobacteraceae; genus Antarcticimicrobium. The sequence continues at coordinate 72,596 of JASJGL010000061.1, read as the reverse complement.
TTCGACCTTGGCCGCGCGGCGCTGCTGTCGGGCATCCAGATCGTGCTGACCGCGCTAGCGGCGGGGCTGGCCCTGCGCGCTGCACCGGGTAGTGGCTTTGGGGCCGGGCTGGACCGGTCGGTGCAGCGCTGGGATGCCAATACCCCCGCGCTGCGGCTGTTGGACGGCGCGGCAATCACCGTTGCGGCGCTGTTCCTACTACTGCCGCTGGCGGCGATCGCCATGGCCGGGCTGCCGGGGCTGACAGAGCTGCCCGCCAGTGTCTTTCACGCCGCCCGCACCTCGGTCCTGATTGCGCTGCTCAGCACCGGCGTGCTGCTTTTACTGGCGGTGCCGATGGCCGCGAGCATCGCCATGGCGCGCCGCGCCGCGTGGATCGAGATTGCCGGGCTGCTGGGGCTTGCGGTTTCGCCGCTGGTAATCGGCACCGGGCTGTTCATCGTGATCTATCCGCTGGCCGATCCCCGTGCGCTGGCCTTGCCGGTCACGGCGCTGGTCAACGCGGTGATGGCGCTGCCCTTCGCGCTGCGCATTCTGGTGCCGCGCGCACGGGCGGTGATCGGCGATTTTGGCCGGCTGGGGCTGGGCTTGAACATGGGCGGCGGTCCGTTTCTGCGGCTGGTACTGCTGCCTCGGATGCGAGCGCAGATTGGCTTTACCGCCGGGCTTGCTGCGGCCCTGTCGATGGGGGATCTCGGCGTTATCGCGCTGTTTGCCGATCAGGATATGGCAACGCTGCCGTTGCAGATCTATCGTCTGATGGGGGCCTACCGGATGGAGGCGGCCGCAGGGGCGGCGTTGTTGTTGCTGGGGCTGTCGATGCTGGCCTTCTGGATCTTTGACCGTGGAGGGCGCTGGCATGCTGAACCTTGAGGATGCGGTGATCCGCAACGGGGTGTTCACCGTAACGGCGGATTTCGCCATCGACTCCGGCGCGAAAATCGCGGTGATCGGCCCCTCTGGGGCGGGCAAGACCACACTGATCGAGGCGATCGCCGGGTTTCGACCGCTGGAGCGGGGCCGCATCCTTTGGGACGGGCGCGACATCACCCAGGACGCCCCCGGCGCGCGCCCCGTCGCCATGTTGTTTCAGGACGGCAACCTGTTTCCGCATCTCACCGTGGCGCAAAATGCCGGTCTTGGCCTGCGCCCCGATCTGCGACTTACGTCCAAACAAAAGGCCCGCGTGCGCGCGGCACTGGCCCGGGTTGGTCTGCAAGGATTGGAAGAGCGCAAGCCCGGTGCACTGTCCGGTGGGCAGCAAAGCCGCGCGGCGCTGGCGCGAGTGATGCTGCAGGACCGCCCGCTGCTGCTGCTGGACGAACCTTTCGCCGCGCTTGGCCCGGCCCTGAAGGCGGAAATGCTGGATCTGGTCGCGGCGCTGGTACAGGAGACCGGCGCGACGCTGATGATGATCAGCCATGATCCCGACGATGCCCGCCGGATCGCCGATCTGGCGATCCTCGTGGCCGAAGGCGTGGCGCATCCGCCGCAACCCACCGTCGATCTGCTCGACAACCCGCCGCCCACGCTGCGCGCCTATCTGGGCGCAGGTTAGGGACGACTCAAAGCCTCATCTCTGGCTGTTCCCGACTGGCTGTTCCCGCTTGGAAACCGGTCAATCCACCTGTTCTAGCCGCAGCCGCAGATCGCGCAGCACCGGCAGCACTTCGCGCACCTTGGTCGCGCCCAGCGCGCCCACCACCTGATTGATCATCGGGGTGATCACCGCGACCGCCTGATCGCGCGCCTGTTTGCCCGCCGGGCTGATCGCCACCATCTTGCGCCGCGCATCGTCCCAATCGGGGCGGATATGCACGTAACCTGCCCATTCCAGCTTGTTCAGCGTGTTGGTCATCGCGCCACGGGTCACGTGGAACGTATCGGCCAGCTGCGCCGGGCTACGCTCGTCCTGCAAGAACGCCAGATGGTTCAACACCGAAAAATGCGAGATTTCCATCCCCTTGGGCAACACCCGGCTGAGCCGGTTGCGCATCAGCTGATCGGCGGTCAAAAGCTCGCTAAACAGGGCCACCGCAAGGGGATTGTTGCTATCTTCGGTCATGCGGTCCCGCGCTTATGGCCCGTGAAAGTCCCGGATATGGGTCAGGGAGGGCACCTTGGAGCGCGCATCCTCTACCAGCGACATGTCCATGTCAAAGACATGAATGCCCGGCTTGGTTCCGCCATCAACCAGAACCTCGCCCCAGGGCGAGATCGCCATGCTGTGGCCATGGGTGCGCCGTTGCTTGCCCCCACTGGTGGGGTGGGTGCCGGTCTGAGCGGGGGCGAGGACGAAACAGCCGGTCTCGATCGCGCGCGCACGCAACAGCGGCTCCCAATGGGCGGCACCGGTAACTGGCGAAAACGCCGCCGGGACGGTCAGGATCTGCGCCCCGGCGCGGGCCAGCGCCTGATGCAGATGCGGGAAGCGCACGTCATAGCACACCGTCATCCCCACCGCGCCAAACGGCGTTTGCGCCAGAACCGCGCGGTCGCCGGGCCGGAACCCATCCGATTCGCGATAGGTTTCCTCCGCCGTGACCTGCACATCGAACATGTGGATCTTGTCATAGCGCGCTCGGATGCCGCCATCCGGCCCGATCAGGAAAGAGCGGTTGGCGAACCGCCCGTCGGGGTCGCCGGTCTTGAGCGCGAGCGAGCCGATCAACAGCCAGATGCCCAGCTCTTCGGCCTGCTGGCGCAGCGCGGCAAGCGTGGGATCATCGCCTTCCAGACACAAAACCTCGTTCTGGCGGGCGCGGCCGGAGGACAGGCAATTGGTCACCTCGGGCGTCAGGGCGAATTCCGCACCCTCGGCCCCGGCCTCGGCCAGCATCCATTGCACCTGCCGCAGATTGTCGCCCGGATCATCGCCCGAGCAAAGCTGCACCAGCGCGGTCTTCATGACTCGGCCAGCAGCGCGTCAAGCTTGCCGCCCCTTTCCAGTGCGTACAGTTCGTCACAGCCGCCGACATGGGTTTCGCCGATAAAGATCTGCGGCACCGTACGGCCGCCATTGGCGCGCTGGATCATCTCCGGCTTGCGGTCCGGGCTGGCCCAGACATCAATCTCGGAAAAGGTGACACCCTTTTGGGTCAGCAGCCGTTTGGCGGCGTGACAAAAGCCGCAAAGCGGCGACGTATAAATCTCGACCGGTTTCATATCTGATCCTCTCGACATATCGCGTTGTGCTGGATTTAGTCATCCTTTGCAACGCGTGCTAGTACCACCACGTCAACCGAAGCCGCGCCAGCCGCATGGCAGGCCTCGGCGCAGGCAGTCAAGGTGGCGCCGGATGTCATCACATCATCCACCAAAAGCACCGGGCGCCCAATCATGCGCTGGTGGCGTCTGGGATGGGCTGAAATCGCCTTTCGCAGGATCGTCTTGCGCTGCTCGGCGGTGACGTGGTCCAGCATCGGGGTGCGGTGGGGCCGGATCAACAGGTCGGGACAGCACGCCGCGCCCGTCTGTGCCGCAAGCGATTGCGCCAGCAGCGCCGCCTGATTATAGCGCCGGCGCAGCAGCCGCGACCAATGCAGCGGCACCGGCGCGATCACGGTTTCCGGCTCGATCATCGGGCGCGCAACACGGGCCAGCCAAAGCCCCGCCGGGCGCGCGATATCGGATCGGTCGCCATGCTTCAGCGCCAAAACCAGACGTCGCGCCCGATCGGCGTACAAAAGCGCTGCACGCCCTTGCCGCCACGGGCGCGGCTGGTCCATGCAGGCATCGCATTCGATCCGGTGCCCGTCCTCCGCCCCGTCCAGCGGCAAACCACAGCTGTCGCAGACCGTACCGCCGATAAAAGGCGTCTCGCGCCAGCACGCGCCGCACAGGCCGAAATCGCTTTCGACCTGGGTGCCGCAGCCGAGACAGCGCGGCGGGTAAATCAGTGCAACAGCCGTTTGTAACCCCGCACGCAAAGGCTTAGTTTGCCACCATGACATCCGCGCCCCCCCTATTCGACAGGCAAGCCCTGTCCGCCCGCCGCGCCCGCATGCGCGAAGACAGCCTGTTCCTGCACCATACGGCGCTGGACGAGGCTCAGGATCGCCTGTCGCTGGTTAACAGAACCTTCACGCAGCCGGCCATCGTCACCCCCTGCCCCGATCTGTGGCACCCCGCCTTCGCGCAGGCCCGTATCGTGCCCGACGACGACACGCTGGATCTAACGCCCGACTCGCACGACCTTGTGATCCACGCCATGTGCCTGCACACGGCCAATGATCCGGTCGGACAGTTGATCCAATGCCGCCGGGCGTTGAAAGAAGACGGGTTCCTGCTTGTCTTTCTGCTCGGCGGAGAGACCCTGAACGAACTGCGCGCCACCCTCGGTCAGGCCGAAAGCGAAATCACCGGTGGGCTGTCCCCCCGGATCGCCCCGATGGGCGAGCTCCGCGAACTGGGCGCGCTGCTGCAACGCGCCGGGCTGGCCCTGCCGGTGGCCGACAGCCTGAAACTGACCGCCGAATATCGCGACCTGCCCCATCTGATGCACGACCTGCGCGGCATGGGCGAAACCAACGTACTGAGCAATCGGTTGCGCCGCCCGACCCGCCGCGCCGTGTTTGCCCGCGCCGCTGCGCTTTACGCCGAACATTTCGCCACCCCCGCAGGCCGGTTGCGGGCCAGTTTCGAATTGGTCAGCCTGACCGGCTGGGCCCCGTCGGAAAGCCAGCCCAAACCGCTGCGTCCGGGATCGGCGCGGACGCGGCTGGCAGATGCCTTGAACACAACGGAAACCCCGCTGTCAGATTGACGAACGGGCGATTCCCCTTATCTGCGCCCATGACCCCAGCAATCAGGATGCTCCCATGACCGACGCCGCCCGCCCCGCGCATGCCCCTGCCGACCATCCGAAGATCCCGACGCCCAAAACCGGCGTGCTGCTGGCCAACCTCGGCACGCCCGATCACTATTCCTATTGGCCGATGCGCCGCTATCTGAGCGAATTTCTGTCGGACCAGCGGGTGATCGACTATCCGGCGTGGAAATGGCAGCCGCTGTTGCAGCTCGTCATCCTGAGCAAACGGCCGTTCTCCAGCGGTGCCAATTACAAGTCGATCTGGAACGAGGCGAGCAATGAAAGCCCGTTGATGACCATCACCAAGGACCAGACCGCCAAGGTCGAGCAAAGCCTCAAGACCCGGTTCGGCGATCAGGTCATGGTCGATTTCTGCATGCGCTATGGCAACCCGTCGACCAAAAGCAAGGTCAGCGCGATGATCAAGGCCGGCTGCCAGCGCATCCTGTTCTTTCCGCTCTATCCGCAATACGCCGGGGCCACATCCGCCACCGCAAACGACGCCTTCTTTCGCGCCCTGATGGACGCGCCATGGCAGCCCGCCAGTCGCACGGTGCCGGCCTATTTCGACCACCCCCGCTATATCGAGGCGTTGGCCCAATCGGTCGAGCGCGCCTATGCCACGGCGGCGCGCAAACCCGATATTCTGGTCTGTTCCTATCACGGCATGCCGCAGCGCTATCTGATGCAGGGCGATCCCTATCACTGTCAGTGTCAGAAAACGACGCGCCTGCTGAAACAGCGGCTGGGCTGGGCAGACAGTGATCTGATCACCACCTTCCAGTCAAAATTTGGCCCGGAAGAGTGGCTGAAACCCTATACCGTTGAACATGTGGCCGAGCTGGCCCGGCAGGGCAAAACCAACATCGCGGTGATCGCGCCAGCATTTTCCGCCGATTGCATCGAAACGCTGGAGGAGATCAACGGCGAGATCCGGGAAAGCTTTGAGGCCGCAGGCGGCAAGGATTTCACCTATATCCCCTGCCTGAACGACGATGACGCGCATATTGACGCGCTGTGCACGGTGATCGGTGAAAATCTGTCCGGCTGGATCGCCTGACCCATCCCGCGCGGGGACGCGGACACTCAATCAGAGCCGGGCACAACAAAAAAGGCGATGGGAAAACCCATCGCCTTTTTCGTAGTCAAACGTGTAGCGATTAGCTACCGGCGACTGCGGCACCAACCAGAACCAGCAGAAGCAGGGGCAGCAGGATGCCGTTCGACGAGCTGCTGGCTTCTTCAACGATAACCGGTGCTTCAACAATCGGCTCGGCAAGCGAACCAGCAGTTGCGGACGTAGCGGCGCCAGCCAGTACAGCGGCGAGAACAAGTTTCTTCATAATTAACCTCCAGATTTAGCGTAGACCCAACACTCAGAATCTACGCACCCAAGACTTTACCTCGTGGACTTTTTTTAAGCAGCTTAACGGCACGATTGCAAACGCTTGTTTCTTCTTTTCGCGCTTGCAGCACCACCATGTCGTCAAATTAGCAACACTTGCGTGCCCACTTTGGCAAACGAGAACAGCTCGGCGATATGTTCATTATAAAGCCCGATGCAGCCATTCGACGACCGACGCCCGATCTTGCGCGTATCATGGGTTCCGTGGATGCGATAGAATTTCCAACTCAGATACAGTGCATGGGTTCCCAGCGGATTGTCCGGCCCCGGTGGAATAAAGTTCGGCCATTCCGGATTTCGCTTTTTCATCGACGGCGTCGGAGCCCAGCTTGGGCCGACGACCTTGCGGATCACGCTGGTACGTCCGCGTCGGGTCATCTCGTCGGTGAGCGGAACGCTCGACGGATAAAGTTTGTAGGTCGCATGGTCCTCTGCCCAGAAATGCAGCGCCCGCGACCGGGTGTCGACCAGAATCGCCCCGTTGCGCAGGTTGCTGAAATAGGCTTGCCAATTCACCGAGCGGAAACTCGAGATATTGTGACGAACCGCCGGTTCGGCGGCCGGGGCCGGACGCAGCGGATCCGGGGCCTCTGCCGCTTCGCTCGCCAGTGCTGGCGATCCGATCAGCGCCGCCCCCCCGACGAGAAAGCTGCGGCGCGAGGGCCTCATGAATGAAGATTTCGACATGGTACAACCTACCCTTACTCTTCTCTCCGCAATATTAAGCATATTATGACGTGAAAGTCGCAGTCGCAAATCAAACCGACAAAACCACCGACTCCGGCCCGCTGCGCATTTGCGCCCGCCGACTTGGCGCGTTAAGTCCGAAGGGCAAAGTGATTTTCAGGGTGGAACATCGTGCGTATACTTTCGATACTGCTTGTCAGCCTTCTGGGGCTCGCGGCCTGTGACACCGGCTATGATACCCAAAGCACCGGATCCAGCGCCAGCGGGCTCTCCACAAAGGTGTATCGCATCCGCGGCGGCGACACGTCGAAAGTGCAGTACCGTATGCTGGATTCGATCAACGCCCTGCGTCAAGCCGCCGGTGCCACCCCGGTGAAGCTGGACGCGCGGCTCAACGCTGCCGCCGCCACCCATTCGCGCGATATGTCAGTCCAGAACCGGCCCTGGCATTTCAGCTCGGACGGCTCCTCGCCGCTCGATCGGGTTCAACGTGCCGGATATGACCGCGCAATGCTGGGCGAGAACATCTCGGAAACCTATGAAACCGAGCTTGAAACCCTTGCCGCCTGGATGGATGAACCGGGCACGCGCGCTGTCATCCTCGACAAGAAAGCGACGGATCTGGGCTTCTCCTGGTTCCAGGAAGGCAATGGCAAGATCTGGTGGACCTTGGTGATGGGCGGCTGATCCAGCCCGACCTGACCAGGTTCCCAATCAGCTCCACCCCGATCAAGCCCTGAGCATGATCGGGGTGCCGTCGCGCACCATGGCATAGATCTTTTCGATCTCGCGGTTCTTTACCGCGATACAGCCCGCGGTCCAATCGCCCCCCTTGGGCTGATAGGTCAGCGGCTGGCCATGAATGAAAATGTCACCGCCCGGCCTCTTGCCCAGCGCCGCAGCGCGCGCCACGTCTTCTCGGTTCGGATAGGAAATGCCCAGCGACAGATGAAAGTCGCTGTTCGGGTTGCGCCGGTCGATGACATAGGCGCCCTCTGGCGTCCGTCCGTCGCCCTCATATTCCTTGTGGCCTTCGGGGGCGAACCCCAGCCTCACCTTGTACGCTTTGAGGATCTCGGTGTGATGCAGCAAGTACAGACTGCGCGCGCCCTTGTTTACCACGACCGAGGTGACCTCTGGCCCGCGATAGCTCTGGAACCTGCTGCTGCTGCATCCGGCCACGGCCAGCGCCGCGGTGGCCCCGAGTGTAAATGTGCGTCTCTTCATTCCCGGATCTCCGCCTGATCGCCCCCCAAGGTCAATATCCTCGCGTGACGGATTCTCAAAATCACTTTTTACCGTTCAGCTCTGCATCGTCGGACAGGCGTTGCTCGATCGCCAGCAATCGCGCCAAGACCTCATCCCGATAGGCGGCGGTGCGATCCCCGGCCTCTTGCTGGTGCGCATCCTGCATCGAATTCACGATCAGGCCCACCAACAGGTTGACCACCGCAAAGGTGGTGACAATGATGAAGGGTACGAAAAAGACCCAGGCATGGGGATGCACCTCCATCACCGGGCGCACGATGCCCATCGACCAGCTTTCCAGCGTCATGACCTGAAACAGCGTATACGCGCTCAGCCCCAGCGTGCCGAACCATTCCGGGAACTCCGGGCCGAACAGCTTGGTGGCGATCACCGAGCCGATATAGAAGATGATCGCCATCAGAAAGAACACGCTGCCCATGCCGGGCAGTGCGGTGATGAACCCCTCGACCACCCGGCGCAGGCGCGGCGCCACGGAAATCACCCGCAACACCCGCAAAATCCGAAGCGCCCGCAGCACCGAAAGCCCCTGCGCCCCGGGCACCAGCGAAATGCCGACGATAAAAAAGTCGAACAGGTTCCAGCCATAGACAAAGAACCGCCAGCCCTGCGCCACCATCTTGAGCGCGATCTCGACCACGAAAATCGCCAGACACAGCTTGTCCAGCGCCTCGATCAGCGGACCGAGGCGCGACATCAGCGTTTCCGAGGTTTCCATCCCCAGCAGCACCGCGTTGACCACGATGACGCCGGTAATGAACCGGCCGAACGCCGGGAGCTCCAGAAAACCTTCAAGTCGGGTTCTGAATTGCATCTGCCCGTCTCCTGCCTGTTAGGCTTTTTTTGGTTTATCCTTAGTTTTATCCAGGGTGAACGACGCCGCAAGCTCCACATGCGCCGACCAGCGGAACTGGTCCACCACCTGCACCCAATTCAGGTTATAGCCCGCCGCAATCAGACGCGCCGCATCGCGCGCGAACGTCACCGGATTGCACGAGATATAGGCGATTATCGGCACCCGCGCCAAAGCAAGCTGCTCGACCTGCGCCTCGGCTCCCGCGCGCGGCGGGTCCAGAACGGCGGCGTCGAAGGGCGCGGTAAACGGGGCCAATTCATCCGGCATCAGCGGGCGGCGAAACAGATCCCGCGCCTCGGAGCTCACGGCCTTGAGCCCCTGCGCCTTGCGCCAACCAGCATCCAGCGCGGCGATCATCGCCTTGTCGGCCTCGACCGCGTGCACCTCGGCACGCTCGGCCAGCGGCAGCGAAAAGGTGCCGCAGCCCGCGAACAGGTCGACGATGCGCCGGGCCGGGCCAACGATCTCGCGCAGCGCGGCCAAAAGCGCCGCCTCGCCCTGTTGCGTGGCCTGAAGAAAGGCCCCCGAGGGCGGCACCACGGCGGCAGCCCCGAACCGCTGCACCGGGCCTGCGCGCATGGCGATCACCTCACCATCCCAAGCAAGGCGAGCCAGCCCGTGGCGTTCGGTCAGCTGGGCCAGTGCCACCTGCAACGGCCCGTCCAGCGGTTTGCCGCCGCTCGCCGCGATATCAAGTCCGACCTCTGACAACGTCGCGGTGACGGCCAGAACCGCCTTGCGACTGCCGCCCGCCATGGCCAGCGCCTCGGCCACCGGCAAGGCAGCCAGCAACCCCGGCAGCAACAGCTGACAGTCCGGAATTTCGACAATGCTGTCCGAGGCACGCCCATGAAATCCGGCCAGCGCGCCCTTTTTCGTGCGTCGCGCGGCAAAAGTGGCCCGCCGCCGCGATTGCGGTGGCGAGGTCTGGATCGGACGAAACACCGTTTCAACCCGCTGCGCCATCAGCGCCCGGTGCACCACCTCCTGCTTCCAGCCCGCGACAAAGGGCTCGGAAGCATGTTGCAACTGGCAGCCACCGCAGCCCTGATAATGCCGGCAAACCGGCTTCACCCGGTCGGACGAAGGCGTTTCGATCCGGATTTCAGTCAGCCGGTCGCCCTCGACCACACCGCTGACCACCTCTCCGGGCAATGTCCGCGGCGCAAAGATCGACCCCTGCGCCACCCCATCGCCCTGATGGCCCAACCGTTCTATCGTGAATTGCTTTGTCATATGCGCGTGATAGCCGCAGCGGCCCTGCGGCAACAGTCCCTATTCCGTTTCTTCGGTCCGTAAAAATCCGCCTGATTGCCGCGCCCAGAACTGGGCATAGCGCCCATTGCGGGCCAAAAGTACCTCGTGGGTGCCCTGTTCGACGATGCGCCCCGCCTCCAACACGATGATACGATCCATCTCGGACAGGGTTGAAAGCCGGTGCGCAATGGCAAGCACCGTCTTGCCCTGCATCACCCGCTCCAGCGCGGTCTGGATTGCCGCCTCGACCTCGGAATCCAGCGCCGAGGTCGCCTCGTCCAGAACCAGTATCGGCGCATCCTTGAGAATGGCGCGCGCCAAGGCCACCCGTTGCCGTTGCCCGCCCGAAAGCTTGACCCCGCGTTCGCCCAGATGCGCCTCATAGCCTTTGCGCCCCATATGATCGCCAAGGGTCAGGATGAAATCATGCGCCTCGGCCTTTTTGGCGGCGCGCATGACCTCGTCATCGGCGGCATCGGGCCGGCCATAGCGGATGTTGTCCATGGCCGAGCGGTTGAACATCGCGGTTTCCTGCGTGACCATGCCGATCTGACGCCGCAGGCTTTCCTGCGTCACCGACTGGATCGGCTGGCCATCAATGCGGATTTCGCCGCTTTCCGCTTGATAGAGCCGTAACAGCAGCGAAACCAAGGTCGATTTCCCCGCCCCCGAGGCGCCAACGATGCCCAATTTTTCGCCCGCGTGAATGGTCAGGTTGATGTCAGACACGCCGCCAACCTCGCGCCCATAGGCAAAGTTCACCTTGTCGAAAACGATCTCGCCCTCTGGCACCTGCAAGGCCGTCGCCCCGGGCGCATCCTGCAATCGCACCGGTGGAGTCAGGGTGCGCATGCCATCCTCGATCTCGCCGATATCGGAATAGATGCCCATCAGCGCGAAACTGACCCAACCGGTCATCTGCGACAACCGGATCGCCACCGCGCCGGCGGCGACGATATTGCCCTCGCTTGCCAGCCCCTGCCGCCACAACAACAGCGTCGCGCCGATCAGCAGCACCGGCAAAACCCCGGCCAGACCCATCAGGCAGAACCGGAACAGCGCAGCCAGACGGCCAAAGCGCAGCGCCCGGTCGCGAAAGCCGCGCAACGCGCCCAGCGCCGCGCGATCCTCATGATCGGCATGGGCAAACAATTTCACCGTCTTGATATTGGTGATGGTGTCGACGATCTGCCCCGAGACCACCGCCCGCGCCCCGGCCCGGCCCGCCGCGCGTTCGCGCACCCGCGGCAGAAACCAGCGGATGATGACCAGATAGACGACAAGCCAAAGCAGGAACAACAGCGTCACATGCCAGCTGATCGAGGTCATCAGTACCAGCGAGCCAAGGATCGAGGCCAGCGCAAAGGCCACGACATTGATCGATTCCACCGCCACATTGGTGACGGCCCCCGCCGCCTGCATCTGTTTCTGCGCGATCCGGCCGGCGAAATCATCGTCAAAGAACTGCACCGACTGGCCCAGCGTCCAGCGATGCAGCCGCGCCAGAACCATCGGGTTCACGTTCGGCCCCACCGCGATCGAGTTGGCCGCCGACGACAGCCCGAACAGCAGGGGTCGCAAGATCAGGAAAAACCCTACCGCGACCGCGAGCTTCCCCATGTTCGCCGGATCAAGCAGGTGATCCGGCCCGCCGCTCACCGCCGTATCCACCACCAACCCAAGGATATACGCCGTCCCGGCCTCCATCCCGCCCGCGGCGCAGGACACCACAGTCGCGAAAATCAGCGTCGGTCCAGCCCCTTTGAGGCACCACAGGATAAACGCCAACAGCGTCTGCGGCGGCGCCCCCTCGGCCGGCCGAAACGGGTCGATCCAGTGGCCAAGCCTCATTCCACCGCCTCCGGGTTCAGAAATCCGCCCGATTGCCGCGCCCAGAACCGGGCATAGAGCCCGCCCTTGGCCAGGAGGTCTGCATGGCTGCCCTGTTCCACGATACGGCCCCGATCCATCACCAGAATTCTGTCCATCTCGGCGATGGTAGAAAGCCTGTGCGCGATGGCAATGACCGTCTTGCCCTGCATCATGCCATACAGGGTTTTCTGGATCACCGCTTCGACCTCGGAATCCAGCGCCGAGGTTGCCTCGTCCAGCAGCAGGATCGGCGCATCCTTGAGGATCACCCGCGCCAGCGTCACCCGTTGCCGCTGCCCGCCCGAAAGCTTGACGCCGCGTTCCCCCACATGGGCGTCATAGCCACGCCGCCCCTGCGGATCGGCAAGATCAAGGATGAACTCATGCGCCTCGGCCTGTTTGGCGGCGGCAATCATCTCTGCCTCGCTCGCGTCAGGCCGGCCATACAGAAGGTTGTCGCGCACGGACCGGTGCATCAGCGCGCTGTCCTGTTGCACCATGCCGATCTGGCTGCGCAGGCTGTCTTGCGTCAACTTCGAGATATCCTGCCCGTCAATCAGGATTTGCCCGCTCTCCACGTCGTAGAACCGCAACAACAGCTTCACCAGCGACGATTTTCCCGCCCCCGAGCGCCCGATCAGCCCGACCTTTTCGCCCGGCCGGATTGTCAGGTCGAGGGAATCGAGCCCGCCCGCCCCGCGCCCGTAATGGTGCGAAACGCCCCGCAGCTCGATCTCGCCCTTGATCAGGACCAAGTCGCGCGCGTCCGGCGCATCGACCAGATCAAGCGGCTGGGCAATGGTCTCCATCCCCTCGGCCACCACGCCGAGTTGGCGGAAAAACGTGGTCAGTGCCCACATGATCCAACCGGTCATCGCATTCAGCCGCAGGGTCAACGCTGTCGCGGCGGCCACCACGCCCACGCTCGCCTGCCCCGCAGTCCAAAGCCAGATCGCCCAGCCAACCACGCCAACGATCAACAACCCGTTCAGCGTGACCAATGTGGCATCCATGATGGAAAAGATCCGCATCTCGACCTGAAAGGTACGTCGCGACTCTTCGATCGCGTCCTTGGCATAGTTCAACTCGCGATCATCATGGGCGAACATCTTGACCGAATGGATATTGGAATAGCTGTCGACCACCCGCCCGGTGATCGCCGAGCGCGCGTCCGAGGCTGCCTTTGATGCCGGCTCCACCCGCCGGACTGTCCAGCGGATCAACAGCGCATACAGCGCCAGCCACCCAACCAAGGGCACCAGCAACCGCGCGTCGGCCACCATCAGCAGCACACCGGCACCGATGAAATAGGCGATGGAAAAGGAAATCGCATCAAAGACCTGAAATACCACCTCGCCCGCTGCGGGCGGGGTCTGCATGATCCGGTTGGCGATACGACCGGCAAAATCATTCTCGAACCAGCCGACCGACTGGCGCAGCACATGCTTATGCGCCCGCCACCGGATCATCGTGCCGAAATTGGGCAGGATCGCATTGTTCAGAAACAACACGTCCAAAAGCTGGATCAGCGGGCGCAGGAACAGGATAAACCCCGCGACCAGCAGCAGGTCCAGCCCGTGATCGGCCCAGACCTGCGCCGGGGTGCCGCCCAGAATATCGACCACCCGGCCCATGTAATAGATCAGCCAGACCTCGATCGCCGCCACGGCAACCGACAACAGCCCGGCCCAGATGAACACCCGGCGGAAGGGGTGCGCATAGGCGCGCAGGAACGGCCAAAGCCGGGTCGGGGGGCGATCCTCCTGCGTATAATCGCAATAAGGATCGACGAGATTTTCAAAGAAACGAAACATGTCGGACTACTCCGGCAGAGCGAAAAGGATGCAAATGCAATAAGGGCGGCGCTGAACACCACCCGCACGGGGCCGATCGTTCAGCGTTAGCTGTTCCAGATCCCGTGATACATGCGCATCCTCCAACAAGGTTTCGAGGCTTTGGCTAGCCAATCGCGATCGGCTTGTCACCCATTACATGTCTTTGACATGTATTTAGTCGGCCCCGCTGTCACCCGAAAGCAACGCCGCCTTGTCGCCGGAAAACCCGGCAGCGATCCAGTGGTTTTCAAGCTCTGCCAAGCGCTTACCCAGCGCCGCGCCACAATACTCCGGCATCAGATCACGCGCTGTTACCGGGAATTTCGCCGCCGCGCCGTGGTCGATCTGCGCGCCAGCCCCCTCGGGCCAGCCCTGCTCCAGCCAAGCACAGCGCAACAGCAGCGCATCGCGCCCGGCGGACCCTTTCAGCCGATAGCCCAGCTCACTCGGCCCGGCCGTATCCGCCGCCGCTTCGCGCATCGCCGCAAGCGCCCGCGCTTTCGCCTTGCTCAGCCGCAGCGCCTCGGCCACATCGACCCCGCCCAGCGCCGCCAGCCGCCGCAGCCCATCCGGCGCAACGCCCGCCTGACGTTCCAGATGCACCAGCGGGGCCAGTGCGCGGTCATCCGATCCGGGCAAAAACAGCCCCAGCGCCCCGGTCGAGCGCATCGCCGCCACCGAGGGCGCCGGGTCGGGGGCAGCAAGCAGTTTCAACAGTTCTGCCCCCACCCGCTCACGCGACAGCGTGGCAAGCCCATCCAGCGTGTCCGCAATCGCCGCCAGTGCCTCGGGGTCAAACCCCAGCGCGTCGCAGCCATACCACGCGTGAAAGCGGAAATAGCGCAGGCTACGCAGATAATCCTCGCGAATGCGGTCGCGCGCCTCGCCGATGAAACGTACCCGCCGGGCGCGCAGATCGGGCAAGCCCCCCAGCGGGTCTAGCACGGTACCGTCGGGCCGCGCATAGAGCGCATTCATGGTGAAATCGCGCCGCGCCGCATCGTCCTCGATACGGGTGGAATAGGCCACCACCGCGCGCCGCCCGTCGGTCTCTATGTCCTTGCGAAAGCTGGTCACCTCATGCGGGATACCGTTCTTGATCAAGGTCACCGTGCCATGGTCGATCCCCGTCGGCACCGCCTTGATCCCGGCGGCCTTGGCCAGCGCGATCACCCGCTCGGGCACCGCATCAGTGGAAATGTCGATATCGCTGACCGCCACCCCCATCAGTGCGTTGCGCACGCAGCCACCCACGAACAAGGCCTGTGCACCGCCCGCCTCAAGCGCGGCGCAGACCGCCTGTGTCGCGGGCTCGGACAGCCAGTCTTCGCTGATCCGGGTCATGCCTGCGCTCGCAGCGCCAGCCCGCGCAACATCCGCGCGGTCGCGCCCCAGATGTAATAGGGGCCGCAGGGCACCGTAAAATAATACCGCCGCCCGCCCTGCCATTGCCGCGATTCGATCAGATAGTTTTCCGGGTTCAGCACATGCGCCAGCGGGACCGAGAACACGTCTTCAACCTCGCCCGGTTCGGCCACCGGCTCAAACGCCCGCTCCAGCACCGCCAGAACCGGCGTGACCTTGAACCCGGTCCCGGTCTCATGCTCGGACAGATGGCCAAGGATCTTGGGCAGCCCACGCGGCAGACCGATCTCTTCCTCGGCTTCGCGCAGGGCGGTGGCGGTCACGTCGGCGTCCTCGTCTTCCTGCTTACCGCCGGGAAAGGCGACCTGACCCGGATGATGCCTGAGCGCCGAAGAGCGTTTGGTCAGGATCAGCCGCGGCTCCGCCCCGACCAGAGACACCGGGACAAGCACGCCCGCAGGACGCAACTTGCGCCCGGCAAGGGGCATGAACCCCGGATTCAGCTCGAAATCCGAGGTTTCAGCGCCCGGTCGGGCCAAGGCGGCCTGCAAGATGTCGATTGGATCACGCATTCCCGGTCTGCTCGGCTTCGAACCCCACGGTGGCGGGGTCCAGAACATAATGGGCGCCGCAAAACTGGCAATCAGCGGTCACGGTCCCCTCGTCCGTGGTCATCGTCTTGATGTCCTTGGCGGAATAGATCGACAGGCTTTGGCGGACGCGATCTTCGGAACAGGTACAGCCAAAGCGCACCGGTTGTGCATCAAACACCCGCGGCTGCTCTTCGTGAAACAGCCGCACCAGCAGGCTGGTGGGGGTGACCACCGGGCCGACCAGTTCCAGCTCTTCGACCGAATCAAGCAGGATGTTCACCCGGTTCCAGTTCTCGCCCTCTTCCCCGTCGACCAGATCGGCGGGCCGCAGGATGTCACCGCTACCCTCCGACTTCGCCGCGAAGGGCGACGCCTTGGGCATATGTTGCAGCATCACGCCACCAGCGCGCCAATGCTCGCGACCGCCCTTTTCGGTGGATTTTCCAAAATTCAGCTTGAACCGAGTCGGCAACTGTTCGGACTGGGCAAAATAGGCCTCGGCACAGTTCCGCAGGGAATCCCCCTCCAGCGGTGTGATCCCCTGATAGGGCGTCATCCCCTTGCCCTGATCGATCAGGATGGCGAAATACCCCGCGCCGATCTGCGCATAGGGCTCTGCCCCCGACAGCCGGTCGGCGTCATAACTGGCATAGGCCCGGATCTTGGCCGGCTCGCCCTCTTCGGTGGGGGCATAGTAATCGGTGGCGATCATCCGCACCGGGCCCTTGGACTGGACCTGCAACGACAGCTTCCAGCGCAGCTTTACGGTCTGCCCGATCAGCGCCGTCAGCAGCGCCATTTCGGCCACCAGCGCCTCGACCTGAGGCGGGTAGTCGTGCTGTTTCAAGATCCCGTCCAAGACGCCGTCCAGCCGGGCCACGCGCCCGCGCATGTCCGAAACGTCCAATTGGAAGGGCAGGACGGTATCGTCCCACGCGAGTTTCGATCCGATGGTCATGGGGTTTCCTTACGCGCCACGGATTGGCATACCCGCGCAATATAGTCGGAACGCCTCGCGATAAAAGGGCCAGTTGCATGATCAGACGGTTTGGCGAAACACCCCGCCCCGATCAAACCTATCGCCGCCGCGTCGGCGCCTATGCGCTGCTGCCGCAAGCGGGCGGTCTTCTGGTGACCGAACAAAGCACCGAAACCGGCCCCGATCTGCAACTGCCGGGCGGCGGGATCGATCCCGGTGAATCCCCCACCGCCGCGCTGCATCGTGAGGTGTTCGAGGAAACCGGCTGGCGCATCGCCGCCCCGCGCCGGGTCGGGGCCTTTCGTCGCTTTGCCTATATGCCAGAGTATGATCTTTGGGCGGAAAAGATCTGCCTGATCTATGTTGCCCACCCGATCCGCCCGATGGGCCCCCCGACCGAGGCGGGACATGCTGCGGTCTGGCTGGACACCGTCGATGCCGCGCAGCGGCTGGGCAATGCCGGTGATCGCCATTTCGCCACCCGTCTGGCATTGGGACAACTGCGCAGGGGTTAGGGCCCAATCAGGGCCCCCAATACTCGAACAAGGTGGCCGAGACGTCATCTTCCATGCCCTGCCCCGGCGCCATGATCTGGCGAAGCTGCCAGAACAGATCGTCAAGAAATTCCTGCCCGGTTTGCCCGGCGTCGCAGGATTGCACCAATTTCAGGAATCCGTCGCTGTCCAGCATCCCGCCACAGGCCAGAGTGCATTCGGTGAACCCGTCGGAATAGAACAACAGCCGATCGCCCGGCGCCATCACGGTTTCGAACTGGTCATAGTCCAGATCGGGCAACAAACCGATCGGCACGCCGCCATCGCCCAGAAACGCCGCCCCGCCGTCACGCCGCAGGATCAGCGGATGCGGATGCCCCGCCTGCACCATATCCACATGACCCGTGCGCAGATCGGCGGTGCCATAAATCATCGTGAAATATTCCTCGACGCCGGCATCGGCGGTGACCCGATCATTCAGGATCCGCGCCACCTCGGCCGGCGGGCGCAGAGCATAAAAGCTCTCGTGCCGTTTTTCCATCGCGACGTTCTGATCGAAATAGGTGCTGGACAGATAGCCGCCCAGTTTGGCCGTCATCATCGCCGAGGTAATGCCGTGCCCGGACACGTCGATGCAATAGAACCCGATCCGCACCCCACCGGGCGAGAACATGCCAACCAGATCGCCGCCGATATGGCCGCAGGGTTTCAACAACAGGCTCACGCGCGAGGCGCCAAAGTCCCGCGTCAATTCCGGCACCAGTGATTCCTGGATCTTGCGCGCCTGGATCAGATCCTTGTCGATGGCATCATGCGCCTTACGCAGCTTGTCCACCGTTTCCGAGATCACCCGGTTCTTTTGCGACAATTCGCGCTGCATGCTCAGGATCCGCGCCCCGGCCGAGATCCGCGCCCTGAGTTCATGGGAATTCACCGGCTTGATCAAGAAATCATCGGCTCCCGCATCCAGCCCCTTGGCAATGTCGTTCTTTTCGCTCTTGGAGGTCAGCAGGATGAAATAGACATAGCCCTCGGCCTGCAGGGCGCGAAAGGCGCGGCAAAACTCCAACCCGCTCATCCCCGGCATCATCCAGTCGCTCAGCACGACATCGGGGGGGGCGGTGCGACAAATTTCCATCGCCTGCTCGCCGCTTTCCGCCTCGACCACCTCAAACCCCCATTTCTTGAGCGAGCTGATCAGAATATGGCGCTGCAACCGGCTATCATCGACCACCAGAACCCGCTGGATCGCATCTATGGCCGCTCCTGTTTCGTTCTTCACCAACATGCCCGGAAGCATCACCTTTCCATCGCGTCATCCCCATCAGGCACTATCAGGCCAAGCGATTAACAGGGCGTGAAACCCGATACACCGGTTTCGCCTGCCCGGCTTAACCAGCTGTTTACCCCCCCGACGCTACCGTCGGCACCGGGTAGGGGTTCAGAAAAATGGGTGTGTCATGATTCGATGGTCACGCGTGAACGAATTACGCGACGAGGTTGGGCCCGACGATTTCAAAGAGGTGATCAACCTCTTTCTGGAAGAAGTCGAAGAGGTGATTGAAAGGCTGCGCGCGGAGACCGACCGCAGCCAGTTGGAGCAGGATCTCCACTTTCTCAAGGGCAGCGCGCTCAATCTCGGCTTCTCGGCGTTTTCAGATCTTTGTCAGGATGGTGAACGGCTCTCGGCCGCAAGGCAGGCCGACAGCGTTGATCTCGCCGCCATTGTCACCTGCTATGAGCGCTCTAAGGTCAGGTTCTTTGACGGGATGCGCGAACACCTCGCGGCCTGAATCGCCGGCTCAGATCACGAACTGGGCCAGCGTCTCGTTGTTGGTGATGTCGGTATAGGTATAGCCGCCCGCATCAAGCCGCGCGAACAGATGGGCGAAATTGTCCGGGCGCTGCGTCTCGATCCCGATCAGGACCGAGCCAAAATTGCGCGCCGATTTCTTCATGTATTCGAACCGGCTGATATCGTCTTCCGGCCCCAGAATCTCAAGAAAATCCTTCAACGCGCCGGGCCGTTGCGGCAAGCGCAGGATAAAGTATTTCTTGACCCCGTTGTACCGCTGCGCGCGTTCCTTGACCTCTGGCAAACGTTCGAAATCGAAATTCCCGCCCGAGGTGACGCACACCACCGTGCGCCCGCGCACAAAGCTGGCGATATCGCCCACCGCCTCGACCGCCAGCGCCCCGGCTGGTTCCAGCACGATGCCCTCAAGGTTCAGCATTTCGATGATGGTGGTGCTGATGCGATCCTCGCTCAGCACCAGAACATCCGACAACCGCGTGTTGCGCAACAGCGCGAATGGCTTTTCGCCGATCCGCCCGACTGCGGCGCCATCAACAAAGGTATCGACATGGTCCAGCGTCACCGGCTGCCGCGCCCCCAGCGCCGCGCGCAGACAGGCGCCCCCCGCCGGTTCAACGAAAACACAATGGGTCCGATCCCCGAACCAGGTCGACACACCGGAGGACATGCCGCCGCCGCCCACCGGCAGGATCACGTGATCCGGCATCCGACCCAGTTGGTCCTCAACCTCGACCCCGATCGAGGCCTGCCCTTCAATCACGTCCATATCATCGAACGGCGACAGGAAATGCCCGCCCTCGCGCGCGCACCAGTCCTGCGCGGCCCTCAGCGTGTCGTCGAAATAATCACCCACCAGATGGATCTCGATCTGATCACCACCAAAGATCCGGGTCTTTTGAATCTTTTGCTGCGGCGTCGTGACCGGCATGAAGATCACACCCTTCACGCCCATATGCTTGCACATGAAGGCCACGCCCTGCGCGTGATTGCCAGCGCTGGCGCAGACGAACAGATCCTGTCCCTGCTGCTTGCGCATGGCGTTGAATGCGCCGCGCAGCTTGTAGGATCGGACCGGGCTCAGATCTTCGCGTTTAAGCCAGATATCCGCACCGAATTTGTCGGACAGATGCGCGTTGCGCTGCAACGGCGTGGGCGGGAATACCGCGCGCATGGCCTCTGTGGCGGCCCGCGCTCCGGTATGAAAGGCGTCATTCATATCGATCATATGCTTCTCTCGCCAAGATGCGGGCCGGATGCAAGCCCGCTGTTTCCGCCACCTTGCCCCCCAGCACAAAACCCGGTAACCCCCGATGCGGTTCTCGCAGAAGGAAATTCGCATGTCCGCGCCCAAGAAAGTCGTCCTGGCCTATTCCGGTGGCCTCGACACCTCGATCATCCTGAAATGGCTGCAGACCGAATACGGCTGCGAAGTTGTCACCTTTACCGCCGATCTCGGTCAGGGAGAAGAGCTCGACCCCGCCCGTAAAAAGGCCGAGCTTCTTGGGATCAAACCCGAAAACATCTTTATCGAGGATGTCCGCGAGGAATTCGTCCGCGATTTCGTCTTTCCGATGTTCCGCGCCAACGCGGTTTATGAGGGGCTGTATCTGCTCGGCACCTCGATCGCACGGCCGCTGATTTCCAAGCGGCTGGTGGAAATCGCCAAGGAAACCGGCGCCGATGCCGTGGCCCATGGCGCCACCGGCAAGGGCAACGATCAGGTCCGGTTCGAACTCTGCGCCTATGCGCTGAACCCGGCCATCAAGGTGATCGCACCGTGGCGGGAGTGGTCGCTGACCTCGCGCACGCGCCTGCTGGAATTTGCCGAACAGAACCAGATCCCGATCGCCAAGGACAAACGCGGCGAGGCACCGTTCTCGGTCGATGCCAACCTGTTGCACACCTCGTCCGAGGGCAAGGTGTTGGAAGATCCGGGCCAGATGGCGCCCGATTACGTCTATCAGCGCACCGACGATCCGGTCACCGCGCCTGACACCCCGGAATATATCGAAGTCAGCTTTGAAAAAGGCGATGCGGTCGCGATCAACGGCGAGGCGATGTCGCCCGCCACGATCCTGACCAAGCTGAACGACTATGGCCGCACGCACGGAATCGGGCGGCTCGATTTCGTCGAAAACCGCTTCGTCGGCATGAAATCGCGTGGCGTTTATGAGACCCCCGGCGGCACCATCTTGTTGGAGGCGCACCGCGGCATCGAACAGATCACGCTGGATTCCGGTGCCGGCCACCTCAAGGATTCGATCATGCCGCGCTATGCCGAGTTGATCTATAACGGCCTGTGGTTCTCGCCCGAACGTGAAATGCTGCAAGCCCTGGTCGACAAAAGCCAGGAATACGTCACCGGCACCGTCAAGCTGATGCTGTTCAAGGGCTCGGCCCGCACCGTGGCACGCTGGTCTGACTATTCGCTGTATTCCGAGGCCCATGTGACCTTTGAAGAAGATGCTGGCGCCTATGACCAAAAAGACGCCCAAGGGTTCATCAACCTCAACGCCCTGCGCCTGAAACTGATCGCGGTGCGCAACGCGCGGGTCAAAGGCTAACCCCCTGCACCCACGTCACCGTTGAAACCGATCGAAAATGCCTGCCTTTATCGAGGTGGGCATTTTCTTTTGCGGGGTGCGGGAAGCTCCTTTTGATGTCCTGATCACGTGCCCCCCCGAACCAACCGGAGACCAGACATGCTGGACAAGATCGCTGACGCCATCAACGAGGCCATCAACGGCAAAAGCTTTGACGGATCGTTGAAATTCGACTGCGGCGCCGACGGGGTGCTGGTGTTGGCCGATGGGCACGCCAGCACGCAAGACCGCGACGCCGATTGCACCATCAAGCTCAGCCCCGAGAACCTGAAAAAGCTACTCAAGGGCAAGTTGAACCCGATGACCGGCGTGATGATGGGCAAGCTGAAGGTCAGCGGTAATCCGGCTGTCGCCATGAAGCTAGGATCGCTACTGAAATAGGCTCTAATCCGGGCAAATTCGTCTCTTTCTCAACGCCTCGAAACAAGGAAGCGCCGCCCGAACACCCTCCCGCGCAGGGGCACCCAAATCCCCTCCCAAACGGTAAAATCCTCTCACCTGTTCGTGACATTCGATGACAACGGCTTGCCCGATTCCCCCGCCACGGGCAGGCTGCAGTCGAATTTTCGACACCTGAGGAGTGTTGTGCATGAAACCGCTCGAAATGCTCAAAACCTGCGCACTGGTATTTTTCATCGCCATCGGCGCTTTGCTCAACCACAGCGGCGCCCGCGCCGGTGGAACCGAAGTGATGATCGTCGCCGGCGGCTGTTTCTGGTGCGTCGAGGCCGATTTCGAAACGGTACCCGGGGTCAGCGATGCGGTCTCGGGCTATACCGGCGGAGATGTGTCGAACCCGACCTACAAACAGGTCACCCGTGGTGGCACCGGCCATTACGAGGCCGTCCAGATCACCTTTGATCCCGAAACGGTCAGTCGCGAAACCCTGTTGGCACTGTTCCTGCGCTCAGTCGATCCCACCGATGCGGGCGGTCAATTCTGTGATCGCGGCGACAGCTACCGCAGCGCCATTTTCGTCTCTAACACTGAGGAAACAGCCCTGGCCAAATCCGCCATCGCCCAGGCCGAGGCCGATCTGGGGCAAAAGATCGTCACCCCGATCCTGCCCGCCGTCCAGTTTTACCCCGCCGAGGCCTATCATCAGGATTACCACGTGGGCACCAAACTGGTCCTGACCCGCTTTGGCCCGAAGCGACAGGATGTTGCCTATAAGCTGTATCGGAAAGGCTGTGGGCGCGATGCCCGCGTGCGGGCGCTTTGGGGCACGGCGGCCCCCTTCGCTGGCAGCTAGGCCAGCGGGCCGGCCTGCACGTCCTTAAGATCCGGGATCACATCGGCGGTGCCATGGCGTGTCACCATGATGGCCGCCGCGCGCAGAGCCTGCGCAATGGCCTGTGCCATCGGCATCCCGCGATCCAGCCCCGCCAGCACATAGCCGGTAAAGGTATCGCCCGCCCCGGTGCTGTCCACCGCCGCCACCTTGAGCGCCGGATAATCGCGGGTTTCCCCTGTGTTTGTGTCGAAATGGCGCGCGCCCCGCGGTCCCAGCGTCACGATCACATCGCGCACCGGCAGTGCCTCGGGCGTTAGGCCGGTGGCCTGCTGCAATTGCGCGGCCTCGACCGCGTTCAGGATCAGGAAATCAAGAAACGGCAGAACCTCACACACCGCATCCGCATCAAACGGTGCCGCCGCATAGCAAACCCGCAGCCCCAGATCGCGCCCGATCCGGGCCGCGAGCGCCTGCGCGTTGGTTTCGTTCTGGATCAGCAGCGTATCGCCCGCGCCCGCCTCGGACAGTGCCGCCTGAACCAGCGACTGCGGGATCTCTCGGTTGGCACCGGGATAGATCACGATCTGGTTCTCGCCGCCCGGCTCCACCATCACGATGGCATGGCCCGTCGCCGCGTCGACCTGCGCGATATGGCGGGTATCGACGCCATATTCCAGCAACCGCTCGACTGCCCAGCCACCCTCCGGGCCGACGGCGCCCAGATGATGCACATGGGCCGCCGCGCGGGCCGCCACGACCGACATGTTCGCCCCCTTACCGCCAAGGAACTTCTGATATCGCACCGCCGCCAAGGTCTCCCCCGGCCCCGGCAGATGCGGCACCGCATAGACCATGTCGGCGTTTATCGACCCCAGGTTCCAGATCGCCACGGCTCAGCCGATCCCGCAGGCCGCCAGAACCGCCATGTTCACGATGTCATTGGTGGTTGAAACCGTCGAACAGATCTGGATCGGCTTGTCGACGCCAGTCAGGATCGGCCCGATCACCGTGGCCTCGCCCATTTCCTGCATCAGCTTGACCGAAATGCTGGCCGAATGCCGCGCCGGAACGATCAGGATGTTTGCCGGCCCGGTCAGCCGCGAGAACGGATAGGATTTCTGCGCCTGCGTGTTCAGCGCGACATCCACGGTCATCTCACCCTCGTACTCGAAATCGACGCCACGCCGCTCCAGCACGTCCGAGGCCAGATGCATCTTTTCCGCCCGTTCCGACACCGGATAGCCAAAGGTCGAAAACGACACAAAGGCGACCCGTGGCTCCAACCCCAAGCCGCGCGCGATCGACGCCGCACGTTCCGCGATATTGGCAAGATCTTCGGCCTCGGGCCATTCATGCACCAAGGTGTCCCCGATCAGCACGATCCGACCATTGTGCAACAGCGCCGTCACCCCGGCCGCCCCATGTGCGGCGTCGGCGTCGAACACATGGTTGATCTGGGCCAGCACATGCGCCGATTTCCGCGTCGCCCCGGTCACCACCGCATCCCCATGCCCATGCGCCAGCATCAACGCCGAGAACACATGACGGTCGCGCGCCGCCAGCCGATGCACATCCTTGAGGTCAAACCCCTTGCGCTGAAGCCGTTTGTACAAAAACGCCTTGTAACTGTCCAAATGCGTGGTGTTGGCGGCGTTCACCACCTCAATCTCGCGCACGGCGTCGCCCAAACCGGCGATTTCCAGTTTGGCTTTCACATCCTCGGCCCGGCCAACCACCAGCGCCTTGCCAAAGCCCGAACGTTGATAGGTAACGGCCGCGCGCAAAACACGCGGGTCGTCGCCCTCGGCAAAGATCATCCGCGCCTGCGCTGCACGGGCCCGCGCGTTCAGGCTGCGCAGGATGCTGGCGGTCGGATCCATCCGGCTTTTCAACGCCAACTCATAAGCATCCATGTCGATGATCGGGCGCCGCGCGGCACCGGTATCCATCCCCGCCTTGGCCACCGCAACCGGGATCCGATGGATCAGTCGCGGGTCAAACGGCGTGGGAATGATGTAGTCGCGGCCAAAGCTCAGGTTGCGGCCATAGGCCAGCGCCACCTCGTCCGGCACATCCTCGCGCGCCAGTTCGGCCAAAGCGCGGGCGCAGGCGATCTTCATCTCGTCATTGATCGCCCGGGCATGAATGTCCAACGCCCCGCGAAAGAGATAGGGAAATCCCAGCACGTTGTTGACCTGATTGGGATAATCGCTGCGCCCGGTGGCAACGATGGCATCCATGCGCACCTCATGCGCCTCTTCCGGGGTGATCTCCGGATCGGGGTTGGCCATGGCGAAAATGACCGGGTTGTCCGCCATCGAGGCAACCATGTCCTGCGTCACCGCGCCCTTGGCACTGACGCCAAGGAACACATCCGCCCCCACCATCGCCTCGTCCAGAGACCGCAGATCGGTCTTGACGGCATGGGCCGATTTCCACTGGTTCATCCCCTCGGAGCGACCCTGATAGATCACGCCCTTGGTGTCGCAGATAATGCAGTTGTCATGCCGCGCACCCATACGCTTGAGCAGCTCAAGGCAGGCGATGCCCGCCGCGCCGGCGCCGTTCAGCACGATCTTCACGTCTTCGATCTTTTTGCCCGACAGGTGCAGCGCGTTGATCAGCCCGGCGGCACAGATCACCGCCGTGCCATGCTGGTCATCGTGAAAGACCGGAATATCCATCTCTTCCTTGAGCCGTTGCTCGATGATGAAACATTCCGGCGCCTTGATATCCTCAAGATTGATGCCGCCAAAGGTTGGCCCCATCAACCGGACCGCCTGAATGATCTCGTCGGGGTCTTCGGTATCAAGCTCGATGTCGATCGCGTTCACATCGGCGAAGCGTTTGAACAGAACCGCCTTGCCCTCCATCACCGGCTTCGAGGCCAGCGCGCCAAGATTGCCAAGCCCCAGAACCGCCGTTCCGTTCGTGATCACCGCGACAAGATTACCCTTGTTGGTGTAATCAAAGGCAGTTTCTGGGTTTGCGGCGATGGCCTCGCAGGGTACCGCGACACCGGGGGAATAGGCCAGGGACAGATCCCGCTGGGTTGTCATCGGGACCGTCGGGCGGATCTCGAATTTTCCCGGCGTGGGTTCGATATGATAGGCAAGCGCCTCATCATCGGTGATCTTCATCTTGGCCATGCTACCTGTCTCCTCGGGTGGGCGCAGACCTTCTAGCCTAGGGGCCAAAGCATCTCAACGGCAATGCGTTTTCGCCTTTCGCTGCCCCGGCCGCATTTGTAAGGTCGCGCCGGTCCATCAGCCGAGGGGAGGCCCGCCTTGTCCACCGTCACGCCGATGATGGCGCAATACCTTGAAATCAAGGCCCAGAATGCCGATGCGCTGCTGTTCTATCGCATGGGTGATTTCTATGAGATGTTCTTTGATGACGCCGCCGCTGCATCAGAGGCGCTTGATATCGCGCTAACCAAACGCGGCAAACATGCGGGCGAGGATATCCCGATGTGCGGCGTGCCGGTCCATGCCGCCGAAAACTATCTGCTGACGCTGATCCGCAAGGGGTTTCGCGTCGCCGTCTGTGAACAGATGGAAAGCCCGGCCGAAGCCAAGAAACGTGGCTCTAAATCGGTGGTTCACCGCGACGTGGTGCGGCTGGTCACCCCTGGCACACTAACCGAGGAATCGCTGTTGGAGGCGCGGCGGCACAATTTCCTTGCCGCCTATTGCGAGATCCGCGATCAGGCCGCGCTCGCTTGGGCCGATATTTCGACCGGGGCGTTTCACGTGATGGCGATGACACCGGTGCGACTGTCGCCCGAACTGGCCCGGCTGGCCCCGTCCGAACTGATCGTGCCCGAGACGATCGAGCAGGAAAAGCACGGTTTAGTCTCTGATCTTGGCATCGCGCTGACACCGCTGCCCCGCACGAATTTCGACAGCACCTCGGCGGAAAAGCGGATTCTGGACCTGTTCAGCATTTCTGCGCTCGATGCCTTTGGCAGTTTCACCCGCGCTGAAGTGTCCGCAATGGGGGCGCTGATCGCCTATCTGGACATCACCCAGAAAGGCAAACTGCCGCTGCTGCAACCGCCCCAGCGCGAGGCGCAGGATCGCATTGTGCAGATCGACGCCGCGACACGGCGCAATCTGGAACTGACGCGGGCCTTGTCAGGCGGCAAGGCCGGGTCCTTGCTGGCGGTCATGGATCGCACCGTCACACCGGGGGGCGCACGCCTTTTGGAACAGCGGCTCTCCAGCCCGTCGCGCGACCTGAACGCGATCCACGCCCGACAGGATGGCATCGCGTTTTGCGTGGATGACAGCGCCTTTACCGCCGATCTGCGCGATGCCTTACGAAAAACACCCGACCTGGACCGCGCCCTGTCACGCCTGGCGTTGGAACGTGGCGGCCCCCGCGATATGACCGCGATCCGGGGCGCGCTGGCGCAAGCCGCCGCCTTGGCCGAGACCTGCGCCGCACGCACCCTGCCGCCGCTTCTGGCCGATGCGGTCCAAGGGTTGACCGGGTTCGACGATCTCTCGGCCCTGCTCGAAGCCGCGCTCGTCGCCGACCCGCCGATGCTGGCGCGGGATGGCGGCTTTATCGCCCCCGGCTACGACAGCGATCTGGACGAGGCGCGCACCCTGCGGGACGCGGGCCGCTCAGTCATCGCGGCGCTGCAAAAAAAGTACAGCGAACATACAGGGGTTTCCGCGCTGAAGATCAAGCACAACAACGTGCTGGGCTATTTCATCGAAACCACGGCAGCCCATGCGGAAAAGATGCTGAAACCACCGCTGTCAGAAACCTATATCCACCGCCAGACCACGGCGAACCAGATCCGCTTTACCACCGTCGAACTCTCCGAGATCGAGACCCGGATCCTGAATTCCGGGAATCGCGCGCTGGAGATCGAAAAGCGGCTCTACCAAGGGCTTTGCGAGACGATTTTGCATCATGCGCCCCACCTCAACATCACCGCGCGCGGCTTGGCAGAGCTGGATCTTGCCGCCGCGCTGGCCGATCTGGCGCGGGCCGAAAGCTGGTGCCGCCCGCGTGTCGATGACAGCCGCGCCTTCGATATTGTCGGCGGGCGTCATCCGGTGGTGGAACAGGCGTTGCGACAACAGGGGGGATCGCCCTTTGTCGCCAATGATTGCGACCTCTCCGCCCAGAACGGCGCCGCGATCTGGCTGCTGACGGGCCCCAACATGGCCGGTAAATCAACATTTCTACGCCAAAATGCCTTGATCGCCCTTTTGGCGCAGATCGGCTGCTTTGTCCCTGCCGACAGCGCCCATATCGGGCTTGTCAGCCAGATTTTCAGCCGTGTCGGCGCCTCCGACGATCTGGCGCGGGGGCGCTCCACCTTCATGGTCGAGATGGTCGAAACCGCCGCGATCCTGAATCAGGCAGATGATCGGGCGCTGGTGATCCTTGACGAAATCGGCCGCGGCACCGCGACCTATGACGGGCTGTCGATCGCCTGGGCAACGCTGGAGCATCTGCATGACGTGAATCGTTCCCGCGCCCTGTTCGCCACCCACTACCACGAGCTGACGGCGCTGGCGGGAAAGCTCGATCACGTGGAAAACGCCACCGTTGCCGTGCGAGAATGGGACGGTGAAGTGATATTCCTGCATGAGGTGCGCAAGGGTGCCGCTGACCGCTCCTATGGGGTACAGGTGGCCCAGCTCGCCGGGCTGCCCGCCTCGGTCGTGGCGCGGGCGCGCGTGGTGCTTGACGCACTGGAACAGGGCGAGCGCGAAGGCGGGGCAACGCAAAAGGCGCTGATCGACGATCTGCCACTCTTTGCCGCGACACCAGCCCCACCCCCCGCTGCGCCGAAGGCTGCCGCACCCGTGGTGCAGATGCTGGAGGAGATCCATCCGGACGAGCTTACCCCCCGCGCCGCGCTGGATCTGCTGTACAAGCTGAAAGAAGCGGCCAAAAGCTGAGCACAAGAAACGAAAAATGGCGCCCCGGGCCAAGCCGTGCGCGCCATTTCTTCTTGTTTCAAATACTCCCGCCGGAGGCACACGCACCCAACGGGGGCGCGTTCAAGTCACGCCGCCGGGGTTGACGAAACGCCGACCTGCGCCGGGCGCAACAACCGGTCATGCAGCATGAATCCTTCGGCAGCCACCTGAATGATGTCGCCGGATTTGGTGCCGGGAACCGGTGCCTCGAACATCGCCTGGTGGTATTGCGGATCGAATTTCTCACCGACCTCGGGCGAGATAAGCTCGATCCCGTGCTTGCCAAATACATTCAACAGCTCGCGCAGCGTCAGTTCGACGCCCTCGATCAGCGCCCCGGCGCTGGCCTTTTGCTCTTCGGTGGCCACTTCCAGCGCGCGCTTGAGGTTGTCATAAACCGGCAAGACATCGCGGGCCAGTTTCGAGCCGCCATATTGCTCCGCCTCGCGGCGCTGTTTCTCAGAGCGTTTGCGCGTGTTCTCTGTATCGGCCAAAGCGCGCATGAACCGGTCTTTCAGCTCATCCCGCTCGGCCCGCAATGCATCGATCTCGGCTGCCTCGGAATCAATCTCGGCCATCTCTTCCAACAGCTCCTCTGCCTCCGCGGCTTCGATATCGTCCAGAAAGTCGTCGTTCTTGGGATCTGCCATATTTCACCTCTAACTCCGGTCAGCGATCAGCTTGCCGACCAGCTGTGCCGTGTAATCCACGATGGGCACAATTCGTCCGTAATTCAGGCGGGTCGGGCCGATCACGCCGACCGCACCGATGATTTTTCGATCTGCGTTCATATAGGGAGAGACAACCAAAGAGGAACCCGAAAGTGAGAAAAGTTTGTTCTCGGAGCCGATAAAAATCCGCACCCCCTCGCCCTCTTCGGTCAGATCAAGAAACTGCTCGATATCGCGCTTGCGCTCCAGATCATCAAACAGGGTCCGGATGCGATCCAGTTCATCGCCATAGCCATTCTCGGCCAGAAGGTTGGCACGACCACGCACGATCAGGCGCGCCGAATCACCATTCCCCTCGTCCCAGACGGCAAAGCCGCTTTCGACCATCTCGCGCGCAAGGCTGTCGATTTCCTGTCGCCGCGCCGAAATCTCGGTGCGGATCACCGCGCGCGCATTGGTGAGCGTACGGCCCTCGATCACGGTGTTGAGAAAATTCGCCGCCTCGCGCATCGAACTGGGCGTTTGTCCCGGCGGGGGCGTGAACAGACGATTTTCCACATGGCCGTCGGCCAACACCAGCACCACAAGCGCCCGATCCTGGGCAAGCGACACAAATTCGATATGCCGGATCTCGGCCTCGTGTTTGGGGGCCAATACCAGCGACGCGCCATGGGTCACCCCCGAAAGCGCCGCACCGATGCGATCAAGGACGCCACCCACGTCATTGGAATTGCTGCTGGTCAGCGTGGCGTCGATTTTCTGCCGGTCGCTCTGGGTCAGGTCGCCGACCTCGAGCAAGCCATCGACGAACATGCGCAGCCCCATCTGGGTCGGGATGCGCCCGGCGCTGACATGCGGGCTGTCGAGCAAGCCCAGATATTCCAGATCCTGCATCACGTTGCGGATCGTGGCCGCGCTGATCTTTTCGTTCAGCGACCGCGTCAACGTCCGGCTGCCAACCGGATCGCCACTGTCGAGATACGACTCCACCACCAGGCGGAACACCTCGCGCGAACGGTCGTTCATCTCTTGCAGTATGCTTTGTGTTTCGCTCATCTGCGTCACCTCTGGCGGTGCGCCATTAAAGACCACATATACAGAAGGTCAATCGGGGTTGCATCCCGGTCGGGCACAACGGTATCCCGACGCCGATCAGAAAAGGAATTCCCATGCGACCCTCCGGACGAGATTTAAGCGAACTGCGGCCAGTTTCAATCGAAACGGACATAACAAAACATGCTGAAGGCTCTTGCATGATCCGCATGGGCGACACCCATGTGCTGTGTACCGCGACGCTTGAAGCCCGGGTACCCCCTTTTGTCAAAGGCTCTGGCCTGGGATGGGTCACGGCCGAGTACGGCATGTTGCCGCGTGCAACCAACACCCGCATGCGGCGAGAAGCCGCAGTAGGTAAGCAAGGTGGACGCACCGTTGAAATCCAGCGGCTGATCGGGCGCAGCCTGCGCGCCGGTGTCGATCGCGTGGCCTTGGGCGAGCGGCAGATCACCATTGACTGCGACGTGATTCAGGCCGACGGCGGCACCCGCTGTGCCTCGATCACCGGCGGTTGGGTCGCTCTGCGGCTCGCGGTGAACAAGCTGATGAAAGCCGGTGATGTCATCTCTGATCCCCTGATAGACCCGGTTGCGGCAGTCAGCTGTGGTATCTATGCCGGGCAAACCGTGCTTGATCTGGACTATCCCGAGGATAGCGAAGCCGGGGTTGATGGTAACTTCATCCTGACCGGTTCGGGTCGCCTGATCGAAGTGCAGATGTCCGCAGAAGGCTCGACCTTCAACCGCGATCAGATGAACCAACTGATGGACCTCGCCGAAAAGGGTGTGGGTGAGCTGGTCGCCCTGCAAAAAGCCGCCTGCGCATGACCCGGAAATTCACCGGTGATCGGCTGCTGATCGCGACCCATAACGCCGGAAAACTCGACGAGATGCGCGCGCTGCTCGCCCCGTTTGGCGTCTCGGTCGTGGGCGCCAGTGAATTGAACCTCTCCGAACCGGAAGAAACCGAGGACACATTCATCGGCAATGCGCGGATCAAGGCCCATGCCGCAGCGAAGGCCACCAATCTGCCGGCGTTGTCGGATGATTCGGGCCTCAGCATCGACGCGCTGAACGGCGCGCCGGGTGTTTATACCGCAGATTGGGCTGAAACCCCCGATGGCCGCGATTTTATCATGGCAATGACCCGTACCCATGACGAACTTGAAGCCTGCAACGCCCCTCACCCGCGCAGCGCGCAATTTCGGTGTACCTTGGTGCTGGCTTGGCCCGATGGCCACGACGAGGTTTTCGAAGGTGTGATGCCCGGTCAGGTCGTCTGGCCGATGCGCGGTGATCAGGGCCACGGCTATGACCCGATCTTTGTGCCGGACGGCTATGAGATCACCTTTGGCGAAATGGACCGGTGGGAAAAGAACAAGATCAGCCACCGCGCCCGCGCGGTTGAGAAGTTCGTTGCCGGCTGTTTCGGTTGAAGACTGGCGCAATGGGGGCTTTGGTCTCTATGTGCATTGGCCATTTTGTCAGGCCAAATGCCCCTATTGCGATTTCAACAGCCATGTTTCACGTGAAATTGACCAATCCGCTTGGGTTAGAGCCTATCTAAGTGAGCTAGAGCGCGCTGCGACCGAGACGCCGGGCCGGGTTTTGACCTCGATCTATTTTGGTGGTGGAACGCCCAGCCTAATGGCCCCCGACACCGTCGCGGCAGTGATCGCAGCCGCCCGTCACCACTGGTCCTTCGCCAATGACATCGAAATCACGCTGGAGGCCAATCCCGGATCGGTCGAAGCCGGACGCTTTTCCGGGTTCCGTGATGCTGGCGTCAACCGGGTGTCGATGGGAATTCAGGCGATGAATGACACCGACCTGCGGCGGTTGGGTCGAATCCATACAGTCGCTGAGGCACGCGCAGCGTTTGAAATCGCGCAGAACTGCTTTGATCGGGTCAGTTTTGACCTGATCTATGCCCGACAGGAGCAAACACTGGCGGATTGGCGGGCAGAATTGACCGAGGCGCTGTCGATGGCGGTGGATCATCTGTCGCTCTACCAGCTCACCGTCGAACAGGGCACGGCGTTTGGCGATCGATATAACGCCGGAAAACTGCGCGGGCTGCCTGATGACGACCTGTCTGCCGATATGTATTTCGCCACGCAGGAGATCTGCGAAGCCTATGGAATGCCGGCCTATGAAGTGTCGAACCATGCGCGGCCGGGGTCAGAATCGCGTCATAATCTGGTATACTGGCGCTATGGCGATTATGTCGGTATCGGACCAGGGGCCCACGGGCGGATCACGCGGAATTCAGCCCGATTTGCGACCGAATCGGTCCGAAACCCCACCGCGTGGCTCGATTCAGTCGCCCGAGAGATCGGTGAATCGAAGCGATATAGCCTTTCGCCTCAAGATCAGGGATGCGAATACGTCATGATGTGTCTCCGCCTCACTGAAGGTATAGATGTTGATCGTTTCACAGCGATTACGGGCACCACCCTGCCCGCTGCCCGCATCTCCGATCTTGAGGACTTGGGGATGATCCAGCTGTCTGGAAACCGTCTGACAGTCACCACACAGGGCCGTCCGGTGTTAAACGCAATCCTTCGCGAGCTTTTGGCGGGGTAGAACATGCGCTTTGTCTGGGCCAGTTTGGGAACACTCTGCGTCGGGCTTGCTCTGATCGGGGTGTTTTTGCCGCTGCTTCCGACCGTACCGTTCCTGCTGCTGGCCAGTTTTCTGTTCGCGCGATCTTCGCCCCGCTTGCATACCTGGATCCTTAGCCACCCCAGTTTTGGCCCAGTGATCGAAGACTGGGCGCGCAGTGGCGCAATTCACCCAAGAGCGAAACGCGTGGCGACGCTCTCCATCGTCGCCGTTTTCATGCTTTCGCTGCTATTCGGGCTCGCAATCACGCTCTTGGCGATTCAGGCAGTGGTTCTGAGCGGCGTCTTGATTTTCATCTGGACCCGCCCTAACGGCTGAGTCGCCCGCAAAGATCGTCCAATTGATCCAACGTGGTATAGCGAATCGTAACGACCCCCACCTCGCCGCCCGGTTCGTGGTTAATTGCAACGTTCATACCCAACATCGCTGACAGATCTCCCTCAAGCGCGCGGGTATCTGCATCCTTTTCCGATCCTTTTCCAGATCGCGGCTTGGAGATGGACGGCGCGGTATCGCCTTGCTGCTGCTTTTTGACCAAGGCTTCGGTCGCACGCACCGACAATCCATCGCGCACCACGGTCTTGGCCAGTTCCGACGGGTTATCCAGTGTGATCAGGGCCCGCGCATGCCCGGCCGAGAGGTCGCCATTCTTGACCAGAGATTGCACATCCTCAGGCAAAGACAACAGCCGCAACAGGTTGGCGATATGGCTTCGGCTTTTTCCAAGCGCCTCGGCCAGCTTTTCCTGCGTATGACCAAACTTGTCCATAAGCTGGCGGTATCCAGAGGCCTCTTCGACCGCGTTCAAATCAGCACGTTGGATATTCTCTATAATCGCGATTTCCAACACTTCGGTGTCGTCCAGATCGCGAATCAGAACCGGAACCAGATGCAATTGCGCCTGTTGCGCGGCGCGCCAACGGCGTTCACCAGCGACAATTTCATAGCCACCGTTCGCATCCGGGCGGACAATCAAAGGCTGAAGGATGCCTTTTTCACGGATCGAGGCCGCAAGATCCTCCAAATTCTTGGGATCGAACGTCCGCCGTGGCTGATTTGGATTTGGTTTGAGCTGTTCGATCGGCACCTGGCCATCCGCACGACGCAGCGCCTGATCCCCGGACTGGGCAGGTTCAGTAGTAACATCCGCCATCAGCGCCGACAATCCACGCCCGAGCCCGCGGGGTCTGTTCTTTTTCTCAGCCATTATGCTCCCCTTCATGCCCCTCAGGCGGCAATTTTTTCGTGTTTTCCGATCATTTCTCGCGCCAAAGCGCGATAGGCGATCGCCCCTTGCGAACCAGTATCGTAGCTCAATACCGGCATTGCATATGAGGGCGCCTCGCTCACCCGAACATTGCGGGGAATCACCGTCTTGAACACCAAGTCACCCAGATATTCCCGCGCATCCTGCTCCACCTGTTGGGATAGGTTGTTGCGCCGGTCATACATGGTAAGAATCACGCCCTCGATCCGAAGATTTGGATTGGCTGTTTGCCGCACCTCGCGAATCGTCAGCATCAGCTGCGACAACCCTTCGAGGGCAAAAAATTCGCTTTGAAGCGGAACCAGGACCGAATGCGCGGCGACCATCGCGTTGACTGTCAGCAGGTTCAACGACGGAGGGCAGTCAATCAGGACATAATCGAGATTAAAGCCATCCATTGCCGGCTGTCGCAGGGCGTCATGAAGCAGAAAGCTGCGTTTTTCGTTCGACATCAACTCGATATCCGCAGAGCTAAGGTCGACGGTGGCCGGAATGATCGACAGTCCATCGATGTTGGTGGGTTGGATCACCTCGTCCAACGGCAGATCTTCCACCAAAAGTTCATAGGTCGTCATATCACGCTCTGACGGCTCAATCCCTAGCCCGGTCGAGGCATTGCCCTGCGGATCAATGTCCACAACGAGAACCCGCTTTCCGTTTTCAACCAGCGCTGCCGCCAGGTTGATCGCTGTCGTCGTTTTTCCAACGCCACCCTTTTGGTTGGCGACGGCGATAATTCTCGGCCCTCGTGGGCGGGACAGGTCAGACACGCGACACTCCTTCGATTTTCAGGATCACGGCATCGGGATCTGTTTTACTGGTAATCTGCTCAGCGTTGAAATTCCATCCTTGGCGCGCTGCGAGACACTCTTTTTCCCAAGTGGCACCTTTTGGAAACAGCGCCACCCCACTTGGTTTCAAGTGTCGTTCTGCATATTCCAGCAGCATCTCAAGATCGGCCAAAGCCCGCGCGGATATGATATCGGCCCCTTGCGGTTCCAAAGTCTCGATTCGCTCGGAAAGTACTGTGCAGCGGACCCCCGCTTCCCGAGCCGCCGTCCGCAAAAAGACTGATTTGCGCTGATCGCTTTCAACCAGCGTCACGCGCAGATCCGGGGCTATCTCTTTTGCGAGAATAGCAATAACAAGGCCTGGAAATCCACCGCCACTGCCCAGATCAACCCAGTGCCCCGTTGGGGTTGTGCATTTGAAGACCTGCAGAGAATCCGCGATATGGCGTGTCCAGACCTCTGACATACTGTTGCGCGAAACTAAGTTGATCCGCGGATTCCACTTTTCAAGCACAGCCACAAATCGATTTAACCGATCCATTGTTTCACGTGAAACATCCAAGCTTGCGGAAGAACCGGCCTCGCCGCTCATGCTTGACGCGCCTCTGGAACGCGCCGGATCCAGGACAGGAGCAACGCGAGAGCAGCAGGAGTCATCCCGTCAACACGCGCTGCCTGTGCAAGATTTCCGGGGCGTGCCAGAGAAAGCTTGGACTTCAGTTCATTCGACAAGCCTTCGATCCCCATATAATCGAAATCCGCTGGGAAACGGCGCATTTCATCCCTCCGAACGGCATCAATATCCTTTTGCTGTCGCTCAATATAGTTTATATAAAGTGCCTCGCGCTCTAGCTGGCTCCGCACCTCGTCATCAACGGCGCTCAGATCCGGATCCAGCTCGATAAGATCGGCGAAGTTCACGTCCGGAAACGCCAGAATATCCATTCCTGTCCGCCGCGTTCCATCCTGATTGATGCGAATACCAACTGCAGCCACTTGCTTTGGCGTATAGTCATGATCCGTAAGTCGCGTGCGAGCACGCCCCAGTCTATCCATCTTGTCGAGGAATACGATTTTTCGATCCTCATCTACACATCCAATTTCGAGGCCCAGAGGCGTCAATCTTTGATCCGCATTATCGGCACGAAGAGAGAGCCGAAACTCTGCGCGAGAGGTGAACATGCGATACGGTTCCGTCACCCCCCGGGTTGTCAAATCGTCGATCATGACCCCGATATAACTATCAGACCGCCGAAAAACCGCAGGGTCCCGTCCCTGAACCGCCCGCGCGGCATTGAGGCCGGCAACAAGGCCCTGAGCCGCCGCCTCCTCATATCCTGTGGTTCCATTGATTTGACCCGCGAGGTATAGACCGGGTATATCCTTGACGCGAAGTTCCATCGTCAGGGCGCGGGGATCGACGTAATCATATTCAATCGCATAACCTGGCTGTAAGATCACCGCCTGTTCCAGACCTGCAATGGAGTGCACATACTCTTCCTGAACCGACTCAGGCAGAGAGGTCGAGATTCCATTCGGATAGACCGTGTGACCGCTTACACTTTCCGGTTCAAGGAATATCTGGTGCGACGTCTTTTCGCTGAAGCGAACGATCTTGTCCTCGATTGACGGACAATAACGCGGTCCTATTCCCTCGATATGGCCCCCGTACATAGCCGATCGCTTAAGATTTCTTTCAATTATTTCATGAGTATGCGGGTTTGTATGCGTAATCCCGCAAGATATTTGCGGCGCCTCAACTCCTCGTGACAGAAATGAGAACATGACCGGGTCATCATCCCCCGGCTGTATTTGCAACCCGTCCCATTTAATCGTTCGCCCATCAAGGCGCGGCGGCGTCCCTGTTTTCAGCCGACCCAGCGGCAAGTTGAACGAATCGATTCGTTCAGCCAGTTTGACCGACGGCCTGTCCCCCATCCTCCCCCCGGGGTGAGAAACATCACCGATATGAATGACACCCCGCAGAAAGGTGCCCGTGGTCAGGACAACAGCACTGGCCGAAATCTCAGACCCGTCAGCCAGAACAACGCCCGAAACTCTATCCCCTGCCATAAGAAAATCGGTAGCTTCGCCCTCGACGATTGTCAGGCCGGGGCGCGCGACAGTCTCGGCGAGCATCGCGGTCCGATATATCACGCGATCCGCCTGTGCCCGCGGGCCCTGAACTGCGGGTCCCTTGCGCCGGTTCAGCAGGCGAAACTGGATCCCCGCCTTGTCAGCCACCCGACCCATCACACCGTCTAGTGCGTCGATCTCGCGGACAAGATGGCCCTTCCCCAATCCACCAATGGCCGGATTACACGACATCACCCCGATTCCGTCGCGGGTCAAGGTCACCAACGCAACCGTCACGCCCATTCGCGCCGCAGCATGCGCGGCTTCGGCCCCGGCGTGGCCGCCACCGATCACGACGACATCAAACCCTGAATGTTTCACGTGAAACACTCCCTATTTTCCCAGACAGAAACTGGCAAATATTTCATCAAGTAGATTTTCCACATCAATGCGACCGACGAGAGATTCAAGGGCACGAATCGCATTTCTCATCTCTTCCGCTGCAATATCATACATATCTGGACCGGTGTTCAAAATGGCCCGCGCTGACGAAAGCGACAACAAGGCCCGCTGCATCGCCTCCCTGTGCCTCTCCCGAGTCGCCAAACCCGCACTGGCCGAACGATCAGCCAAGGTTTTCCCGATTTCTCGGGTCAACCAGTCCAACCCCTCACCGGTTACGCCGGACACTGCGCACGATTTATCCGCCCGTTGATCGGCTTTTGGCAGGGCATGAATATCCCCCGGCTGCACTGCAACGTCCAGATCTTCGCCATCCTCGGCCAGAAAAACACGCAAATCAGCCGCCTCGGCACGTTTTCGGGCAAGGGCAATCCCGATCCCTTCGACCGCGTCCGCTGTTTCCCTCAAGCCCGCTGTATCCAGTAAGGTGACCGGCAGCCCCTCAAGGTCCATCCGTACCTCGATCACATCCCGTGTCGTCCCCGCATGTTCCGAGATGATCGCAGCGTCACGCCCTGCCAGAGCATTGAGCAGAGTTGATTTGCCAGCATTCGGAGCGCCAATGATCGCCACCTCGAACCCCTCTCGGATGCGTTCAGCCATCCTGACACCAGAAGTCTGTACCAGCAATTCACGCTCCACCCGGTCAAGCAGCGCCATCACCTCGGGTGTTACATCCGTGGGCACGTCTTCATCGGCAAAATCGATCACGGCCTCAACCAGGGCTGCCGCGCGTATCAGATCACGCCGCCAACCTTCCGCAACCCGGCCCAATGCGCCGTCCAAAAGATCATGCGCCTGTTTCCGTTGCGCCTCGGTCTCTGCATCAATCAGGTCAGCCAGACCCTCGACCTGGGCCAAATCCAATTTCCCGTTTTCAAGCGCACGGCGGGTAAACTCGCCTGGGTTGGCCAGCCGCAGCCCTTCAACTTGACCAAGTGCCGCCAAGATCCCGGCTACACCGGCCAAACTGCCATGCACCTGAAGCTCAGCAACATCCTCGCCCGTAAAGCTTGCGGGTTTCGAAAAGGTCAGAATAAGACCCTCATCCAGCGCTGCGCCGGTCTCATCGCGAAGCTTGCGCAACACCATGCCGCGTGCTGGCAGGATCCCCCCCCCCAGCTGGGCCGCAGCGGAATGCGCCGCCGGCCCGGAAAGACGAATGACCGCCACGCCAGCCTTGCCGCGCGCCGTGGCCAACGCGAAAATCGTATCCATGGTTCGTCTCCGCGCGGTCGCCCTGCGCTCAGGTATTCATGGAGTCAAAGAACTCGGCGTTCGACTTGGTCTGCTTGAGTTTTCCCAGCAAAAACTCGACAGCGTCAGTCGTCCCCATCGGGTTCAGGATGCGGCGCAGGACAAAGGTTTTGTGCAAATCGCCCTTGTCGATCAGCAACTCTTCTTTCCGGGTGCCGGATTTGAGGATGTCGATCGCAGGGAACACGCGTTTGTCAGCAATTTTACGATCCAGAACAAGCTCGGAGTTACCAGTCCCTTTGAATTCTTCAAAGATCACCTCGTCCATCCGGCTACCCGTGTCGATCAGTGCGGTGGCGATGATGGTGAGCGAGCCACCCTCTTCAATATTCCGTGCCGCACCGAAAAAGCGTTTCGGTCGCTGCAATGCATTGGCATCCACACCACCGGTCAGAACTTTCCCCGAGGACGGTACAACCGTGTTAAAAGCCCTACCAAGTCTTGTGATAGAGTCGAGAAGAATAACAACATCTCGTTTATGCTCGACAAGACGCTTGGCCTTTTCGATCACCATTTCAGACACCGCAACGTGCCGGGTCGCCGGTTCATCAAAGGTCGAGGACACAACCTCGCCCTTTACCGAGCGCTGCATGTCGGTCACTTCTTCAGGCCGTTCATCGATCAACAGCACGATCAGATAGCATTCCGGGTGATTCCGCTCGATCGAATGGGCAATATTCTGCAAAATCACGGTCTTACCAGTCCGCGGCGGTGCCACGATCAACGACCGTTGCCCCTTCCCTATCGGCGCAACCAGATCGATCACCCGGGCGGAGCGGTCCTTGATGGTCGGATCCTCAATCTCCATCTTCAGCCGTTCGTCCGGATAAAGAGGGGTCAGGTTGTCAAAGGCAATCTTGTGCCGCGCCTTTTCCGGGTCTTCAAAGTTGATCTTGGTGACATTAGTCAGGGCAAAATACCGCTCATTCTCCAGCGGTGCTTTCATCTGCCCGTCAACCGTGTCGCCAGTCCGCAGGCTGTATTGCCGCAGCATCTCGGGCGAGACATAGATGTCATCTGGGCCCGGCAAATAGTTCGCTTCAGGCGATCTCAAAAAGCCAAACCCGTCCTGCAGCACTTCGAGCACGCCGTCACCGGAAATCTCCCAGCCCTCATCCGCCCGCTCGCGCAGGACCTGGAACATGATCTCGCCCTTACGCATGGTCGAGGCGTTCTCGATCTCCAGCTCCTCGGCCATAGAGAGCAGATCCTTGGGGCTTTTCGCCTTGAGATCAGAAAGAGTGAGGCATTCAACTGTCATGATGGTACGGCCCTTGGCCCCCGAAATACACGCGGAGCACTTTGCAAAGAATCTGGAAGGTACATCGCCCGGACGGGCGCGTCAGTCGCCTACATAGTCAAGCCATTTGCCTTAGTCAAATCCAGATCAGAATTTCACCACCACCGAGATGACGATGATGATCATCAAAACAGTTGGAACCTCGTTCATCATGCGAAACTGTCGCCCGGTCAGCCGGTTGCGCCCAGCCAAAAAATCTTTGCGCCGCCAGTCCAGCCAGAAATGGAACCAGGTCATGGCGATCACGGCCGCCCCTTTTGTCCAGGGCCAGATCCATGACCAATCGACCACCCCTGGCGTCAGAACCAGCATCAATCCCATGATCCACGTCGCGATCATCGCCGGGTGCATGATGTAGCGAAACAGTTTTTCTTCCATCACGAAAAAAATTGCAGGGGCTTCTGGCACCGCCTCGGCCTTTTCCAAGTGATAGACGAACAGGCGCGGCAGATAGAACAGCCCTGCCATCCAGGACAGCACTGCCATGATATGGATGGACTTGGTCCATGGGTACAGCGTGATCAACAGGTCTGACATCTCTGGTCCCTTCGGTGATGCCTGTTACCTAATAATAAGAAAGAAAAGAATAAAGGATGATGATTTAGTAGGGGGGCCCTGAAACGGTGGATTATTGCCTTGTCCTGTTGCTTATCCCCCGTGTGGACAAAGTTTCGCCGTTTTTGTCCTCAGACGGAAAAAACTGAAATTACTATTATTTTTCAGTGGTATAATATGGAACTTTCGCGGAACCTTATGGGGATAACTCGGGGAGAACCGGGTAAAACCGGGGTTGTCCCGGGTTGGCGACTTGTTCTTTTCCCCGTGGGAGATCTCTGGCACGGATTGCCCCAGATTACCCCTTTCTGTTGGCACCTTGCGCATCTGGCCAAAGTTCCTAGAAAACGTACAACTTCATTCGCCTTATCATACCGGAGTTTTCCACATGGCTGTCCCGATCGTGCTAGCCTCAGGATCTGAAATTCGCGCGACCTTGCTGCGCAATGCCGGGTTGGTGGTCACAACACTCCGCCCTCGCGTGGATGAAGAGGCGATCAAACAGGCGCTGATCGCCGAGGCGGCTTCGCCCCGCGACATTGCCGATACCCTGGCCGAGATGAAAGCGCGCAAGGTCAGCGAAAAGACTCCCGGTGCCTTGGTCATCGGCTGCGATCAGGTTCTGGATTTTCAAGGCGCGCTGCTGTCCAAGCCGGAAACGCCAGAAGAGGCGCTGGAGCAGTTGCGCGCTCTGCGTGGCAAACGACACAAGCTGTTGTCTGCTGCGGTGATCTACCGTGACGGCAAGCCCGAATGGCGTCATGTGGGGCAGGTCCGCCTGACCATGCGCGAGGCCAGCGACGCCTATCTTGAGGGCTATGTCGCGCGCAATTGGGACAGCATCCGTCACGCGGTCGGCGCCTATAAGCTTGAGGAAGAGGGCGTGCGCCTGTTCGCGGCGATTGACGGGGATTACTTTACCGTTCTGGGTATGCCAATGTTGGAATTACTCAATTTCTTGATGGTTCGGGGGTCGATAGACTCATGACAGACACGCGAATTCCGCTCGCCGGGGTGATCGGCACGCCGATCGCCCATTCCAAATCACCGCGCCTGCACCGGCATTGGCTCAACACCTATGGGATCAACGGACATTACATCCCGATGGAGGTGCGCACCGAGGATCTTGAACAGGTGCTTCGGACCATGCCCAAAATGGGCTTTGTTGGCGCCAATGTTACCATTCCGCACAAGGAAAAGGTGCTGACGCTGGCCGATCAGGTCACCGACCGCGCCACGTTGATCGGGGCTGCCAACACGCTGATTTTTCTCCCAGATGGCAAGATTCATGCCGATAATACCGACGGGTTCGGTTTTATGGAGAACCTGCGCCGGGGCGCGCCGTCCTGGGATCCGGCCTCTGGCCCTGCTGCAGTTCTGGGCGCGGGAGGTGCGGCGCGGGCGGTGGTCTCGGCCTTGCTGGATGCCGGCGTGCCAGAGATTCTGCTCAGCAACCGCACCCGGGTCAGGGCTGAACAGTTGCGACAGGATTTTGGCCAGAGGGTCTGCGTGATCGACTGGGTTCAGGCCGGCAATATCCTCGAAGACGCGGCGCTTGTGGTGAATACCACCTCTCTCGGGATGCTTGGCAAGGCCGAGCTGCGGGTGCCCCTCGATGGTATCACCAGCAAAAGCGTCGTCACCGATCTTGTTTAT
This sequence comes from Pseudodonghicola sp., assembly GCA_033791545.1. Classification (GTDB taxonomy): domain Bacteria; phylum Pseudomonadota; class Alphaproteobacteria; order Rhodobacterales; family Rhodobacteraceae; genus Antarcticimicrobium. The sequence continues at coordinate 29,861 of JASJGL010000061.1, read as the reverse complement.
AACCCTTTGAAAACACGTCTTTTACAAGCGTCTGAGGCCGCCGGAGCAACCACTGTCGACGGGCTGGGCATGTTGATCTATCAGGCGGTGCCGGGGTTTGAACGCTGGTTCGGTGTGCGCCCGGAAGTTGATGAGGCCACCCGCGCTGCGGTGCTGGTATGAGCTTCGCCCTGGGTCTTACCGGCTCGATCGGTATGGGAAAAAGTACCACGGCAAAGCTGTTTGTCGAACAGGGCTGCGCTCTTTGGGACGCCGATGCGGCCGTTCATCGTCTTTATGCCCCCGGGGGCGCGGCGGTGGCACCGATGCGTGCGGCCTTCCCCGAGGCGGTCATCGACGGGGCGGTCTGCCGCGAGGCGCTCAAACGTATCATCGTCGCGGATCCCTCGGCGCTCGGACGCATTGAACAGATCGTGCATCCGCTTGTGGCCGAGGATCGCGCAGATTTTCGCGCGCAGGCCACCGCCGACATCCTGATCTTTGACATCCCGCTCTTGTTCGAAGGTGGTGGAGAGACCCAGTTTGACGCGGTCGCCACCGTGTCCGCCCCGCCCGAGGTGCAAGAGGCGCGGGTGATGGAACGAGGCACCATGACATCCGAGCATTTCCACCATATCCGCAACAAACAGATGCCGGACGCAGACAAACACGCCCGGGCCGACTATGTGATCGTCACCGACACGCTGGAAAACGCGCGCGCGCAGGTGCAGCGGATCGTGACAGAGATAAGAGCGGGGATGAAAAATGCGTGAAATCGTACTCGATACCGAAACCACCGGGCTCGACCCCAAGACGGGCGACCGCATTGTCGAGATCGGCGCGGTCGAGCTTTTCAATCACGTCGCCACCGGCACCACCTATCACCAATACATCAATCCCAAGCGTGATATGCCGAACGAGGCGTTTCAGGTGCATGGGCTGAGCGAGGAATTTCTGAGCGACAAGCCGGTGTTTGAACAGATCGGTCAGGCGTTTCTGGATTTCGTTGGTGAGTCCAAAATGATCATCCACAACGCCAGTTTTGACATGAAATTTCTCAACGCCGAACTGCGCTGGATGAATCTGCCCGAACTGCCTTGGGAACAAGCAATCGATACGCTTGCCATCGCCAGAAAGAAATTTCCCGGCGCGCAGGTCTCGCTTGATGCGCTGTGTCGCCGCTATGGCATCGACAACACGGCGCGGACCTTGCACGGGGCGCTGCTTGACTCCGAAATTCTGGCCGAGGTTTATCTGGAACTGATCGGTGGGCGGCAGCCTGATTTTGCCCTGCAGGTGGATCAGGGGCAAAGCGGCGTGTCAGCCGCGGATCTGAACTGGCGCCCGCAACCGCGTCCAACCCCGCTTGCAGGCCGGATCACGGCCCAAGAACAAGCGGCACATGATGCCTTTGTCGAAAAAATGGGCGAGAACGCTCTTTGGCGGCAGGGCTGAACTGGTTTTCAGAACGCAAAAAGGGCCGCGATCCGGTGATCGCGGCCCTTTTTTGTTGGTCTATCGTCGTGGAACAGGCGCCGTGGATCAGGCGTCGGCTTTGACGTCGCCCTTGGCGACCTGCTCGGCTTGACGCCGGGCCAGCTCGTTGCGGTACAGCGCGACAAAGTCGATCGTGTCCAGATTCAGCGGTGGGAAACCGCCATCGCGGGTCACGTCGCTGACGATGCGGCGCAGGAACGGGAACAGCATCCGCGGGCATTCGATCAGCAGAAAGGGATGCAGCTGCTCTTCCGGAACACCGGCCACGTGGAAGATGCCCACATATTCGATTTCCATCAGAAACAGAATGTCGTCCATGCCTTTGACCTTGGATTCGACGTTCAGCTTGATTGACACCTCGTACTGGTCATCCGGGGTGCGCTTTTTCGCATCCAGATTGACCCGAACGCTGACGTCAGGCTGCACATCGCCTGACGTGCGCTTTTGCGCCATCACGTTTTCAAAGGACAGGTCACGGACATACTGACCCAGAATTTTCATCTGAATCTGCGGGGCTTGCTGCGCTTGTGCGCCTTCGTTCGTGGACGTCTCAGACATGGAAGTCTCCCAAAAAATCGCGTTTGGCGCTGCTTATCACCTCGCCGGGATCATCTCAATGGCGGTCCGGTCCCTCGACCCAGCCTGATGGCGGCTGTCCGGGGCGGCGCGGCTCTGGCTTGACCTCGGTATAATCGCCGTCGATCACATCGTCCCGGCCTGGCCTGCCGGGCGCACGACCGGTGGCTGTGCCCATCTCGAACCGCGCCACGGTGACTCGGCGGCGCAAATAGCGGAAAACGGCCAGCCGAACCGGCGGCATCAAAAGCGCGAAGCCCACCGCATCGGTAAAGAATCCCGGTGTCAGCAACAACGCGCCCGCCAGCAAGATCATCGCACCATTGGCCAATGGCTGGGTCGGATCGTCCAATTCGGAAAAGGCGCGCTGCAATTGGCCCATCGCCACCCGCCCCTGGGTCCGCACCAACCAGGTGCCCAACATGGCGGTTAACACCACGATTGCCAGTGTCGGCCACAGCCCGATCAGGCCGCCCACCTGGATGAACAGGGCAATTTCTATGATCGGGACGGCCAGGAAGGCCAGAAACAGATACATTCAGCGGCTCCTTTCGCTTCAGCGGAACAGTGGACTATACGCTGCCCCTCACCTACATAAGGATCAAAGGCTCGCCTTACAAAGTCCAACGCCTGACACGAGGACCAAATGAATTCACCTTTGATCCAGCTTTTGGTGCTTGCCGGCATCGCAGTTTTCCTGATTCTCCGCCTGAAAAACGTGCTGGGAACCCGGGATGGTTTCGAAAAGCCGACCGCACCAGACCCCGCCGAGAAAAAGGCCCGCCCAGATTTCGAGGTGATCGAGGGCGGTCCTGATCGCGATATCACCGACCATGTTCCCGAAGACAGCCCGCAGGCCGAAGCGCTGGCCTCCATGAAACGGATCGAACCCGCCTTTTCCGTATCGGAATTTGTGCAAGGCGCCCGCGGCGCTTACGAGATGATCCTGATGGGCTATGAACTGGGCAATCTTGACCAGATTCAGTCGTTCCTTGCTGAGGATATCTATGACAGCTTTGTCGATGGTGTCGCCGCGCGCGAAGACAAAGGCTTCAAGATCGAGGCAGAGTTCATTGGCGTGCGCGAGACTGCCATTTCCGACGTGCAGTTCGACAAGGACAGCAACCGCGCCGAGATCACCCTGCGGTTCGTCGGAGAACTGACCTCGGTCGTGCGCGATCGCGGTGGCGATATCGTCGAGGGCAGCCCGACAACGGCCAAACGGCAAAAGGACACCTGGACCTTTGCCCGTGTTATGGGCAGCGCCGATCCCAACTGGCTGCTTGTCGCCACGGACGGATGATTGGCGCGCTCCGCTCGGCCGTTCTGGCGGGGGCCGTGTTGATGGCCCCCCTCTCCGGGGCCGGGGCGGAGCCGGTGCATGAGATTCTTGATTTTGACCAGCTCGACGGCTGGTCAAAGGATGACCACGCCGCGGCGCTGGCGGTGTTCGTGCAAACCTGCCCCGACATGGATGATCCCGATTGGCATAACCTTTGTGCGCTGGCGCAACAGCAACAGCCGGACAGCGCCCGCGCGTTTTTCGAGCTGTTCTTTCGCCCGGTTCTGATTCGCGACGGGGCCGATCCTCTTTTTACTGGCTATTACGAACCGGAACTGGACGGCTCGCGCTATCCCACCGCGCGCTACCGCTATCCGCTCTACCGCATGCCGCCCGAAGCGAAACAGCAGAGCCCGTGGCTCACCCGGCGTCAGATCCTGACCAGCGACGTGATGGATAATCGCGGGCTGGAGATTGCCTGGGTCGATGACCCGGTCGAACTTTTCTTCCTTCAAATCCAAGGCTCTGGCCGCATCCGCTTGTCGGATGGCGGGGCGCTGCGGGTTGGCTATGGCGGGTCGAACGGGCACACCTATCGCTCGGTCGGGGTGGAGTTGGTCCGGCGTGGCACCTATGGCGCGCATCAGGTCAGCGCGCAGGTGATCAAGAACTGGGTGCGCCGCAATCCCGACGCCGGGCGCGAGCTGTTGCTGCACAACCCCTCCTATGTCTTTTTTCGCGAAGTCAGCCATGTGGCGACTCATCTTGGGCCTTTGGGGGCGATGAATCGCTCGCTGACCCCGTTGCGCAGCATTGCGGTCGATCCCGATTTCGTGCCATTGGGCGCGCCGGTCTGGTTGGAAAAGGATGGTGCGGGCAAAATGCGGCGGTTGATGGTGGCACAGGATACCGGCTCGGCGATCAAGGGCGCGCAGCGGGCGGATGTCTTTTTTGGCACCGGGGATGTCGCCGGGCAGGCGGCCGGGCAGCTGCGCGATCACGGCCGGATGCTGGTGCTGCTGCCGATCCAGCGCGCCTATGCGCTGTTGCCGGACGGCGCGTGATGGCGCGCAGAAAGCTCAGAAAGGATGAGCTGGAGCTGTGGCGCAAGGTCGCGGATCAGGCCGAACGCCTGCATCCGACCCGGCCTCAGCCCCCCCTTCCCGCGCCCAAGCCCAGACCCAAGGCCATGACCCCGCGCGAGCCGATGACGATCGAGCAGTTCGACCTCGGTCAGGCGGCGAAACCCGCCCCCGCCCGGCACAGCCTTAAACCCTCGATGGCCGAGCAACTTCGGACCTCGTCGGTGCAAATGGATCGCAAAGCCTTCACCCGGATGAAACGCGGCAAGCTCAAGCCCGAAGCCCGGCTGGATCTGCACGGGATGCGACAGGACAGCGCCCACCCGGCGCTGGTGCAGTTTATCCTGTCGTCGCAGGCTGGCGGGCGACGGTTGGTGCTGGTGATCACCGGCAAGGGCAAACGCAGCGCCGATCACGGACCGATCCCCACCCCCCGTGGGGTGTTGAAACATCAGGTGCCGCAGTGGCTGTCGATGTCTCCGCTATCGCAGGCGGTGCTGCAAATCAGCGCGGCCCATGTCAGCCACGGCGGTGAGGGGGCCTATTACGTCTATCTGCGTCGCACGCGATAGCGCGCTACAGTTTGGAAAGCAGTAGATCGGGCGACAGGATCAATTGCGTCGCGTTGCGCACTGTCAGCACCGTCCCCGGCAACAGCCCCGAACGCCCAGACCTGTCAGACTGGAACGCGTCCCCCATCGGCGCGCTGTTCGCCAATAGCGATATCAACACCGGCGAGGTGCCGAGGGTGAAATGGCTGTTGCTACTGCTGAATTCGCTGACATCCAAGATCGTGACCGGGAAATCGCCAAGCGCTTCGGGGTCTCTCAGATTGCCCAACCGGGCACCAGCGCCATTGATCCGGGCCGACAGCGCTAGCGCCTTGTCCCGTTTCGAGACGAAAATCGCAAACGGTTGCGGCAAATCGCGGAACCGCTTGGCCTGCATCCGGAACAGTTCGATATCCAGATCCGGCGAGATCAAAACAACCCCGCCAAGCGAGCGCTTGCTCCAGCCCGGATCAGCGATTTCGATCTGGCGCAGCGTCTCCATCAACAGCATGGTGCCCAGCGAATGCGCCACCAGAACGATGCGCTTGGGATTCGCGGCGCGCAGATCGTTCAAAAGCTGTTCCAGCGCATCGCGGGAAAACAGCACGCTGTCGCGATCATAGGTATAACCGAGCGGGTGCGTCGCGCTGGGCCATGAGAAATGCACAGCCGTCGCCGGAACGTCGAAATCGTGGATGATCTGCGTGGTGCGGAACACGCCGTCAAAGAAACTGTTGTTATACCCGTGGATATACACCGCGATTTCACGCCGGTCGGGCGGTGCGTTGCGGATCGTGCGGGCCAGCTCGGTGCGAAACCCCTGACGCCCGTCCAGATCCGCGCGCGTGGCGATGGTGAAATCGGTCCGCGGGTCAGGGTGGGCGAATCCGTTTTTAATCCGTCCTTTCTTGTGGCTTGGCGGGATCGCCACCCCCAGCTTCATGTAGGTCAGCTGTTCTGATCGTTGCGCGGTGAACCAGCCGCCCGGCTCCGGGGCGCGGTTGGTGGCGACAAAAATCTGCCGCACGACCCCCACATCCGCGGCCTGTGGCATCAGCGGCGCATGGAACCGGTCGGCGCAGGCGGAAACACCCGTCGCCGTCATCAGCATCAACATCTGTCTACGCCGCATTGCGCCCCTCCCCCTCCGGGGGTGTTTCTCCCCACCGTTACGCTCACAGGATAGCGGCCTGTGCCGCCGGGTCTAGAGCACGTAGCGACTGAGATCGGTGGATTTTACCAATTCGCCAAGGTTCCGGTCCACGAAGGTCGCATCCACCGTGATCGCCTCTCCGCTGCGGTCTGGCGCGGTAAAGGACAGTTCCTCGAACACCCGTTCCATCACCGTATAAAGCCGCCGCGCGCCGATATTCTCGATCGTCTGATTGACCTCGGCCGCGATCTTGGCCAGTGCCGCGATGCCGTCATCGGTAAAGGACACGCTCACCTCTTCGGTGCCCATCAGCGCGGTATATTGCCGGGTCAGCGCATTGTCGGTTTCGGTCAGGATGCGCACGAAATCCTCTTCGGTCAGCGCCCGCAGCTCGACCCGAATCGGCAAGCGGCCCTGCAATTCGGGCAGCAGGTCCGACGGTTTGGCGATATGGAACGCGCCCGAGGCGATGAACAGGATATGGTCGGTCTTGACCGCCCCGTGCTTGGTGCTGACCGTGGTCCCTTCGATCAAGGGCAACAGATCGCGCTGCACGCCTTCACGGGAAACATCGCCGCCACGCGCATCCGAGCGGGCGCACACCTTGTCGATCTCGTCTAGAAAGACGATTCCGTTCTGCTCTACCGCTTCCAGCGCGGCGCGCGTCACCGCCTCGTCATCCAGCAGCTTGTCGGCCTCTTCCCCGATCAGCACGCCATAGCTTTCGGAAACGGTCATCTTCTTGCGCGTGGTGCGCCCGCCGAACGCCTTGCCGAACATATCGCCCAGATTCAGCATGCCCATCTGGCCGCCGGGCTGGCCCGGAATGTCGAACATCGGCATCGGGTTGGCGCTGTCGGCGACTTCCAACTCGATCTCGGTATTGTCCAGCTCTCCGGATTTGAGCTTGGCGCGGAACATATCGCGGGTGCCTTCCCGCGCGCCTTCGCCCGCGAGGACATCTATTACCCGCTCTTCGGCGGCCTGCTGCGCCCGGGCCTTGACCTCTTCGCGCATCCGCTCGCGGGTCTGCATGATGGCGCTGTCCACCAGATCGCGGATGATCTGCTCCACATCGCGCCCGACATAGCCCACCTCGGTGAACTTGGTCGCCTCGACCTTGATGAAGGGCGCGCGCGCGAGCTTGGCCAACCGACGGCTGATTTCGGTCTTGCCGACGCCGGTGGGCCCGATCATCAGGATGTTCTTGGGATAGACCTCGTCCCTCAGATCATCCGACAATTGTTTGCGCCGCCAGCGGTTGCGCAGCGCCACGGCCACAGCCCGTTTGGCGTCATTCTGGCCGATGATGTAGCGGTCCAGTTCGGACACGATTTCACGGGGGGTCAGGTCGGTCATGTTGGTCCTTCCGGCGTCACAAGTCTGGGGGGAAAGCGGCGGGTCAGATCGCGGGGATCTAGCCCTTGATCGTCTCCACCGTCACATTTCCATTGGTAAAGACACAGATATCGGCGGCAATCGCCATCGCCTTGCGCGCGATTTCCTCGGCCGACAGATCGGTTTCCATCAGCCCCCGCGCGGCGGCGAGCGCAAAGTTGCCGCCCGATCCGATTGCGGCGACGTCATGTTCCGGCTCCAGCACGTCACCCGCGCCGGTGATCACATAGATCTCGCGCCCATCGCTGACGATCAGCATCGCTTCCAGCTTTTGCAGGTATTTGTCGGTGCGCCAGTCTTTTGCCAGCTCGACCGCCGCGCGCTGCAATTGGCCCGGCGTCGCTTCCAGCTTGGTCTCCAACCGCTCCAGCAGGGTAAAGGCATCTGCCGTCGATCCGGCGAACCCCGCCACCACGTCGGTGCCGCCGGGGGACAGGCGGCGCACCTTGCGCGCGGTGCCTTTGATCACCGTGTTGCCCAGGGATACCTGACCATCGCCCGCAATCACCACCTGTCCGCCCTTGCGAACGCCGATGATCGTGGTGCCGTGCCAGCCGGGAAAGGAATTTTCGCTCATCTGCGCCTCCTGATCGTTGCCTGTCTATATGGACGGGGCGTCTCTTGCACACAAGGGTGGCTGCCCGCGCTTGCCCGGCCTGCCAACCCCCACTAGCGTGCGGGCATGAGCGAACCGCCCCGCGTCACCTTCTATCTTGAAGACGGTCTGCGTCAGAGCGCACAGGCCGGGCAGCATAATTTCCTGCGTCTCGTTGGTGAGGTCTTGCGCGGGGCTGGCTTCACTCTCGCCTATCGCCCGGACACTGACGATGAGCGTGCCGCCTCGGCCACCCGACCCGGCTATGCCCTGTTTCACATGGCCGAGCCGAACCATGACCGCGCCCTGACCCTGCGCCGGGTCTATCACTATCCGTTCTGGGCGATCGAACCCAGCGGCCAACGCTGGGACTGGCATGTGGCCAAAACCGTCTTTCCCACCGATGCCGTGCCGCGCAAAGAGGCGGATCGCTTTTATCGCTTCTGGCAACAGCGGCTGTTTTTCGACGCGCCGCAAACCGCCACCCGCGACGGCTTTACCTATGTGCCGCTGCAAGGGCGGCTGCTGCACCATCGCTCGTTCCAAAGCTGCTCACCGCTCGACATGCTGCGCGCGGTCTTGGCCCATGATCCCCGTCCGGTCATAGCGGCTTTGCACCCAAAGGAGAGCTACTCCGAAGGTGAACTTGCCGCGCTGGAGCGATTGGAGCGGGACAGCCCCCGTTTGACCGTCACGCTGGGCGAGATGGAGCGCTGGCTGAGGGGCTGCGATTACGTGGCGACGCAGAATTCCAGCGCCGCGTTCAACGGGTTTTTCTTTGGCAAACCCGCCGTGCTGTTCGCCCGCGCCGATTTCCACCACATCACCGCAGATGCCACGCGACTGGGGGCAGAGCAGGCCCTGCACGCCGCGCCCCTCATGCGGCCAGACTATGCCGGGTATCTGCATTGGATCTGGCAGCAGATGTCGATCAATGCCGGGCGGCCCGAGGCTCCGGAAAAAATCCGCGCCGCATTTGAACGGGCGGGCTGGCCGGTTCAAGCCACAAAGAAAAAGGGGCACCCGCAGGCACCCCTTTGAAATTCAACGCGAAAATAAGATCAGATCGATTCGTCGATCCAGCTTTGCAGCGCCGCTTTCGGGGCCGCGCCGGCGCGGTTCGAAATCACCTGACCGTCTTTGAAGATGAACAGCGCGGGAATGCCACGCACGCCCATGGCGGCGGCGGTGTTGGGGTTGGAGTCCACGTCCACCTTGGCGACCTTGATCTTGTCGCCATATTCCGCAGCCAACTCTTCAAGTGCCGGGCCGATCTGCTTGCAGGGGCCGCACCACTCGGCCCAGAAATCCACCACGACGGGGACGGCGGATTGTTTGACTTCCTTGTCGAAGGTGTCATCGGTAACGGCAACGGTGGCCATGGTCATTCTCCTGATGCGAAAGGCTTGGTGCGAAGTTAGGCAGCGCCACCTGTATCGTCAAGGTGACCCGCCCGCGCAAGCGCCGCTGTCACAAGATCGTGCGGCAGTGCCATAAGCTGTGCCGAGCGGGTCCAAAGCAGGGCGGTTTCGACCGGAATGCCGGGATAGATCTGCGCCAGCGCGTCGGCATAGGCGCCCATTTGTCGCAACAACCCTTCGGGGCAGTCTTCGGCCCGCGTCGGCACCGTGGCGTTGGATTTGAAATCCACCGCAAGGATCCGCTCGGACGAAATGAGCAGCCGGTCGATCACCCCGTGCAACCGCCGCGCACCCAGTGGCGCGCTTACCGGCACCTCGGTCAGCGCATCGGGGGCAAAGACGGCGGACAGCTCCGGCGCGCGCAAGACGCCGCGCGCCTCGGCCAGCAGCTCGGCGCGCTCTGCCTCGGGCACCTCGGATAGCAGATGTTCTGCCGCCGCCTCCCACTCGTCCTCCGCCATCGCGGGCAGATGTTCCAGCAACAGGTGAATTCGCGTCCCGCGCGCCTTCGCGATCTCCTCGTCCTGCCCGGCCTCGCCCGGCAGCGCCTTGGCCCCACCCAGATCCGAGGGCCCCAGCGTTGGCAGGATATCTGCGGGCGGCGCGGCGTCTTGCAGCAGAAAGCCCGGCAGCGGAACGCAATGTTTCACCGGCTGCTCGATCGCGATCGGTTCCGGCCCGGTCCAGTCGCCGACCTCATAGCGCAGACCGGAGCCGCCCTCGAACCTCTGCGGCACCGCCCCGGCGCGGGTCATCGCGGCCTGCACCATCTGGTACCAACTGTCGCCGTTCTTATCCAAGTCGCCCGCGGCGGCGACGATCAGCCATTTCTCGGCCCGGGTCAGCGCAACGTACAAAAGCCGCAGCCTTTCGTACATTTGCTTGGCCAGCGCGGCATCCCGCGCCCGGGTCAGCGCCGGTGGCATGTCGGTCGCCGCCGCGCGCCACAGCGGCACGCCCTCGGCCATCATCACCTGCGCCATGTTGGGGGGGCGTCGTTTGCCGGTATCGGGCAGGATGACAATTGGCGATTCCAACCCCTTGGCGCCATGCACCGTCATCACCCGGATCATGTTGCCGGCGCTGCCCATCTGGCGCTTGATCTCCAGATCGTCGGTTTCCATCCACACCAGAAACCCGGTCAGGCTGGGAATCGCGCTGCGTTCATAGGCCAGCGCCTGGCTGAGCAGCGCGTTGATCCCGTCCTCGGCCTCGGCGCCAAGCCGCGCCAACAGGCGGCGGCGACCATCGTGGCGGGTCAGGATGCGTTCGATCAGATCATAGGGGCGCAGAAAATCGGTCTGGTTGCGCAGATCGTTCAGCAGCGCCAGCGTTTCGGGAAATTCCGAGGCCCGATCGCGCAACGCCTGCCAGAGAAAGCGTTTTTCGCGCCGATGCGCCAGATCGAACAGCCCCTGTTCGCCCCAGCCCAGCAGCGGAGATTTCAACACCGTCGCCAGCGACAGGTCATCTTCCGGCGTGGCGAGAAAGCGCAGCAGCGCCGCCAGATCCTTGACCGCCAGTTCCGCCCCGACCTTGAGCCGGTCGGCCCCCGCGATGGGAAGGCGCGCGGATTTGCAGGCGCGAATGATCTCGGCGAACAGATCGGACCGGCGTTGCACCAAGATCAGGAAATCGCCGGCCTGCACCGGGCGGCGGCGAAATGTGCCGGGCTCGGCCCCATCCACCGGCACGGTTTCCCCGCCGTCGATCATCGCCTTGATACCGGCGGCGATTCGTTCGGCCAGAACCACGGTGTGATGGCGCGCACCGGGGCGGTCCACCGGGTTGGTCCAGTCGCCCTCGACGTCATCCTCGACCTTTTCCACCACCGGCCAGAGATCGACGCGCCCGGGCAGATCGGATTTGAACGCCCGGTGCAGCGAACCCTTGGGAAACCCGGCCTCGCCCCGGCCCTCGAACACCAGATCGACAAGCTGCAGGATCGCCTGTGCCGAGCGAAAGGAATATTCCAGCGTCAGATCCTGCAACCCCGCGCCGGTATCCTCAAGACGTTTGGAAAACTCGGCTTGCATCCGGTCAAAGGCGTCCGGATCGGCGCCCTGGAACGAATAGATCGACTGTTTCTTGTCGCCGACGACAAAGATCGTGCGCTCGACATCCGCCCGCGCGCCCTGACCAGAGGTGAATTCCTGCGCCAGTTTCTCGATCACGTCCCATTGTTCCGGGCTGGTATCCTGCGCCTCGTCCACGAGGATATGATCAATGCCACCATCCAGCCGGTACAGCACCCAAGCGGCGACGCCGGGATCGTTCAAAAGCTGCCGGGTCTTCAGGATCAGGTCGTCGAAATCGAGCCAGCCGCGCAGCTGTTTGCGGCGCTCATACTCGGGCAGGAACGCGGCGGCAAAGGCGTGAAGCGCCTGCGATTTTCGCGCCGCCGCCAACCCCAACCGCCGCGCGCGGGCGGCCTCGACGCGCAACATCAGGGGTTCCACCCGGTCCATCAGATCGGGGTGGTCGTTGCGCAGATCCTTGGTTGGAAAAGACCCTAACTTGGCCGAAAACGGCTCTTTCGCGCCGGCACCGGTCAGAAAGACACCCTCCAACACGGGCAGATCGGGCAGGCCCGGATCGGATATCGTGGCAAGCTTTGCCGCCGCCTTTTGATCGGTGCTTTTGCCACTGTCCAGCACAGTGCACAGCTGCGCCAACAGATCGCCCTCGCCGCCCAGAAACACCTCGGCGCTCAGCGTGTCTTCGTCAAAGCCCGTTGGCAGATCGAACAGCGCCAGCAGCGCGGTCATCTCCAGCGGTTGCGCAAAGGCCGCGCGCTTGCCGGTTACGGCGGCGGTCAAGGCGCTGAAATCCGTATCGGTCAGGTGCTGCGCCAGCGTGGCGATCAAGGCGGCCTGCGGCCCGTCGGCGAAATCCTCGACGATCTCCTCGCGCAGCAGCGCGGCGGCCCGGTCCTCCATCTCGGAAAACTGCGGGCTTACCCCGGCCTCCAGCGGGAAGCGGCGCAGCAACGAGGCGCAGAACGAGTGAATCGTCTGGATCTTCAGCCCGCCCGGGGTTTCGATGGCGCGGGCGAACAGGGTGCGGGCATGGCCCAGCCGCTCTGGCGTGATCGCCCCCTCGGCACCCAGCCCCTCCAACTGGCCGCGTAACGCCTTGTCCTCCAGCATCGCCCATTCGCCAAGGCGTTTGAACAGCCGGTTCTGCATCTCGCTTGCCGCCGCCTTGGTATAGGTGAGGCACAGGATGTGCTGCGGCTCCACATCCGCCAGCAACAGCCGCGCCACCCGGTCGGTCAGCACCCGCGTCTTGCCCGACCCGGCGTTGGCCGCCAGCCAAGTCGAGGCATCTGGCCGTGCCGCTTGCACCTGCCGTTCGGTGGCGTCGTCCCGTGGGCTCATGTCAGATCCTCCGGGCTGGGGGCGGTCGCGCGGTCCCATTCTCCGAACCGTGCGAGATGGTCATAATCACCGACATCGCTGTCCTTGAACAGCATCCGGCGCGCGGTATAGCCCTGATCGGGCTGGGCATAGGCGGTGAGCAATTCGCGCAGATCCTCCAGCACCTGCGCTGGCGGCTCATCCCCCAGCGGCGCCGGAACTTCCTTGTAGCTGCTGCCGATGCCGATAAAGCTGGCCCCGGCCACCGGCGCGGCGGCAATCTTGCCAAACCCGACCTGTTCGATCATCGCCGCCTCGATCAAAAGCTGCTTGTCGAACTTGGCCTGCTGGTCGCGGCTTGGCGGTGCGCCGGTCTTGTAGTCGTAGATGTACATCGCGCCGCGCCTGTCCATGTCGATCCGGTCGGCCCGGCCCACCAGCGTGACGCCCGGCGGGTCGATCCGCATTTGCCCCGAGGCCTCAAAGGCCAGCGGGCGCGCGATGTCCTGACGCGCCGCCTCGCCCTCCAGAAAGGCCGGGGCGATCCGGCTCAGTCGCGCCAGCCAAAGTGCGCGGGCGGTGGGCCATGGCACATGCTCGTCCAGCACCTCTTTGGCGCGGGCAAGCAGCGTGGCGCGATCCATCGCGGCACCGCCGCCCAGATCGTCGCGCACGAAGCGCTCGAACACCTCATGCAGCACGGTGCCGCGCAGCAGCGCGTCGGCTTCCTGCACCAGCGGGTCCAGCGGGTGCAGCCGCAGCACCCGGCGGGCATACACGGCGTAAGGATCGCGGATCAGCCGCTTGATCTCGGTCACGCTCAGCCGGTCCGGGCGTGCCGCCACCGGCGGGCGTGGCGAGGGGCGCGGGGCCGAAGGCACCGGCGTTGTTTCCTCCAGCGCCCCGGCCCAGTCCAGCCATGTGCGCCCGCGCTCGCGCATATCGCTCAGCGCCTGCGGCCCACCCTGCCCCGGCAGCCCGGCGAGCAGGTTGGTCAGCCGGTTGAGCCAGCGCGAGGGCACGGTTTCGGCATCGTCCGAGCGTTTCGCGCGGGTCAGCCAGACCTCGGGCGCGGCGATTGCCTGTTGGAAATCATGCGCCGAAAGGCCGATGCGCCGTTCCGGCAGCAACAGCCCCGCCCGATCGCGCATCTGCCGGTTCAACCACGGATCGGGGCGCGCTGGTTCCGGCCAGCTGCCCTCGTTCAAGCCGCCGAGGATCAGCAGATCGGCGCCCATCACCCGCGCCTCCAACGTGCCCCAGATCATGATGCCACGGAACCCGGCGTCGCGGTCGCGCACCTCTTCGCCCTGCAACAGCGCGCCCAGCAGATCGGCAAAGTCGCGTGCTGTCATGGTGCCGCCGTGCTTGGCCTCGCGCTCCAGCGCCTCAATCACCTGCAACGCCTTTTGACCGGCGTTTTTCTGCCAGAGCGTGCCGCTGCCGCCGGTCTGGGGGGTGTCTGACTGGCTGCCTGCCGCGACCCCTTCGGCCAAGCTGCGCAGGTCGGCGACCCAATCGCAAAGCGCGCGCTCGCCCGGTCGCGCCCGGTCGCAGAAACACTCCGCAAGCCAGTCGAGCCAAGGGCCGAAGCTGTCGCCGTCATGGCGGGCGGCGAAACGGGAAAGCCCCGCCGCATCGGGAAAGGCCGGCCCGTGTCGGCGCAGATCAAGCTCCAGATCGCGGGCATGGCGCAGGTGATCGCCGCGCCCGCCGCCGTCATGGCACAGCGGGTGTTTCAGAAGGGTGAGCAGGGTTTCGCTGGTCAGCCGCCCGCTGAACAACTCGGCCACATGGCGCAGGAACCGTCCCGGCGGCGACAGGTGCAGCGGTTGCCCGGCGCTGTCGTCGGGGATGATGTTCCAGCGTTCCAGCGCGGCGGTGACCTGCCGCGTCAGCATCCGGTCGGGGGTGATCAGCGCCGCCGATTGCCCGGTTTGTGCCGCCTCGCGCAGCCGCAGCGCGATCGCCAGCGCCTCGTCGCGGGGCGAGGCGGCTTCGATCAGGGTCAGATCGGCGGTGGCGGCGTCCAGCCCGGTAAGCAATGGCCCCTCTGCCATCCAGGCATCGGTCACCGGCGCCGGACGCAGCGCCAGCGAGACAAGCCGGTTGCGGGCGGGTGCGGGCGGCGCGGTATCGGCCCAAGGCCGGATGTCGTCCGGGGCGATCTCCAACCGCTCCATCAGTTTGCGGAACCGGTATTGCGGGTGATCCTCCGAGGTCAGCGCCCGGTCGAGCCCGCCCCAGACCTCCTCGGGTTGGTCGAAATCGTAACCGGGCAGCACCACCGCCCCCTGTGGCAGTCGCGCGATCGCCTGCATCAGCATCAGCGTGGTGCCGCGCGACCCGGTAGACCCGGCAAGGATCACCGGGTGCTGCGGCGGCATATCCTGCCAGCGCGCGATCAGCCCCTCGACCACGCGGCGCTGACGCGCCTGCATATCCAGTTCGTCCTCGTCACTGGCCAGTAGATCGTCGGCGATCCCGATAAAGGTCTGCGCGCGCGCCCAATGGCCCGACAGGTCGCTGACATCCAGATTGCGGATATCGGCGGGCGAGACTCCCTCGCCCTGCATTTCGTCGATCAACCCGGCAAGGCTGTCGGCCAGATCATAAAGCGAGGCGCGCGCGGCCAGATCCGGCTGCTGGTCCAGCAGTTTGGCGATCAGCTGTGTCAGTTCCAGCCGACGGCGCAGGGGCGGGATCGCGGGCGGCAGGTGGTCCATCGCACCGCTTTCGCCGAGATCGGTGACCAGCGAAAGCTGCGGCAACAGGCAGGGCGGACCGGCGTCAAAGATGTCGCGGATACGCCGGGCCATGCGGCGGGTGTTGACCACCAGCTGCACCCGCGCCAGCGCCTCGGGCGGCTGGCCTGTCATGCGGCTCCTGAGCCCGGCGATCAGCGCCTCGGGAAAATCCACACCGGGAGGCAGCGCAAAGACGCGGGCGGTCATGTCGGGGTCAAACATCAGGGGCCTCTGCCAGCAGGGTTTCGGCCAGCGCGATGCCGTCCGGATGACCAACGTCGCACCAGCGCCCGGGATATTCCAGCGCGAACAGGCGGTTACGCGCCAGCATCTTGTCCCACACCCGGTTCAGCGAAAAGACCTTTTCGTCGATCTCGTCCAGCAACTCGGTGCGCAGGATCTGCGCGCCGCCATAGATCACGCCGGGTCCGCGCGTGATGCGTCCGGTGTCGTCCAGCGCGAAATCGCCCGCCCCGGTGTGGCCCAGTGCCCGCTCGGGGCGGATGCAGATCAGCAGCGCATCCATCGCCCCCTCGTCCCATGCCGCGCTCAGCAACTCTAGCGGGTTCGGCCCGGACCAGATGGCATCGGTGTTCAGCGTAAAGACCGGCCCCGGCCCCAACAGCGGCAAGGCGGCGCGCAGCCCGCCGCCGGTGTCGAGGATGTCCGGGCATTCCAGCGACAGCGCAACGCCGAGCGGGTCTAGATGGGCGCGTAGCATCTCGGGTTTGTAGTGCAGGTTCGCCACCACGCGCGGCAGGGCCAGCGGGCGCAGCAGATCCAGCGCGTGATCAATCAGCGGCCGCCCCGCCACCTCGACCAGCGGTTTGGGCCGGTTCCGGGTCAGCGCCCCCATGCGGGTGCCAAAGCCCGCGGCGAACAGCATGGCGGCCTGTGGGCGGCGACTCATGCCGGTCTCAGGGCGGTGAGCGCCTCGGGCGTGGGGGCGGGCAGCGCTTCCAGCAGCAGATCGGCGACGGGGGCGAGCGCCGGGTGATCGAGGCCGCGTTTCAGATGCGCCCAGACCGCCGGGATCAGATCAAGGTAGTGCGGTTTGCCATAGTCGGTGGCGAGCCGGGCAAAGACCCCGAGGATGCGCAAGTTGCGCTGCACGCCGAGCACGGCATAGGCGGTGCGAAAGGCGTGATCGTCCACTCCGGTGGCCGAAATGTACAGATCGGTCATCGCGATTTCGACCCCCGCCGGCACGTCGCGGCGGATGTCTTGCAACAGCGAGACCAGATCGTAGGCCGGGTGCCCTAGCATTGCGTCCTGAAAATCCAGCAGGCCGACGCGCGCCGGGCCGACCCGTTCCGGCAGCCAGATCAGGTTTTCGGCGTGGTAGTCGCGCAGGATCACCACCTGCTTGCCGCCGGTGGTGGCGCGCAGGATATCCTCGAACCGGGTCAGGAACCGGGCCAGCGCCTTTGCGCCATCATCGCCGGTGATACCAAAGCGATATTTGCTGAAGGCGAGGCCAGAAAGCTGCGCCATCAGATGCGGGGAATAGGGCGACAACTCTGGCGGCGTGGCCTCATGCAGCGCGACCAGAACATGGGTTGCGGCCTCATAAAGCTGGCGCTCCGGCGCCGGGTCTTTGGCCAGCACGCGGGCGAACAGCGCATCGCCCAGATCTTCCAGCAGCAGGAAACCGGTCTCGGCATCCTCGGCATAGATTTCCGGGGCGCTCAGCCCCTCGGCGCGCAGAAAGCGGGCGATCGCAACGAAGGGGCGGACATCCTCGCCCTTGTCGGGGGGGGCGTCCATCAACACGGCGCTGCGCCCGGTGGCGGGGTCTGTCAGTCGCTCGTATCGGCGGTTGGAGGCATCCCCGGCCAGTGGCGCGCGAGGCACGCCGGCCCAGTCGGTGGTGGCCAGAAAGCTGTCGATCAGCGGTGTGCGGTCAGTCATGGGCAAGCTCGTCCAGTTGCGCCAGAAGCACCGTCCAGCGCGGCGCGGTCCAGCTAAGCGTCAGGTGGCGACTGTCTTCATCCGCGACAATCGGGGTAAAGCGCAGCCTCAGAGCCTCCGGCGGGGTCAGCGGGCCCAGCCGGTCGGGCCATTCGATCAGGCAGATCGCGGTCTCCAGCGCCTCGCCCAGACCCAGTTCTTCGATCTCTTCGGGGGAGGACAGGCGGTAAAGATCGGCATGCCAAAGCTCTCCCGCGCGGGTGTCATAGGTTTGGACCAGCGTGAAGGTCGGCGAGGGCACGTCCTCGGGCAGATCCATCAGCGATTGAACCATGTGGCGGGAGAAATGGGTCTTGCCCGCCCCGATCGGCCCGTCAAGCAGCAGGCAATCGCCCGAGCGCAGCAGCGCGCCGAGATGTTGCGCCAGCCGGGCGGTGGAATCGGGGGTTTGCAGGGTCAGGGACAGGGGGGATCGGATCATGGCGCCACAATGGCCGCGCCGCCGCGCCGCTGCAAGCCGGTTCAGAGCGGTTGGATGGCGGCGGGGGCGACTGTTTCTGACCCCACTTCGGCTTCGACCGCGGCGGGCGGCACCGCGGCGGGGGTGAATTCCACCATCGTCGCTCCCTTCTGGATCGGCCGCACCGTGCAATCCATTCGCGCCCCGCTGCGCAACCGCACCTCGGCCTGCCATTCCGTGCGGTTCTCGCGCGAGGCGACGAAATCGCGCAGCTCGCCCCAGAGCGGGGTGGCAAGGCACTGATCCTGCCAGTTCCGCGTCGCGTCGACCACGGTGTACTGGGCAAAGCTGCTGTCCGGGTCGATCCCCCAAAGGGAGCGGTGGGCGGCGTTGCAGAAGGTCAGCGCGCCATCGGGAGCAAAGACCGCGATCGCGCCCCCCAGCGCGTCGAGCACTGCCTGACTTTGTTCCAGATCGGCCCGGAAGCGGCGGGTCAGGGTGATCTCGGCGGTGATATCCTCGAACAGAAAGGCCACGGCCCCGTCGGGATGGGGCCGGCCACTGACCGAATAGACCGAGCCCGAGGAGAGCGACCAGGTTTCCTGATAGTGGCCACTGGCGGCGGCCTCGACCAGGTCGGCAAGCTCTTGGCGCCAACTGTTGTAATCATCGGGTTCGGGCATCAGCGCGCTGTCGCGCAGGCGGTCAAAAAAGCTGAGAAGGCTGGGGCGGGCGGTGAGGAAATCGGCGGGCAGCGAGGTGAGGTCGATCAGGGCCGGGTTGAACAGCGCCAGCTGCCGGTTGCGGTCAAAGATTGCCAGCCCGATCGAGAGCTGCGCAAAGGTCTTGGTCAGGGTCTGGACGAAATTGCGCTGGGCGGCCTCGGCATCGACCACCGCGTTCATGTCCATCGCATAACACAGATGGCCGCCCTTCTGCCGGATCGCCCAGACATCGTACCAAAGCCTCTGATTGCCTGGGCCAAGGGTGACGGCCTGTCGCTGTTTGCGCCGTCCCGGCGTATCGGGCCCGACCTCTGGGAACAGGGTTTCGGCGGTGTCGGCATCGCGCCCGCGCACCTTGCGGACCAGTGTGGCATAGGCGCTGTTGCACCAGGTGACCTGGCCCTGATCGTCGACCCGCCAGGCCGGATAGGGCGCGGCATTGGTGGCGGTGCGCAGGATATCAAGCTCCTTTGCCAGGGGCGGCAGATCCACTGTCGACAGCGGCGTGCCCGAGCGCAGATGCACCCGCGTGATGCCGTCGATCCATTCGCACATCGCCTCGCCCTGCGGCTCCCCCTCGAGCGAGGGCACCGAGAGGCGGCCAGAGTCGCGGACCTGATCGGGGTCTGGCGGGAAGCTTGGGAAATTGGGCAACAGCGCCTCGCGCAGCGTGGTCCAGGTGACGTCATCCCCTGAATCGCCAGCTATCGCGCGGGCCGCGGCCGAGGCATCAATCAGCTCGCGTCCCTCGAACAGAAACACCGGGTCCTGGCTCAGGCTGGCGCCGGGCGGGGTCTTGCGGTGGGACAGGGCTTCTCGCGTCGGCGGCGACAGCCACAGAACCGCCAGCATCGCGGTGCTCAGGCAGATTGCGGCAAGCGCGGCCCATTCGCCGAGGGTGATGTCAAACATGGTGGCCGTCCCGGGTCAGTCACGATGACCCCCAGAATGAGGATCAAAAGGTTAACGGAGGTTTACCTTCAGACTATCCCGCAGCTGCGCCGCGCCCAACCTTATATTTCGATCCGCTGATTGGCCCCCAGCGGCAGGGCGAATTCGCCGGTCTGGGCGTCAAGCTTGCTGCGGGGCCAGACCACCTCGACGATGGCGCCGCTTTGATCGGGGCGGATCGGCACCGTCTTGTAGGGGTCGAGCCCGTTGGAAAAGCTCAGCGTCGCACCGGAACGCTCCAGCAGGGTCTTGGCGATGAACAGCCCCAGCCCCATTCCCTCGTATTCCGGGCGGTCAGAGCTTTCCGGCTCGCCACCGCGACGGCGGCGCATGAAGGGATCGCCGATGCGGCCCATGACCTGCGGCGGAAATCCGTGGCCGTCATCGACGATGCGCACCCGGATCTGATCTTCGGTCCATGTCATTTCAACCCAGACATTGGCATCGGCGAAATCCACCGCGTTCTGGATCAGGTTGCGCAGCCCGTGGATCACCTCGGGCAGGCGCAGGACCGCGGGTTGCTGTGGTGCGGCCCCCGCACCGGGCTCCTCCGAGAAATGCAGGGTCTTGCCGCGTTGCATATGTGGCTCGGCGGCTTCATGCACCAAGGCGCTGAGCGGGGCCTGACGCAGGTGCAGGTCGTCTTTTCCGGCGCGCCCCATGCTGCGCAGGATGTCGCGGCAGCGGTCAGCCTGTTGCCGGATCAATACGGCATCCTCGCGCAATTCAGGTTGATCGTCGAGCTCTTCGATCAGCTCGGAACTGGCCAGCTTGATGGTGGCCAGCGGTGTGCCCAGCTCATGCGCGGCGGCGGCGACCACCCCGCCAAGATCGGTCAGCTTCTGTTCCCGCGACAGCGCCAGATGCGTCGCCGAGAGCGCGTCGGACATCGACTGCATTTCCGAGTTGATGCGATAGGAATAGGCCCCCATGAACACTGCCGCGATGATGATCGCCGCCCAGTTGCCAAAGACGAACATGTCAGGAACCCGCAGGACGACCCCCGCGTCCGTGTGCAGCGGCAGGTGGTATTGTGCTAGCAGCGTGACCAGCAAGATCGCGGTGCCGCCGATGATCAGCGTGGCGCGCAGCCCCAAAACATTGGCCGAGATGGTGACCGGTGCCAGCAACAGCAGCGCAAACGGGTTGTCCAGCCCGCCGGTAAGGTACAGCAGAAAGGCCAGTTGCAGCAGATCATAGAGCACCATCAGGAAGTTTTCGAATTCCGAAAGCCGCTTGTTTTCGGGAAACAGGAACATGGCGCTGATATTGACGACGATCGAAATGCCGATGGCGAGATAACACAGCACCAGCTCAAGCTGCAGGTGATACATGCGTTGGGCAGCCGTGATCGCACCGATCTGGCCCGCGATGGCGACCCAGCGCAGCAATATCAGGGTGCGCAGCCGGATCCAGCTGCTACGCTCCTGGCCGCGCCAAATGCCCACATTGGATTCCGGCATGAAATCCCTAAGTCAGTTGCATCGGCTGGGGATGGTGATAGGTCTCTCGGTCGCAAGGTTCAACACATCTTATGTCAGAGGCCCGCCCATGACCCGCATTTATGCCATTCTTGCCGCCGTTCTTGTTGCCGCCGCGCTGGGCGTCATCTGGTTTGTTTCTCAGCCAGGCGCCGGGGATGATCGCTTTGCCCAGTGCCGCACCAGCAAGATCGCAGGCGGAACCAGCCAGATCGGCGGCCCGTTCGAACTGGTCAATGCCAAGGGCGAGACGGTGACTGACAAGGATGTGATCACCGAACCATCGCTGCTGTATTTCGGCTATACCTATTGCCCGGATGTCTGCCCGCTGGACAATGCGCGCAACTCCGAGGCGATCGACGTGTTGGACAGCCGCGGCATGAGCGTGACGCCGGTCTTCATCTCGATCGACCCGGCGCGCGATACGCCCGAGGTTGTGGGCGATTTCGCCGCCAACCTGCATGAGCGCATGATCGGTCTGACCGGGTCGCCGGACCAGGTCAAGGCCGCCAGCCAGGCCTACAAGACTTATTTCAAGAAGCAGGATGGCGATGAGGATTTCTATCTGATCGACCATTCCACCTTTTCCTATCTGGTGCTGCCCAAAGAAGGGTTCGTGGAGTTTTTCCGCCGCGATCTGAGCCCGGAACAGATGGCGGATCAGATCGGATGTTTCCTCGATAAGATGTAATAGAGCCGACGGCATGCTTTTGGGCGTTTGACCTTTGTTCCTGCGCTGCTATTAGTCATTGACATCAAGATAATGTCTAACATGCAAGGGAGTGCGCATGGCCGGGCCAGCTTTGAGCGAGATCGGGGAAGACAGATCGCTTCTTCTGGTTGATGACGACGAGCCGTTTCTGCGGCGGTTGGCCAAGGCGATGGAGAAGCGCGGGTTCGAGATCGAAATGGCCTCGTCCGTTGCCGGTGGCCGTGCCATCGCCACCGCACGGCCCCCCGCCTATGCGGTGGTTGATCTGCGGCTGGAGGATGGCAACGGGCTCGACGTGGTCGAGGTGCTGCGCGAAAAGCGCCCCGATTGCCGGGTCGTGGTGCTGACCGGCTATGGCGCCATTGCCACCGCCGTCGCGGCGGTCAAGATCGGGGCAACCGATTACCTGTCCAAGCCCGCCGATGCCACCGACATCACCAATGCGCTGCTGGCCAAGCCGGACGAGTTGCCGCCGCCGCCGGAAAACCCGATGAGCGCGGATCGCGTGCGCTGGGAACATATCCAGCGGGTTTATGAGCTGTGTGACCGCAACGTGAGCGAGACCGCGCGGCGGTTGAACATGCACCGGCGCACCTTGCAACGCATTCTTGCCAAACGCAGCCCGCGCTGAGGGATCGATCATGACACAGGCGGACCTGCTTGGGCCTGACAGCCAGCCCCTGCCCGAAGGCGGCTGGTCAGAACAGATCGTCACCTTGCAGGGGGCCACCGTCGTGCCCCCGGCTGAAAGCAGCTTCTTTCAGCCCGCCGGCGTGCTGGACAGCGACGGACGCTATTGCCCGCAGGGGGCGCTGTGGCGCAAATACCGGCCGCTGACCACCGAACCACCGGCCCCGAAACAGGTCGAGACCCGCTTGAGCGGTCGCTGGCTTTGGGGTGGGGTGCTTTGGGCGCATTTCGGGCATTTTCTGGTGGAAAGCTCGTCCCGGCTTTGGGCGCTGGACGCGCTGGATACGCCGGTTGACGGCATCCTGTTCATCCCCAAACGTCCCAGCGTCGGCGAGACGGTGCGCGGGTTTCAGCGTGATTTTATCGACATGTTCGCCCCCGGCCTGCCTATCCGTGTCGCCACCGACCCGATGCAGGTCGAAGAACTGGTGGTGCCCGGTCAAGGCTTTGGTTTGGGCAAGATCACTACCGGGACGCAGAAATTCCGCGATGCGATCCACCGCGGCTTTGCTCGTGACGTGAAACCAGAAGGCCCGGACAAGATCTATATCTCGCGTTCGAAACTCGGGCTCGGCAAGGGCGGCTTGCTGGGCGAAGAGCGGCTGGAACAGCTGCTGCAGGCCGAAGGCTACGAGATCTTTCATCCGCAAAGCCATGATATCGCGACCCAGCTTGCCCGTTATAAGGCGGCGAAACAGGTGATCGCGGCGGATGGCTCGGCGTTGCATCTGTTCGCGATGGTCGGGCGCGCCGATCAGCCGGTTGCGATGATCCTGCGGCGCCGGTTGGGGGCCAACAACCTGCTGGCCCAGAACGTGGCGCAGTTTTGCGGCTCCAACCCGGTGGTCATACAGGCGCTGCGCACGGAATGGGTCAAGGCCAAGCAGAAGAAATCCAACCGGCTGTCCTTTGGCGAGTTGAACCACGCGGTTCTGGGCCGGGCGCTGGGCGATGCGGGGTTCGTACGCAAGGGGCTGGACTGGCCGGTTCTGAGCGAGGACGAGCGCCAGACAATCCTGACCGAAAAAGGACTTGGCGGAAACGACGCCTTTGTCGAGTCGCCGTTTTACAAGAAACAACGCGTGCGTACGCTGCGCCGGGATCGTCGCGCCACCCGTGCGGCGGCGGGCGATGAGACCACGACAGGCTAGCCCATCGCGTTCAGCAGGCTTTCGTGTCGTGCGGTATAGGCCGCGCGCACCTCTTTCGGTGGGCGCAGACGGATATCAAGCCCCTCTGTCAGCGCCAGATCGGGCCGGCCAAAGAACTTGTTGGCCTCGCTGTCCGAAAATCCGGCAATCTGCGTCGCCTCCATCCAGGCGCTGATGCGGTCGGCCTTCTTGATCTGTTGCTTGACCTTGACCGGGATCGCAGCAGGCAGGCCAAAGCGGATATGGATCGCCGCCACCAAGCGGGTATCCAGCTCGCCATAGCCGGGGCCAACCGCTGCCTTGACCGGCGAGATCATGTCCCCGATCACGTATTCCGGTGCATCGTGAAGCAGTGCGGCCAGCCGCCATTTGACCGGCGCGGCGGGGGCGATGCGGGCAAACAGCGTTTCGACCAAAAGCGAATGTTCGGCGACGGAATAGGCATAATCGCCCCGCGTCTGTCCGTTCCAGCGCGCGACAAAGGCAAGCCCGTGGGCGATATCCTCGATCTCGATATCCACCGGCGTCGGGTCCAGCAGATCAAGCCGGCGGCCGGAAAGCATACGTTGCCAGGCGCGGGGCTGTTTCATTCTTGTCACCGTCGGATTGGGAGTCGTTGCCGCGGTTTTGACCGTTTGGGCGGCGCGGCGCAACGGTGGTTTGGCTGCCGCCGGCGCAAAGCTGCCACAGGCATTGTTCCTTTGCGGCGCGAATGCTATTTGCGCTGCAAGCACCGCATTCAGGGAATGGAAGACATGGCAACAGATTATATCGTCAAGGACATCGCGCTCGCCGATTTCGGCCGCAAAGAGCTGAACATCGCCGAAACCGAAATGCCGGGCCTGATGGCCTTGCGCGAGGAATATGGCGAGGCGCAGCCGTTGAAAGGCGCGCTGATCGCGGGCTCCTTGCACATGACGATCCAGACCGCCGTTCTGATCGAAACCCTGATCGCGCTGGGCGCGCAGGTGCGCTGGGCGTCCTGCAATATCTTCTCGACGCAAGACCACGCCGCCGCAGCGATTGCCGCCAGCGGTATCCCGGTGTTTGCCATCAAGGGCGAAACGCTTGAGGAATATTGGGATTACGCCGACCGCATCTTCCAATTCGAGGAAGGCGCCGCAAACATGATCCTCGACGATGGCGGCGACGCGACGCTGTACATCCTGATGGGGGCCCGCGTTGAAGAGGGTGAAACCGACCTGATCGAAACCCCCACCAGCGACGAAGAGGTCGCGCTGTTCGCGCAGATCAAGAAGCGGATGGCGCAAAGCCCGGGCTGGTTCGTCAAGCAGCGTCACCTGATCCAGGGCGTATCGGAAGAAACCACCACCGGTGTGCATCGCCTGTACAAGATGATGGAAAAAGGCCACCTGCCCTTCCCCGCCATCAACGTGAACGACAGCGTCACCAAGTCGAAATTCGACAACAAGTACGGCTGTAAGGAATCGCTGGTCGACGGTATCCGTCGCGCCACCGACACCATGATGGCCGGCAAGGTCGCCACCGTCTGCGGCTATGGCGATGTGGGCAAAGGCTGCGCCGCCTCGCTGAGCGGTGCGGGCGCCCGTGTGAAAGTGACCGAGGCCGACCCGATCTGTGCGCTGCAGGCGGCGATGGACGGCTATGAGGTGGTGTTGCTGGAAGATGTGATCGGCTCCTCCGACATCTTTATCACCACCACGGGCAACAAGGACGTGATCCGCATCGAGCATATGCGCGCGATGAAGGACATGGCCATCGTCGGCAACATCGGCCATTTCGACAACGAAATTCAGGTCGCCGGGCTGAAGAACCACAAATGGACCAACATCAAGGACCAGGTGGACATGATCGAGATGCCCTCGGGCGCCCGCATCATCCTGCTGTCCGAGGGGCGTTTGCTGAACCTCGGCAATGCCACCGGGCACCCCTCGTTCGTGATGTCGGCAAGCTTTACCAACCAGGTTCTGGCCCAGATCGAGCTGTTCACCCACGGCGATCAGTACAAGAACGAGGTCTATATCCTGCCCAAGCATCTGGATGAAAAGGTTGCCCGCCTGCATCTGGCCAAGATCGGCGTGAAACTGACCGAGCTGAGCGTGGAACAGGCCGAGTATATCGGCGTGCCGCAGCAAGGCCCGTTCAAGCCGGACCATTACCGGTACTGATCGACCGGTCCGGTCGGGAATCGAAACATATGCGCCGCGCCGGGGAACCAGCGCGGCGCTTTTCGTTGGCCCCTGTCAGTCGGGCGAAACCCCGGCCAGAGCACAGACGATGCGCCATTCCTCGTCCGTCACCGGCTGTACCGACAGGCGGGAATTTTGCACCAGAACCATGTCCTGCAACCTTGGGTCGGCCTTGATCTGATCCAGCGTTACGGGCGTTTGCACCGGGCGCAGCGCCTTGATGTTCACGCACTCCCAGCGGGGATCATCGATGCTGCTGTCGGGATGCGCCTCGGCGCAGATCTCGACCAGCCCGACGATCGCCTTTTCCTTTTGCGAGTGATAGAAAAAGCCCTTGTCGCCAAGCGTCATCACCCGCATGAAATTGCGCGCCTGATAGTTGCGCACGCCGTCCCATTCCTCGCCCGCGTCGCCCTTGGCCATCTGATCATTCCAGCCCCAGGTCGAGGGTTCGGATTTGAACAGCCAATAGGCCATCAGCCGACCACCTTTTTCCATTCGATCAGCTCGACCTTGGCGAACAGACCGGCCTTGGCATAGGGATCATTGGCGGCCCAGTCTTCGGCGGCGGATTTGTCCACCACATCAAGGATCACCAGCGATCCGGCCATCTCGCCACCCTCGATCAGCGGACCGGCCTGAAAGACGACGCCGGTTTTCTCGATATAGGCCAGATGTTCGGTGCGGTTCTCCTTGCGGATGGGCAGCGCACCGGGTTTGTCGCGGGCGATCAGGGCAATCAGCATGTCATTCCTCCTTCAAGGGTCTGGTCAACAGCGCGGTCATCGCCGCGTTCAGGGTAAGCTTTCCGTCCAGCAAGCCGACCACACAGGCGGTGATCGGCAAATCCAGATGCATGTCACGCGCCTTTGCGGCGACGGCATGGGCGGTGGCAGCCCCCTCGACCGTGACCGTGGGGTCAAACGCCACACCCCGGCCCAGTGACAGGCCCAGCCGATAGTTGCGCGACCCTTCCGAGGTGCAGGTCAGCGCCAGATCGCCAAAGCCCGAAAGCCCGGCGAGCGTCTCTGGCTGCGCCCCCAGCGCTAGCGCCATGCGCTGCATCTCGGCATAGCCGCGCGTCATCAGCGCTGCGCGCGCACTTTCACCCAAGCCCGCCCCGATCACCGCTCCGCAGGCGATGGCGATCACGTTTTTCAGCGCGCCGCCCTGTTCCGCGCCGATGGTATCGGTGCTGCGGTACAGGCGCAGATTGGAGGTATTCAGAGCCTGTTGCAGGGCTTTTCCCAGATTAGCATCGGCGCAGGCCAGCGTCAGCGCGGTGGGCAGTCCGGCGGCGATGTCATGGGCAAAGCTTGGCCCGGTCAGCAGCGCGGAGCGCGCCTCGGGCAGGCAATCGGAGATCACGGCGATTGGCCCCAGTCCGGTGCTCAACTCGATACCTTTGCAGCAGGCGACAAGGGTCTTTCCGCGCAGCATCTCACCATGGTCGAGCAGAAGATCCCGCAGCTTTTGCATCGGAACAGCCAGTAATAGGGTCTGATTTTGCGCCGCAACCGTGATGTCCGATGTCACCGTCAGCGCTGGTGGCAAGCTGTGGCCGGGCAGTCGGGCGGTATTTTCGCGGCTGGCGGTCATCGCCGCCGCCTGCTCGTCTGAGCGCGCCCAAAGACAGACCGGTCCGCGCCCGGCAAGCGAGATTGCCAGCGCGGTGCCAAAGGCTCCTGCGCCGATCACTGAAAGGGTCATGCCTTGGCCCCTTTCTTGCCGCCACCGATCAGGGAC
The DNA here is from genome assembly GCA_033791545.1 of Pseudodonghicola sp. Classification (GTDB taxonomy): domain Bacteria; phylum Pseudomonadota; class Alphaproteobacteria; order Rhodobacterales; family Rhodobacteraceae; genus Antarcticimicrobium. Next base: position 2,223 of record JASJGL010000061.1, on the reverse strand, counting down.
GGGCTGGTACGGTCCAGCGGCCAGCGCGGTCGCGCGGCAAGGCTCAGGTCGTCGCGCGCGCCCAATCGGAACCGTTCGATCCCGGCATAGGCGATCATCGCCGCGTTATCGGTGCAAAGCCGCAAAGGCGGTGCGGTAAAGGTCACGCTCATTTCGGCGCAAACAGTCTCTAACCCGGCGCGAATGGCGGTATTTGCCGCCACCCCGCCCGCCACGGCAAGCAGCGGCACGGCGGGGGTCTCGTCCAGATATATCCGCAGGGCGCGTCGGGTTTTTTCAACCAGAACATCGACAATTGCCTGTTGGAATCCGGCGCAAAGGTTGGCGCGGTCGGCGTGGGTCAGCCCACCCTTTTGCGTGACGATCTGATCGCGCGCCCGCATCAATGCGGTCTTGAGCCCGGAAAAAGACAGGTTGCAATCGTCGCGATCCAGCAGCGGACGCGGAAAGCGGATATGGGCGGGGTCGCCCGCCTTGGCCTCGGCCTCGACCGAGGGGCCGCCCGGTTGCGGCAGGCCCAAAAGCCGCGCGGTCTTGTCAAAGGCTTCGCCCGGCGCATCGTCGATGGTGCCGCCGAGACGTTTGAAATCCTCGGGACCGCGCACGATCAGGTATTGGCAATGCCCGCCAGAGACGAGCAGCATCAGATAGGGAAACGCCACCGCATCGGTCAGCCGTGGCGTCAGCGCATGGCCCGCCAGATGGTTTACCCCGATCAGCGGCAGGCCGGTCGCCGCCGCGATCCCCTTGGCGCACATCACCCCGGACAAGACGCCGCCGATCAGCCCCGGGCCGGCGGTCACTGCCACTGCGTCAAGATCCTCAAAGCCGACCCCGGCGCGTTGCATCGCCTCGGCGGCGCAAAGGTCGATCTTTTCCGCATGCGCGCGCGCGGCCAGTTCCGGCACCACGCCACCAAAGGCGCTGTGCAGTTCGGTCTGGCCATAAATGATCGAGGACAGGATCTGTGCCGTGCCGTCGCCCTGTCGCACTACCGCTGCCGCAGTATCGTCGCAGCTGCTTTCCAGCCCCAGTATCGTTATCGTCTGTGCCATTTTGCCCGGCCGTTGCGTCCCATTGCCTTGGCAGGTAACACTCTGACCCTTGGCAAACAATCCCGGGGGCTTGATGCTGACGCTGTTGATGACACGCCCGCGCGCCGCGGCTGAACGGTTCGTGGCCCGGCTTGCCCCGGATCTGCGGGGCCGGCTGCGGGTGATCTATGCGCCGCTGCTGGAGATCGTGGGTCTGCCCGATCCGGTCCCGCTGAACGGGATGCACGGAGTGATCTTTACCTCGGCCAATGGCGTTGCTGCTGGTGTCGCCGCGGGGGTGCGCCCTGCCCTGCCCGTCTTTTGTGTCGGAGAGGCCACCGCCGAGGCGGCGCGCCGGGCTGGCTGGATGGTGGATGAGACGCGTGAAACTGCCGATGCGCTGGTCGCCGACCTCAGCGAGCGTCACCCACAAGCCCCGCTGTTGCATCTGCGCGGGGTCCATGCCCGTGGCGATATCGCCGGGCGACTGACGGCGATGGGCATCGAAACCCGCGCCCAAGCGCTGTACGATCAGCGGCTTGTGGCGTTGAGCGATGCGGCCCGCAGGGCGCTGGAAGGCGATGATCCGGTGATTGTGCCGTTGTTTTCGCCACGCACGGCGCGACAATTCGCCGATGCCGGGAGGGGACATGCGCCGCTCTATCTTGCCGCGATCAGCGAGGCGGCGGCGGAACCCCTTAAAAATATGACCCATAGCGCATTGATCGTTGCGGATCGGCCCGATGGGGCGGCGATGGCCGCCGCCGTGCAACGCCTAAGTGATCAAGCGAGCCGGGTTGAGGGCCCCCGCGCGGCGCAGTAGTGTAGCGCCAGCGCATTGATTTAATCATTTGAGATTCGGAGGGGATTTCAGGGTGACCGACAAGACCGATCCGAAACCCGAGATGGACGCCGACACTGCACCGCAGGCCGAAGACTCCGGTCGCATAGCAGAGGATCAGGCGGACGATCATGACGCCCCACGCCCTGACGATGGCGTAGGCGATGCAGATGTGACCCTTGACGAGACCTCGGAGAGTGACACGGATCCTTCCGAAGCCGAAGCCGAAGCCGAAGCCGAAGCCGAAGCCGAAGCCGAAGCCGAAGCCGAAGCCGAAGCCGAAGCCGAAGCCGAAGCCGAAGCCGAAGCCGAAGCCGAAGCCGACGCCGAAGCCGAAGCCGAAGCCGC
>JASJGL010000060.1:0-47278 GCA_033791545.1 Pseudodonghicola sp. | reverse complement strand
GGATTTCGCCGATAAGTTCTGGCCAGATGCGCCGCTGGGGATGCTGCGCCAAGTGGCGGAAAAGGGTCTCAATGCGCCGATGTCCTCGTCAGCGGGGCGGCTGTTTGACGCCTTTGCGGCCGTGACCTGCTTTGATGGCCCACAGTCTTATGAGGGTGAGGCGGCGATGCGACTGGAAGCCTTGGCGAACTCCTCACAGGGTCAGGCTCTTGGCTTGCCTGTCACCGGCGGCGAAATTGATCCTGCACCCTTGTTCCGTCTTGTCGCTCAAGGCGGAAAGGAGGCTGCAGAACTTGCCTATATATTCCACGCCTCTCTCGCACAGGCTTTTGCCGAGCAAGCCCGTGCTTTGGTGGCGACACGACAGGCCCGTGCGGTGGCGCTTTCGGGCGGGTGTTTCCAGAACGCGCTTTTGCTGGATCTGACAGTAAAGGCGCTGGGGGATGTCCCCGTGCTGATCCATAGGAAAGCGCCGGCGAATGATGGCGGACTCGCTTTCGGGCAGGCGCTGGTTGCGGCGGCGCGGCATCTGTAGCGGGCGGTAACGCGCTTTCCGATCGCGGGGATGGGCGGAAAGTCACTCACCGATAGATCTACGGTGATATTCGTGTAACATTCTGAAAATACTACAGAAAGATCCGCATCAACAAGGCGGATCTTTCCTTTGGATCATGCGATCCGGCCTGCCATGCTGAGGGTCGAAGACCCGTCTACGTAGTCGGGAAGACCAAAGGGAGGGACGCTCGGTGGGCAAAGACACCACTCACATCGAAACGTTTTATGACGTGATGCGGCGCCAAGGGATTACACGCCGCTCGTTCATGAAATATTGCTCGCTGACGGCCGCGGCATTGGGGTTGTCACCGTCATTCGTTCCCAAGATCGCCCATGCGATGGAGACCAAGCCGCGCACGCCGGTGATCTGGGTGCATGGGCTGGAATGCACCTGCTGTTCGGAAAGCTTCATCCGTTCGGCGCATCCGTTGGCCAAGGATGTCGTGTTGTCGATGATCTCGCTGGATTACGACGACACGCTGATGGCGGCAGCCGGGCATCAGGCCGAGGCGGCGCTTGAAGACACGATCGAGAAATACAAGGGCAACTACATTCTTGCGGTCGAGGGCAACCCGCCGCTAAACGAGGACGGGATGTATTGCATCATCGGCGGCAAGCCCTTTGTTGACCAGCTCAGACATGCCGCCGAACATGCCAAGGCGATCATCAGCTGGGGGGCCTGTGCGTCTTATGGCTGTGTGCAGGCGGCAAAGCCCAACCCGACGCGCGCCACCCCGGTGCACAAGGTCATCACCGACAAGCCGATCATCAAGGTGCCCGGCTGTCCGCCGATTGCCGAGGTCATGACCGGCGTCATCACCTACATGCTGACCTTTGACCGGATGCCGGAACTGGACCGCCAAGGTCGCCCGGCGATGTTCTATTCTCAGCGGATCCACGACAAATGCTATCGCCGTCCGCATTTCGACGCTGGCCAGTTTGTCGAGCATTGGGACGACGAAAACGCGCGAAAGGGCTATTGCCTGTACAAGATGGGCTGCAAGGGTCCGACGACCTATAACGCCTGTTCGACCGTGCGCTGGAACGAGGGCACCTCCTTCCCGATCCAATCCGGCCACGGCTGTATCGGCTGCTCGGAAGATGGGTTCTGGGATCAGGGCTCGTTCTATAATCGCGTGACCGACCTGACACAGTTCGGGGTCGAGGCGAACGCCGACAAGGTTGGCATGGTCGCCGCCGGAGTGGTTGGCGCAGGTGTTGCAGCCCATGCGGCTGTGTCCGCGCTCAAGGCCGCCCAACGCAAAACTCAAGACAAGAAAGAGGAGGCGTAACCCATGGTCGCAACTCCCAATGGGTATGACCTCGACAATACCGGGCGACGCATCGTCGTTGATCCGGTTACCCGGATCGAAGGTCACATGCGCTGCGAAGTGAATGTCGACGAAAACGGCGTGATCCGCAACGCGGTCTCCACCGGCACCATGTGGCGCGGGCTTGAGGTGATCCTCAAGGGGCGTGATCCGCGGGATGCCTGGGCCTTTACCGAACGCATCTGTGGTGTCTGCACTGGCACCCATGCGTTGACATCCGTGCGCGCGGTCGAGGATGCGCTGGGCATCCAGATCCCGGACAACGCGAATTCAATCCGCAACCTGATGCAGCTTGCGTTGGAAATTCACGACCATATCGTACACTTTTACCATCTGCATGCGCTTGACTGGGTGAATCCCATTAACGCCCTCAAGGCCGACCCCAAGGCCACGTCAGAGCTGCAGCAGGCGGTTTCTCCGTCGCACCCGCTATCCTCCCCTGGATACTTCCGCGACGTGCAGAACCGCCTGAAAAAATTCGTCGAGAGTGGCCAGCTTGGTCTGTTCAAGAACGGCTATTGGGACAATCCGGCCTATAAGTTGCCGCCCGAAGCCGATCTGATGGCGACGACCCACTACCTTGAGGCGCTCGATCTGCAAAAAGAGATCGTCAAGGTTCACACCATCTTCGGCGGCAAGAACCCGCATCCCAACTGGTTGGTGGGCGGCGTGCCGTGCCCGATCAACGTCGATGGTGTCGGCGGCGTCGGCGCGATCAATATGGAGCGTCTCAACCTCGTCTCTTCGATCATCGAGCAGACGCATGAGTTCAATCGCAACGTCTATATTCCGGATGTGATCGCCATCGGGGGCTTTTACAAGAACTGGCTTTATGGTGGCGGACTGTCGTCGCAGGCCTGTCTGGCCTATGGGGATATTCCCGAACACCCCAATGACTTCTCGGCGGAAAATCTGCACCTGCCGCGCGGTGCAATCGTCAATGGCGACATGTCCGTCGTGCATGATGTGGATCCTCGCGACCCCGAGCAGGTTCAGGAATTTGTCGATCATTCCTGGTATACCTACGGCGAGCCGGGAAAGGGGCTGCACCCTTGGGATGGCATCACCGAGCCGCAATATGAGCTTGGCCCCAATGCCAAGGGCACACGCACCAATATTCAAGAGATCGACGAGGCTGCGAAGTACAGCTGGATCAAGGCGCCGCGGTGGAAAGGCCATGCGATGGAAGTGGGGCCGCTGGCCCGTTACATCGTGGGCTATGCCAAGGGGCATGAGGACATCACCAACCAGGTTGACGGGCTTTTGCGCACGATGGATCTGCCGGTCGAGGCGCTGTATTCCACTTTGGGGCGCACGGCGGCCCGCGCGCTGGAATCCGAATATTGCTCGCGTCTGCAAAAGCACTTCTTTGACAAGCTGATCACCAATATCAAGAACGGTGACAGTTCGACCGCGAATGTCGAAAAATGGGATCCAAGCACTTGGCCTGCCGAGGCCAAAGGTGTCGGCATGACCGAAGCGCCGCGCGGCGCGTTGGGCCATTGGATCAAGATCAAGGATGGGCGCATCGAAAACTATCAATGCGTCGTGCCGACCACCTGGAACGGAAGCCCGCGCGACACCCAAGGCAATATCGGCGCGTTTGAAGCCTCGCTGATGAACACGCCGATGGAACGTCCGGACGAGCCGGTCGAGATCTTGCGCACGTTGCACTCTTTCGACCCCTGTCTGGCCTGCTCGACCCATGTGATGTCGCCCGATGGCGCCGTGTTGACCAATGTAAAAGTACGTTAGGAGGAGGGCGTATCATGAAGAAAATTATCGCAGTTTTGTCACTTATGGCATCACCGGCGCTGGCGCATACGGGACATGCAACTCTGCCCGGTCCGGCGGGGCACGCGGAAACCCATATTGCGATGGCCGCTGCGGGGATCGCTGTCGCATGGCTTGTTTTCGCTGCCGTCTTCCGCCGTAAATCTACGCGCGACCAGGAATGAGCCATGTCGGACACCTCCTTGAACGCGGCCAATTCTGAACGGCCCGGACGCGATGCGGCCCCGCTCCTTACGGGCGATGCCTCGCAAGCGGATATCGATAGCATTCGCACCCAGACCTCGGTCTTTGTTTACGAATGGCCTGTGCGCCTGTGGCATTGGCTGAACGCCCTCGCAATCACGGTGCTGATCTTCACAGGCTGGTTCATCGCCTCGCCTTTGCCGTCAATGGATTTTGCTGAGGCCACGTTTCAGTTTGTCATGGGCTATATGCGCTTCACGCATTTCGCCGCAGGGATGATCCTGACCGTAGGCTTTTTCGGGCGCATCTATTGGGCAATGGTTGGCAATCAGCATGCCAAACAGTTGTTCTATGTGCCGGTCTGGCGAAAGAGCTGGTGGAAGGAAGTGCTGATCGAACTCAGATGGTATGCGTTTCTTGAAAAGATGCCAAAGAAATACGTTGGCCACAACCCGCTCGCCCAAATCGCCATGTTCATGTTCATGACGGTCGGGCTCAGCTTCATGATCCTCACCGGTTGGGCGCTTTATTCCGAAGGTGCCGGGCAGGGCTCATTGCCCGATCATGCGGCGGGGTGGGTTTTGACCCTCTTTGGCAACAGCCAGATCGTGCATTCGGTCCATCATCTGGGCATGTGGTTCATCGTGATCTTCATGATCATCCACATCTATGCCGCGATCCGCGAAGACATCATGTCGCGCCAATCCATGGTCTCGACGATGATTTCCGGGACACGGACTTTCAAGGACTGACGCTTGCGCAGGAGGGTCCATTTCCCCCTGGCGTAGCCTCAGTAACGATGGAAAAGGCGGGCTCTGCTCGCCTTTTCTGCTTGTTATGTTTCCGAAATATGAAAAAATGGACACTAAACTGCCATCACACAAAGAGAAAAATCGACCAAAAGTGCCGAAAACATACGCAATTTCAATGGGTAAGGGGCATTTCGTCGCAGATTGAAAAAAGCGTGAAGTTGGAAACCTGACAGCCTACGCTCCTTCAACGGACAGATTGGACTGCAACCCTCCAACGACCCGGCGGAACGCCGAAGGATGGTGCAGAGCGAGGGGAGGGCGCACCATGTCGGCTAAGGTTCTGGTTCTCGGGATCGGGAATGTTCTTTGGGCGGATGAGGGGTTCGGGGTGCGCTGTGTCGAACGGCTTGCCGAAACCCGTGGGTTTGGCCCCGAAGTGAAATTGCTCGATGGTGGCACGCAGGGTCTGTATCTTTTGCCTTTTCTCGAAGAGGTCGACACGCTTCTCGTTTTTGACGCCGTCGATTACGGGCTTGACCCCGGAACGTTGAAAATCGTTGAAGATGACGATGTGCCCGCCTTCATGGGGGCCAAGAAAATGTCGCTGCATCAGACCGGTTTTCAGGATGTCATCGCCACCGCGCAGTTGATGGGCTACTGCCCCGAACGGCTGATCCTGATTGGGTGCCAGCCCGAAGAAATCGAAGATTACGGCGGCAGCCTGCGCGCCGTCGTGGCGGCCCAGATTGATCCGGCCTTGGAGATTGCGGTGGACAAGCTGCGGTCATTGGGGATCGAGGTGCGCGAAGGGTGCACGGATAGCCGCGATCTGGCAGATCCCTCGATCTTGCGCGCGGCCTATGAACAGGGGCGGCCCTCGGAAGACGAGGCGTGTCGCATCGGGGATGATCGCTTCTTGCCGCAGGAGGCCTGAGATGTGTCTTGGCATCCCGATGCAAATCGTTGCGCGTGAAGAGCTTGCTGCAACCGCCTTTGATGGCGTGGAAAATCACCTGATCGACTTGGCTCTTACCGGGCCGCTTGAGCCCGGCACATGGATCCTGACGTTTCTTGGCACCGCACGCGAAGTGCTGCTCGTGGACGAGGCGTTGAAAATTCGCAAGGCCCTGCGCGGGATCGCTGACCTGATGCAGGGGCACGGGTTGGGAGATGCGTTTTCTGATCTTGACGACAGAACGCCACAGCTTCCGCCGCATTTGCAAGCCGCGCTGGACAAAGGGGAGACCACCGCATGAGCCACCCGCTCATTGATCGACTGACAACAGAGTTCGGCTGGCCCGTGCTTGGCAATGATCACGATGTTATGGAGTTCACTACGCGGCCGGGCACGCATGTGCTGTTCATTCCGGGGGATGCGAAACGCAATCTCGAGACCGCGGATGTGGCCGTGATCCTGCCGGAACTGAAGTTAGCCTTTCAGGGGGTGTTTGACTGCGCCGTCGTGGATGATGCGATCGAGGCCAGCCTGCGCGAGTCCACGAAAGTGCTCAAGACCCCGTCGCTGCTGTTTTACCGCGACGGGCAGTTCCTTGCCGGGCTTCCAAAGGTGCGCGACTGGGACGATTACATGGCGCGGATCGCCCAGATCCTGACCATTCCGACACCGCAAACCGCTTGAGGGAGAGAAACCGATGGTCAACAATTTCCAGCTCCCGCCCGTGGGGTTCGGCCCCGGGTCGCAGCCGCCTGAAGAGGACGGGGCAGAATTGGAATTCCTGCCGATGCCGCAGGATATGCGCACCTACACGACCCATCTGCCCGAGGTCGAGGTTGATGATCGCCTCAAACCCGCGCTTGATCTTCTGGCCGATATTTCCGCCGCCTGCGCGACGGCCGGCGAGACCGGGCAGAGCGCAGAGTTTGATCTTTCGATCCTTGATGCCCCCAACCGCGCGCTGATCGCCGAGACGATGGGCGCGGGGGAGGTGGCGATGAAGCTGCACGGCATTCCCGCCATTGCGATACAGGAAAGCGTGTTCGCCGGGGTCTGGATGCTCAAGGCCGCCGGGATGGACGTGATCGAAGTTGGCGACGTGCCGCAGCTGGTGCGTGCGCGCGCGTTTGAACCGCGCAAGCGCGCCGGGCTGTCCGCGACACCGCGCCAACCCGGGGTCGTGAACGCGCCGCCGCTTTTGGTGGAACTGATGGATAAGTCCGCCCGCTTTGCTCCGGGCACCGAGGTGCATGTCGTGAACCTGACGCTGCTGCCGCATACGGAACAGGATCTGGACTGGCTTGATGAGGCGCTCGGGCAGGGGGCGGGGGATATACTTTCGCGCGGCTATGGCAATTGCCGGGTCACGGCGACGGCGTTGGTCAATGTCTGGCGGGTGCAATTCTTCAACTCGATGGACACACTGATCCTTGATACCTTCGAGGTGACCGAGATGCCCGAGGTGGCGCTGGCCGCCGCCGAAGATCTGATCGACAGCGGGGAGCGCATTCAAGAAGTGCTGGAGGCGATCCAATGAGTGCGCAGGGCGGTTTCGAAGGCTCTTATCTGGGAGCCAATGACAAGATTTCCGATCTGGCGATCATGGAGTGCAAGATCTGCTGGACACCCTATGACCCGGCCGAGGGCGATGACACCCGTCAGGTTCTTCCCGGGACGCCATTTCTGGCGCTGCCCGATGATTGGAAATGCCCCAATTGTGACGCCCCGAAAGAGCAGTTTCTGGTCTCGGAAGACCCCGGGTCGGACGCCATGTTGGCCGCCGCGCGGCTGTCGCGCAAAACCGAAGCCTTGGTGACGGATTTCACCGAAGTGTGGCATGGGAAAATGCGCGACGTGCCGATGGTCAACAAGGTACTGCATGTGCAGGCCGTCGGGTTTCTCGAACATGAGGGGCGCCCCTTGGGCGTGCTGATCTCGCCCTGGTTCATGAACCTGATCCAGTTGCCAGCCGAGGGTGAGGATTGGTCTGCTCTTATAGCGGGCGAGAAGGAAGTGCTGTCGTTTGCCTCGGGCGAATACGAGTTCATCCATAATACCCGCGAGCAAACCGGGGGCTACAAGGCCTGTTCGCTGTTTTCGCCCATGGGCGAGTTCAAGACCCAGGCGCAGGCGGTCGAAGTGGCGCGTGCCGTGATGGTTGCTCTTTTTCAGGACGAACACCGTGCCGAGACCGATCGCAGCGCCGATATCCGCGCCGCTCGTGAGGACGAAATCGAAACCCTCAAAGCACGCGAACAGGCAATGGCGGAAGCGCAGGCGCAAGATCTGAACAGTGCCCCGACCAGGCGACAGGTTCTGACCGCGGGCCTGAGCGAAAAGCCGGACACGACGCCCGAAACCGAGGCTGAACCGGAGTAAACGATGACACTCACCGCGCCACTCACTGCCACGACCGCGGCGGCCTTGCCGGTGGCGCAGCTTGTGATTGGCAAGCCTGTCGAGGAGGTCGTGGAGCTGATCCCGCGCCTGTTCAACCTGTGCCGTGGGTCTCAGGATGTGGCGATACGACTGGCGCTAGGTTTGCCACTTGAGGAGGCGATGCGTCCCCATCTTGCCGAGGATTTCGTGCGCGATCATCTCCTGCGCCTCGGGGTTATCCTGCCCCGACAGCTTGGGCTTGACCCGCTGCCGATTGCGCAGGGGGGCGCTTGGTTTTTGCCGCAACAGATGCCGACAACGCTGGAGAGTTTCGAAGCCTATCTCGAGTCCGGCGCGGGGTTCTCGCCTGTTTTCAAACGCCTGCATGACGTGTTTGGGACCGGCGAGGCGGTTGCCAACCTGCCTCTGGTCGCGGATGAAGACTTGCCCAGGGCGCAGGCGTGCGAAAATTCGATTGCCGCGCGTCATTTCGTTCACCCGTTGATGTTGGTGGTGCAACGATTGAAGGGGCGCGGGCCGTTGTGGCGCGCCGTGGCACGACTTCTGGATCTTGAGGCTTGTCTGACCAAGGAGCTGCCCAAGGCGAGGCGTCTGGAAAATGGCTGGGCGATCGTTCCCGCGTCGCGCGGGATCTATGCGCTGCGCGCGCAGGCGAAGGACGGCGTCGTCTCTCGATTCGAGCGGGTCACCCCGACGGATCACATGCTGGCCCCGAACGGTATTCTGGCCCAATCCCTTGCCAGCCTGCCGGGGGGCAAACATCATCTCGCGGGCTTGGTGCTTGATTGTCTCGATCCCTGCAGCCCGGTGACACTCCGCGGAGGGCTGGGGCATGCATGAAATGTCGCTGTGTGAAGGCGTGCGCTCGGTGATCGAGGAGGCCGCGGTGAAAAACGGCTTCTCGGGGGTAAAAACCGTGCGCCTTGAGATTGGTAAATTTGCCGGGGTGGAAAAGCCCGCACTGGAATTTGCCTTTGACGTGGTGATGCGCGGATCGGTGGCCGATGGGGCCGCCTTGGTGATGATCGACCTGCCGGGCCGGGCGATGTGCTACGACTGTCTGAAAGAAGTCTCGATTGAAAACCGGCTGGACTGTTGCCCGGATTGCGGCGGTGGCAAGCTTATGCCCGTTGGGGGCGATGAAATGCGGATCAAGGATTTGGAGGTGCTCTGATGTGTAACGTGTGTGGATGCGGAACGGCGAGCGTTGAGGGACATGGCGCGCATGATCATGGCGACGCGCATGGGCATGCTCATCACCATCATCATGGCGACGATATTCATTTTGGCCATGGCCCGGCAGGTGTGGAGGTTGCCGGCATGACCCAGGAGCGTCTAATCGAGATCGAAACTGATATTCTTGCCAAGAATGACCGCTACGCCGATGCGAACCGGGCCGTGATCTCGGGGCTGGGTGCGTTCGCGATCAATCTCGTGTCGTCTCCCGGTTCGGGCAAGACCACGCTGTTGTGCAAGACCATCGAGATGCTGGGAGATCAGCCGCTGGCGGTGATCGAGGGCGATCAGCAAACCGCCAACGATGCCGAACGTATCCGCGCAACCGGGGCGAAGGCGGTGCAGGTCAATACCGGTAAGGGCTGTCACCTTGACGGGCATATGGTGGGCCATGCGATGGAGCATCTGTCGCTTGAGAAAAACGCCATGCTTTTCATCGAGAATGTGGGAAACCTTGTGTGTCCGGCAGGGTTCGATCTGGGCGAAGATTGCAAGGTGGCGGTGATTTCCGTGACCGAGGGTGAAGATAAACCGCTGAAATACCCGGATATGTTCACCGTGTCCGAAATTGCGCTTCTCAACAAGATTGATCTGGCCCCCTATTGCGATGTGGATCTTGATCTTTACGAGGCCAATCTGAGACGGGTGAATCCCGGCATCGAAATCCTGCGCATCTCGGCCCGCACGGGCGAGGGGATGCAGGCCTGGGTTGCTTGGCTGCGGGAGCGGTTGGCGGCAAAACCCGGGGCCGGAGTCTGAGGGATGGCTGACACCCTTCCCACGCTGCTTCTGGTCGATGATGAGGAACACAGCCTCGCCGCGATGCGTATGGCGTTGGAAGACGAGTTCGATATCCTGACCGCGCTGAACGCGGATGAGGCGCGCCGGTTGATGCAAGACCACTTTGTTCAGGTGGTGTTTTGCGATCACCGGATGCCGGGCACGACCGGGGTCGAATTCCTGACCGAAGTGCGTGAGACATGGCCCGATACGGTTCGGATCATCATCACGGGCTACACGGAATCCAGCGATATGATCACCGCCATCAACGAGGCGGGGATCTATCAGTTTCTGACAAAGCCTTGGCATCCCGATCACCTGATGATGGTCGCGAAAAATGCCGCCGATCTGTTTCGACTGGCCCGCGAGCATGATCGCATGTCGCTGGAAATGCGCTATCTCTCGCGATCGGTCGAGATGAAGCTGGAAGTGCAGCGCAAGGCGCTGCGCGAGGGGCTGGGGTTTGACACCGTCTTGCGCGCGTCGAATTCCCCGATGAATGCGGTGGTCGAACAGGCGCGCCAGTTCGCGACATTCGACGTGCCGGTCATCCTGACGGGCGAGCCGGGGACGGGAAAGCGGCTCTTGGCACGGGCGATGCATTACGGCTCCCTGCGCTCGGACAAACCTTATTTCGAGTTCGATTGTTCGTCTGTTGATGATGATATTCTGGAGGTCGAACTTTTCGGCGCGCGCCGTGGTGCGGTTCCCGGGCTCGTGGCCCACAAGATGGGGCTGTTTCAAAAGGCGGATCGCAGCACGCTGTATCTGTCTGGGGTCGCCGATCTGTCGCCGCGCTTGCAACTCCTGCTTCTGCGTGCCGCACGCGATGGGGCCTTTCGACCGCTTGGCGGGCACGAGATCCTGCATTCGCAGGTTCGCCTGCTGATCGGGTCTGACCGCGACCTGCGCGCCGAGGTGGACCGCGACAAGTTCAATTCCGAGCTGTACTATGCGCTCTCCAAGGTGAGTTTGACCGTTCCGCCATTGCGCGAGCGTCCCGATGATCTTGCCATATTGGCCCAGACGTTTTTGTTCGAGGCCGCAGACCGTCATGGCAAGCCGGTGAGCGGGCTTTCAGATGACGCGATACAGTTTCTGGCTGGCTATGACTGGCCCGGAAACATGCGCGAACTGGAAAACGAAATGACCCATATGTTGATCTTTTCGCAAGATGCGATCCTCGGGCCGGAGCTGATTTCGCGTCACATTCTACAGGCCAGCCCGTTACCTGAAAGCGAAACGGCGGTGGATCAGGTTTTGGTGGGGAGCGGGACACTCAAGGATCGGGTGGAACTGATCGAAATGCGCATTCTGCGCGAAACCTTGACCCGTTTGAAATGGAACAAAAGCCGTGCCGCGGCCGAACTTGGTCTTTCGCGGGTGGGTCTGCGCGCGAAAATCGAACGCTATGGGTTGATCGAACCCAAGCGCCACAATGCAACCGTTAAAGAGGAGGACTAGCCATGTGTCTGGGAATTCCGGGGCGGATCATCGCGATCACCGATCCCACGCGTCAGATGGCGATGGCCGATGTCTCCGGTGTGCGTCGCGCGGTCAATGTGGCCCCCGTCCTGAGCGGCGCGATGGAGGAGCTCATTGGCAAGTGGGCGCTTATTCATGTGGGGTTTGCCATGGCGCTGATCGACGAGGACGAGGCCGAAGCGACGCTGCAAGCCTTGCGCGATCTGGGGGAAGCGCAAGAGGCGCTCGAGGCGATGGCCGAAGGTCAAAAAGCACTGGAGGTGGAGGCATGAAATATGCAGATGAATTTCGCGACCCCACGGCGGCCAAGGCGCTGTTGGCCCGTATCGCCGATCTGACGGACGAGATTGGCGCCACCAGCGAAAAACCCGTTCACATCATGGAAATCTGCGGCGGGCATACACACGCGATCTTTCGCTACGGGTTGGACAAATTGACCCCCGACGGCGTTGAATTCATTCACGGGCCGGGCTGTCCGGTCTGCGTCTTGCCGATGGCGCGGGTCGATGAATGCGTGCAGATCGCCGCGCGTCCCGAGGTGATCTTTACCACTTTTGGCGATGCGATGCGCGTGCCCGGCACCAAGACATCACTGCTTCAGGCCAAGGCCGCAGGCGCGGATATCCGCATGGTCTATTCGCCCCTGGATGCGCTTGAACTGGCGCGGCGCAACCCCGGGCGCGAGGTGGTTTTCTTTGGCCTTGGCTTTGAAACCACGACACCCTCGACCGCGCTTTCGATTCAACAGGCCGCGCGCGAGGGGCTGACCAATTTCTCGGTGTTTTGCAATCACATCACCGTGCCGCCTCCGATCAAGGCGCTTCTGGATGATCCTCACATGCTTTTGGACGGGTTTGTCGGGCCGGGCCATGTCTCGATGGTGATCGGCACGCATCCGTATGATTTCATTGCGCAAGACTATGGCAAACCCATCGTGGTTGCCGGTTTCGAGCCGCTCGATCTGCTGCAATCGGTGCTGATGGTGCTGCAACAGATCCGCGACGGTCGTGCCGAGGTTGAAAACCAATACGCCCGTGTCGTGCCTGAACACGGCAATCCGGTTTCCATTGCCGCGATCGCGGATGTCTATGAAACGCGCCCGTCGTTTGAGTGGCGCGGTCTTGGCGAGATCGATCACTCCGGCCTGCGGATTCGCGCTAAATACGGCCTTTTCGACGCCGAGGAGAAATTCGGCATCGGATATGCGGCCGGGCAGCGCAGCGTTCAGGAACCCGAAGGCTGTGCCTGCGGTGCGGTGATGACGGGGCGGCTGAAGCCGACCGGATGCCCTCAGTTTGGTAAGGGCTGCACGCCGGAAATGCCACTGGGGGCGCTGATGGTCAGTTCCGAAGGCGCCTGCGCGGCCTATTATCAATATGGCGGCGCACGGGCTGTCGAACCGGCTGAATAAGAAGACCGGTTGAGGAAGAAGAAAGACACATCATGGCCCTGAGAGATGAGCATGTGACGCTGGCCCATGGCGGCGGCGGCAAGGCAATGCGCGACCTGATCGACGAGGTGTTTGCCTCGGTCTTCAAACCTGAAAGCCGCGAGGATCAGGCCCGTCTGATGGATGGCGCCCTGTTGCACCCCGGGGCCCGTCTGGCCTTTACCACCGACAGCTTCGTCGTGGACCCGGTCGAGTTTCCGGGCGGTGACATCGGCAAGATCGCGGTCTGCGGCACGGTCAATGATCTTGCCGTCGGGGGGGCGGTGCCGTTGTGGTTGTCGGCTGCCTTTATCATCGAAGAGGGCACCGAGATCGCGCTGTTGCGCCGGATCGTCGCCTCGATGCAAGCCGAGGCAAAGAAGGCAGGCGTCAAGATCGTGACCGGCGATACCAAGGTCGTCGGGCGCGGCTCGGCGGACCGGGTGTTTGTCACCACGTCCGGCGTCGGGGTGATCCCGCCGGGGTGCGATTTGCGTGCAGATGCGGTGCAGCCGGGGGATGTGGCTATCGTGAACGGGGTGCTGGGGGATCACGGCGCTACCATTCTGGCTGCGCGGGGCGACATGGCGCTGAGCACCGACATCCAGTCGGATTGCGCCGGTCTGGGGCATCTGATGGCGGCGGTGGCCAAGGCCTGTCCGACGTTGCGATGTGCGCGCGATGCAACGCGGGGCGGGTTGGCCTCGGCTTTGAATGAAATTGCCGAGGAGGCCCAGGTCGCGATCGAGATCGAAGAGGCGCGTTTGCCCCTGCGCGCCGAAGTCAAAGGCATGTGCGAACTATTGGGTCTTGATCCGCTGTATCTGGCGAATGAGGGCACTCTTGTTCTGTTCGTTGCCGAACAGGACGCTGAGGCCACGCTTGCCGCGATGAAATCTGTGCCCGAGGGCGAGGGCGCCACGATTATCGGCAAGGCGTGCCCCTCTGGTCCGGGGCCGCGTGTGACGATGCGCACGCTGTTCGGTGGCGCGCGGATCGTAGATATGCTGGTCGGCGAACAGTTGCCCCGGATCTGTTAGCCTCTTCTGTGGTTGCCGCCCATTGTGCAAGGGCCTCTGACGTCTGGGCTTGGTGATCGAGTGCGGTCTTCTGTCAGGCCTGTTCATGCAGCACTTTCCAGAAGCCGCTGGCCAGGATGGTGATCAGCGAAGCGGGTCCACATCTGTGTTTCGAGATCGGTGGCTCGCAGTTGCTATCTGGATTTCCCGATCCGGATTGTTTCGATCATTTGCCCATGGGGGCGTCGGCTTCTCACACCTCCTTCTCCGGTGCCGCCTGCCGTTGGCTGCGCTTAGGATGCAGCTGCAGTCGGCACCGGGATCCTGTAGTCCCCCTGTTTCGTCAGCATGGCCCAGATGGTGCACGCCATCTTTCTGGCTAGGGCGATCGCCACCAGCATGCGTGGTTTTCTTGCCAGCATCCGCTCCAGCCACGAACCTTGCACGATGCGTGATCGTTCCAACCGGTTTAGCCGCGACATTGCGCCGATGATAAGCCGGCGCCTGATGTCAGCCTGCTCCGCCTTCGTGATCCGCCCCAATCGCTCCTTGCCACCCGAAAAGTGCTGACGTGGCACAAGTCCCAGCCAAGCAGAGAAGTCCTGTCCACGCCGGAAGGTACTCATGTCCGGTGCAAAGGGCAGCAACCATCCCATCTCAGTTGAAGGGTGTGGCGAGCGCGTCGACTCGGAGTGTCATGCATTCGAGTGCCGCAAAATTCCTGCGGCGACCCGCCATGACACGCTCTCCGAAAACAGAGGCATATGCACAATGACACAGGCTTCATGAATTGTCCGGGCTAACCAACCTGTAGCGGCGATGTGTCCAATCTGATACCATCAGCCATTATTCTTGGTTTTTGTGTGACGGGATTAAGGTAGGCATTCGATGGCAAAAATTGTGGGTACGAACGACGACGACCGGCTGAGCGACGGCTATGAGGTGGTTTCCAATGACGTCCTGCGCGGGCTCGATGGCGACGACGTTTTGCGATCCGACTTGGGCGACGACCAGCTCTTCGGTGGTGCTGGAAACGATGAGATAACAATCTCCTGGCGCAAAGCCGACAGTGGCCGCATGGGAGGCGACTCTCTGTTCGGGGGTGACGGGGACGATACCCTCGAGGCCGAAGGCGGTGCCACCATCTTCGGCGGCGCGGGAAACGACATCATCGAACTCGACGAAGAGGACGTGATGAAAGTCTCCTACGACTTCACGACCAGAAAAAACCTCTCCGAGAGGATCAGCACATACAGCGATAACGAGGTCGATGCCGGGGACGGGGACGATGTCGTCGTGACCGGTATCGGCCGGGACGTGGTGGAAGGTGGAGACGGTTTCGACCTGCTCGTCTCCTATCCCCTTGGACAAGGTCCAAACTACGGTACTGCCGCGGGCTATGATCGGGTGGAGCAGACGCTGCTGTACGGAAACTTCACGGTCGACCTTCAGACCGGGCGGTACAAGTATTCCGGCGATTCCGGTTCGCTGAAGCTGATCGACGACTACATCGACTTTACGACGAAGCTGCCCGAATCGCGCGTCGTCTTCGACGAATCCTACAGCGGCTACGGCAGCTTCTCGATGCTGGCGACCGGGTTTGAAGGTGTGATTGCCGGCCGGGCCAAAACGATCAATCTGAGCGGGACCGATCGCACGGACGTGGCCGAGTTCTTCGGCCGCGGCGTGATCCCCGGAAGCATGACGGTGACCGGCGTGATCGACGGGCGCGGTGGCGATGACGTGGTGACCTATGGCGCCGCGTGGAATGGGATCAAGGTCGATCTCGCGGCGGGACGGGCGACCGGGATCCGCGTGGATTACGACGACGGTTCGTTCTCAAACGACTTCACCGACCGGTTGCGGGGGATCGAGGGTGCCTACGGGTCCTTTGGCGACGACATCCTCCGTGGTGATGACGGCGACAACATCCTCGGCGGCCGGCGCGGCGACGATCTGATCGACGGACGCGGCGGCAATGACACCGTGGCGTTCTCGACCGGAGCGCCTGGAAAGGTGCCGTATCACCCCAGCCTGGGCTTCCTGCGGGATGGTGGCAGCGCCGTAGTCGTCGATCTCAAGGCCGGAACGGCGACGGACGACTGGGGCGGCACCGATACACTGATCTCGATCGAGAACGTGATCGGGACGGTCGGGGACGACGTCATCACCGGGACCAAACAGTCCAATCGGCTCGAGGGACTGGACGGCAACGATACGCTGGACGGCGGTCCCGCGGGACGCAACATCCTCGACGGTGGGGCCGGCGACGACATCCTGACCGGCGGGCGCAAGCTGGACCGGATCCTTGGCGGCGAAGGCAACGACACGATCGACGGCGGGGCCGGCGGCGATGTCATCTTCGGCGGAGAGGGCGCGGACGACATCAAGGGCGGCAAGGGCGACGACATCATCCGCGGAGAGCGGGCGGCCGGGGTCGACGGTTCCGGCGGCGACGTCATTTCGGGCGGCGCGGGCAAGGACGAGATCAAGGGGTTCGACGGGGACGACAAGATCTTCGGCGACAACGGCAATGACATACTGGATGGTGGCGAGGGCGACGACCTCCTCGACGGGGGCAACGGCGACGATCTCCTTCTGCCGGGCAAGGGCCTCGACATCTATCGCGGTGGCGACGGTTTCGACACGCTTGATCTCACGAAGGCCAAGGGCAAGACCGTGGTCGATCTGGCCGGTGGCGACTTCGACGGCGGCGGTTACGGCAAGAACGTCATCAGGTCCGTCGAGGAGGTGTTCGGTGGTGGCGGCAAGGATATCTTCTCGGGGTCGGTTTCGGACGAGAAACTGTACGGAGGCGGCAACGAAGACCGTCTGTCCGGCGGAGGGGGTGACGACACGCTTTCCGGGGGGCTGGGCAACGACAAGCTCTTTGGTGAGGGCGGCGACGACTTTCTCTTTGGCGACGATGGCCGCGGCAAGCAGGGCAAGGATGTGCTGGATGGCGGTGCCGGCGACGACATGCTGAATGGCGGCGGCGGCAACGACAAGCTTGCCGGCGGGCTCGGCGACGACGTGCTCGACGGCGGCAATGGCAACGACCGTCTGGTGGGCGACGCCGGTTCCGACACCTTCATCTTCTCGAAGGGCAAGGACGTCATCATCGACTTCGAGCTCGGGCTGCGAGGCGACACGATGGATTTCGCGACCGGCCCGGTAACGTTCTCCAGTTACGCCGAACTCACGGCTGCGCACTACATGAAGGACGGCGATCTGATCATCGCAAAGGGCGGGGCCCAGGTCACGTTGAAGGACGTGAATTGGACGGACTTCACGGACCTGAACTTCGAGACGCTCGGCGAGCTGTGATTGCGTGTCGTTGGTGCTGTCAGACGAATGCGAACTCGTGTCCGTTTGGCAGGGGCGGCAGATCTTAGATGTTCAGTCCCGGCATTTGGTGGGTCGGATTTAGGATGAATCGATCTGGTTCCGAAATCCAGATCTTGCGGATGTATTCGTAAGGCGTGAGGCCGCCGAGTGTTTTGAGCCTGCGGGCGACGTTGTGAGCTGCCATGAAATCGGCGAGGTGTGTCCGCAACTGGTCGTGGCTGTCGTAGTGGAAGCGTTTGACGGTCGCCTCTTTAACCGTGCGGTTCATCCGCTTGACCTGACCATTCGTCCACGGATGGTTTGGCTTGGTGAGCCGCCATTCCTGACCGCTGGTTGCCTCGAAGCTGCGGATCGTCAGATAGATCAGCTTGGTGGCGGCATCGTCGGTTGGAAAGCTGCCGCGCGTTTTGGTTGTTTTGCAGATGACCCTGTTCAAACTTTCAATGGCATTTGTGGTGTAGATGATTTTGCGCACTGCTGGGACTCTGTTGATGGCATGGATGCTGCTTCCTACTGTGATGGCTTCAACACTCACCACAATGGCACATTGCGATGCCGTCGGGAGGGGCATCCACGCCATCAACAGAGTCCCGGTCGATTATCAACGACACACAGGCGCGACTAAGGCGGGTTTCTTTACACGCCCAAGTCAACGAAGTCAAAGTAGGTTTCGTTTAGAAAATCAATGCTGACCCCAGGCAATCGAATACTGCCATCAACATAGTTCACATATGTGCCACCGGTAGACATGTCAGGCAATAGTATAAGATCAGCAAATGACACTCCGTACATGACGATCAAATCCCTTTGTCCGATGTGGAAGTCAGTGATTTCATCTTTACCCCCGCCTCGAATTGAGCCAAACTCAAATCGATCTGCTCCTGCATTGCCTGTCAATGTGTCGTTGCCTTGGCCGCCGATCAATATGTCGTTGCCTCGGCCGCCAATCAAAATGTCGTTGCCGCCAGCCCCATTCAAACGATCTGCGCCGCCGCGCCCGTCCAAAGTATCTGAGCCAAAGAATCCAAACAGATGGTTGGATCGAGTCGATCCGATCAGAGTGTCATCCCGGGCGGTCCCATTTACATTCTCCACATTGCGGATTGTAAATCGCCCCTCCGATCTCGTACCAAGCTCGATTCCGAAGCCACGTTCTAATTCAATGTGCACGCCCCGATCAAGATCAATGTCCAGATTTAAGGTGCTGGTATAGGTCGTACCCAAATGCAGGGTGTCCTGACCTTGGCCGCCGTTTATGGAAATGCCTGTCAAACCTGCCTGCGCCCGGGCCAGTGAGTTGATTGAATGAATATCTGAATAACTTTCGACCTCAGGATATGTGAAATAGAAGTCGTCATTTCCGCTACCTCCAACCAACCGATCATCGCCGGAAAGTGAGTAAAAGCTGTCTGAACCGCCGCCGCCTCGTACCACGTCGTCCCCAGACAGTGACACCAGCGTGTCATGGCCCCTACCTCCGTTCAAGAAATCAGATTCATAGTGAAGACGATTCAGCGTGGGTGGCGTTAGGCGATCTCCATCGATCAAGAAATCATCTCTGAAACTTCCAGTAATCGTGTCAGAACCGCGCCCACCTGCCAGGCTGGTTGAGTGGGAATACTTTAGGCCCGAGGCATCGATGGTGTCGTCACCTTCGCCACCGTCGATCGTTTCCAAACTTCCGCTCAGCTGGATTCTGTCGTTGTGCTGGGTCCCGATCAGCCTTTCAACCTCGGTAATCCGGGCAACGCGTGCACCCGGAACACCAACGACGTCGTCAATCAAGGTTATCCCGGCGGTAAGAAGCGACAGGATGACAGTGTCATCGTCCGCACCACCCGAGACCAAATGTATTCGCCGGCTGTGTGTGGGGATATCCCCCACAGTGAAAGTGTCGTCGCCTTTACCACCATAGGCTCGGTCGTAAACACTGTAATTGCCGACGGTTATATAATCATCGCCGCCCTGTCCCAACAGGATATTTTTCCCCCCGCGGCCATTAAGGCTGTCGTCGCCACCCCGACCGTGTATCTCGTCGTTTTGACGGGTATTGCCGTCGTAATAGACATCGCCGTTCATGGTCTCGTTGGAATTTGTTCCAAACTGCAAAAGCCGGTTTCCGGATACTCTATAAATAATTGCCATTGCCGCCTCGCTGTTTTGAAACTGCAGACTCGTGCAGATATAATAGCTTAAAACCGCGTCTGTGTCTAATTCTGGCTGCTGAGATGGCCGCCTCGGGCATCGGCGACACCAAAAGCAAGCGGCACCCGGGCGTTGGCAGGACCGGTGGTCCATAGGTGGTTGATCGCTTGGACCGACATTCCCCAAGTGGCCTTCCAGTTGACGCCAAGATCACCTGATCTTCCCTGCTGATCAAGTGTTTTGGGCCCTGGACGGTGCTTGCGCGCGGCAAGACGTCCGAATTTGGGCGGACCGGGCCGCAGCGGCGGTGAACCTAAAGCGCCTCGCTGCTGCCAATTCAGCAAACCTGGCAAGCCATTTGGACGTCATGTGGCGACGACTTGCCACGGTGGCGGCGAAAAGGCCTCAAAAGACGGGCTCCAACCTCCAATTCATGAAGACCGATGAAGTCGCGGCGTAGCGCCACCTTGGCACATCAATGCCGCCGGAGAGTGGTTACATCATCAACGCACCACCTATGCGTCGGACCGCGTGACGAAATCCGCCCATTTCTGCATGAGGATGCGCCGCTGATCGAGCAGGTCGGAGCGGGCATAGGATCGCTCGACCTTGTTGCCGATGGAGGGGGATAACGCAGTTTCGGCAAGCTCCCAAGATGCCGCTTCCGTGTCTTGTACCCATGACCTGAACGACGACCGGAACCCGTGCGGTCGGCCTTCCTCCCCCAACTGCTTGAGTGTCTTTGTCAGAACCTCTTGTGTGATAAACCCGATGCGCGGCGATGGGAACAGGAGGTCATTTATCGCATACTCCCGGCATGTTGCCTGTACATCGAGGGCCGCGGTTGAAAGCGGCACCCGGAAATCCCTTACCTTTCCCAACTGGCCTTTCATGCGCTCAGCTGGCACGGTCCACACATCGCCCTCGATCTCACTGAACTGCGCGCCCCGGGCCGGTGTTCCGTGCGTTTCCGTAAGAATGATCAAGCGTAGGGCAAGATAGGAAGGGTATGGCTTGTCCAGCCGGGCAAACAGATCAGGGATCTCCCGCCACGGCGTAGACGAAATAGGGGTCTCCACCACTTCGACGTGGCCGAGCATGTGCCGGGCCGCATCGCACACGAATGGGTCGACAGGGAAGCGCATGAGCCGGGCATCGTGAAACACCATGCGGGTACGATATAGGGCCTTGTCGGCGGTCTCATGCTTTGTCTGCCAGATCGGTGCAATCGCGGTGTGAATGTCGCGCTGATGGATGGTCGAAAGGCGCTTCTTTCCGATCTTCGGAATAACGTGGACTTGGATGGGGGAAAACCAACGCCCCCGCGTTCCGTCGGTGAACCGGCGCAAGCCTCGTGAGTCGGCAAACCGGGGCCCCAGTAACTATGTGAACCTTGGTGAGTCGAAAAAATCGCGCGACGTTTCATGTCCGGGGTGAGGGCGCAAGGCGGCACATGGGCCTGTGACGCGACGGCGTTGGTGCGGGATTGCACAGTCATTGTTTGCGCTGGTGCTGCGATGCAACAACAGCTGTGCATGCGCAGAAATGTTAACGAATTCGGAATCGAAATCTGGCGGCTGCTGCTCTGAGGATTAGGTAGACGGCCTACCCAACGGAGACCAACATGATGTCTAAACTCTTCCTGAAAACCCTGTCTCTGACTGCCGCGACCGCAGTTCTGGGCAGCCCGGCGCTGGCCGGTCCGACCTATGAGAATGCTAATGGTGGCAGCTTTACCTTTTATGGTCACCTGGACCCGTCCTACCTGTCGGTAGACGACGGTGTGAACACCACGAGCGATCTCGCTGACAACTCGAGCTCGAACAGCCGGATCGGCTTTTACCTGCGCCAGCCCATCGGCCAGAGCAAATTCCAGTTCCAGTTCGAAACAGCTCTCGGGCTGCGCGGTTCCGCCGACATGAGCCAGACCAATAGCCTGAACGCGATGGACTGGGATCGCACCGACATCCGCAAAATCGACTTCAGCATCGCGGGCAGCTACGGTAAATTCTCGGTTGGTCAGGGCAGCATGGCAAGTGATGGTGTCGCCTTCACCGACCTGTCGGGCACTGGTCTTCCGGCCACTGCGTCGGTCGAAGACCTCGCCAGCAGCTTTGAGCTGACGACAACCGCGGGCGCGCTCTCGGGGATCGAGATCGGCGATGCCTTCCCGACCTTTGATGGCGCCCGTCTGGGCCGTGTCCGCTATGACAGCGTTTCGCTGAACGGCTTCACGCTGTCGACCTCTTACGGGACCAACATCCTGACCGAAGGCAACGACGACGAGGCTTATGACGTCACCGTTCGCTATCAAAACCAGTTCGGCGACTACAACTTCGATAGCGCACTGGGTGTGATCTGGACCGACAAGGCCACGGGCACCGACACCCGCGACATTTCGACCTCGGTCAGCGTGATGCACAGCTCGGGCCTCAATGGCGCGATCTCCTATGGTGACCGCGATACCGGCGGGAACTATGGCTATGTCAAACTGGGCTATACGGCTGACCTGTTTGCCATCGGCTCGACGGCCGTTTCGGTTGACTATTACACCGGCGACGACCTTGTGACTGTTGGGTCGTCCTCGGACTCCTACGGTGTTGCGCTTGTGCAGAACATCGACAGCCTCGATCTGGAAACCTATCTGGGGTATCGCGAGTATTCCTATGAGGATACCAGCGCCACAACCTATAACGATCTGAGTGCCCTCATCTTTGGGGCCCGCTGGTCGTTCTGAACTGGTCCTTTTCCCTCGGATCATTCAGGCAGCTCGTCGCTTCGGCGACGGGCTGTTTTTCTGTCTTCAGGGGGCGGGGTGGGACGTGGTTTGCGCGACTCTTTCCGCAATGGCCCTTGCACAGACGGGCAGGGACAAATAGAAGGCCACAAATTTGCCGCGCGCGGGATTTTCGCGCGCTTTCGACTCTATGGGGAATATGATGCAGGTCACCGAGACGCTGAACGAAGGTCTGAAGCGCGCGTATAAGCTCATGCTTACGGCGCAGGAACTGGACGACAAGGTCAATGAGAAATTGGCCGAAGCCAAGCCCGAGATCGAGATGAAGGGCTTTCGCAAGGGCAAAGTGCCGATGCCGCTGCTGAAAAAGCAGTTCGGCGAGCGGCTGATGGGCGAAGCGATGCAGGAAACCATCGACGGCGCCATGAACAAGCATTTCGAGGAAAGCGGCGATCGCCCGGCGCTCCAGCCCGAGGTCAAGATGACCAATGAGGACTGGAAAGAGGGCGACGACGTGCATGTCGAGCTGTCCTATGAAAAACTGCCCGAGATCCCTGAGGTCGATCTGGCTTCGGTCAGCTTGGAGCGGATGGTCGCCAAGGCCGACGACGCCGCCGTGGACGAGGCCCTGAACAGCCTTGCCGAGAGCGCGCAGGATTTCAAAGCCCGCGAAGAAGGCGCCGCCGCGCAGGATGGCGATCAGGTGGTGTTCGATTTCGTCGG
This sequence comes from Pseudodonghicola sp., assembly GCA_033791545.1. Classification (GTDB taxonomy): domain Bacteria; phylum Pseudomonadota; class Alphaproteobacteria; order Rhodobacterales; family Rhodobacteraceae; genus Antarcticimicrobium. The sequence continues at coordinate 24,406 of JASJGL010000060.1, read as the reverse complement.
CAAGGTCGACGGCGAAGCCTTTGAAGGCGGGGCGGCTGAAGATTACCCGCTGGTGCTGGGCTCCGGTCAGTTCATTCCCGGTTTTGAAGAGCAGCTTACTGGCGTCAAGGCTGGCGAAGAGAAGGACGTTACCGTGTCCTTCCCCGAGGATTACCAAGCCGAGAACCTGGCTGGCAAAGAGGCCGTATTCGCCTGCACCGTCAAAGAGGTGAAGGAACCGGTTGCGGCCGTGGTCGACGATGAGATGGCCAAGAAATTCGGTGCCGAAGATCTCGCCGCGCTGAAAGGTCAGATCGCTGAGCGTCTGGAAGCCGAATATGCCGGTGCTGCCCGCGCCGTGCTGAAGCGTGGCCTGCTGGACAAGCTGGACGATCTGGTCACCTTTGAGCTGCCGCCGAGCCTGGTCGACGCTGAAGCCAAACAGATCGCACATCAGTTGTGGCACGAAGAGAACCCCGAGGTTCACGACCACGACCACGGGTCCGTCGAGACCACCGACGAGCACATCAAGCTGGCCGAGCGCCGCGTGCGTCTGGGTCTGCTTCTGGCCGAGCTGGGTCAGAAGGCAAAGGTCGAAGTGACCGATGCCGAGATGACTCAGGCGATCATGAACCAGGCCCGTCAGTATCCGGGTCAGGAACGCCAGTTCTTTGAATTCGTTCAGCAGAACGCCCAGATGCAGCAGCAACTGCGCGCGCCGATCTTTGAAGACAAGGTCGTGGATTATATCTGCGAGCTGGCCACGGTCACCGAGAAAGAGGTGTCCAAGGACGATCTGCAAAAGGCCGTCGAAGCGATGGAAGACGACGACTGATCTGGTTTGCTTTGGTAAATCGCAGCGGGTCGCCCATTGGGCGGCCCGTTTTCGTTTTGACCCCGGCTATGCTCCAGTGCTGCGGGCCGGGGGCAAAGCAGATCGGGCCGCCCCCGTGGGCACGGCCCGCCTTCCCGGGGGGCAGGTTCGGCCTAGTTCAGGATCGCCCGAACCTGTGAGTGTGAGTGGTGGGGAAGGGACTGCATCATGCGGGTCAGCTCTGACGCTTTGACGGTGCCGAATTTTTCGGACAGGGCCTCCATCAGGGCGAGCGCGGCATTGAGATCGTTCTGGCTTTCGGCATCCCGCAACTGTTCAAAGCAATACAGCTGTAGCGCGGCCTTGAGCGGGTCGGATGGAACCGTGATCGCGGTCTCTGTCTGCTGTGGGAACAGATGGCTGACCTTTACCGAGCCTATTGCCCTGTCCCGCTTGCGGTTAAAGATATTCTCTGCTTCGTCCTCGCTCAGAAACACGTCGTGATCGATCCCGGCGAACGCGCGAATCCCGGTGATGCGCTCGTCCGAGCAATCCATGAGGGCGGCGAGGGCGGTGACCTTGCCCATGGGTTTGGCCGAACCGAGATAGTCATAGGGCGCGTTGGCCGAGCGTTTCATGACCCGGTTCATCACCGGGTCGATCACCGCCACCGCATCCAGAACACCGGCGTCCTGCGCGTATTCAAAGGCACCGATCATCACTTCTGAGGTAACATAAGAGATCGAATTGCGGGTCTTGCCGCCGGATAGTTTCTGGGTGTCGACACAGAACCGCGTCGCTTCCCAGATTTGACCGCTGCGCAGGGGCGGCTCGCCGTCAAGAAGCGCGTGGAACACATCCGCGAGCATATGCGGCCCGGTGGTTTGCAACAGGCGCATACAGCCGACGACATCGCCCTCCGCATCCAGACAGATCACGTGTGCTGGGTCGAGATGGTCGAAGGAGTCGATCTCCTTGCCGTCGCGGACGGTGACATCCCAGCCAAGTCGGCCGTGAAAGACCCGCGCCCGCAACTCGTGCATCTCATCCAAGAGCGCCCCGAACCTGTGTTTGTTGAGTGCGTCGACTACGATTATCATGCTCTTCCCCTGCCATCCGAAACGTTCACACAACGTTATCCATGATGCAGTTTTCCGCCATTAGGGGTTTCCCGTAGTTTTGGGCCGGGAAAGCGTGCCGGACCCGTCCCTGAACGCGGGAGGGGAAGAGGAGCTCTATCTGGAGGAGAGGGGTGCGACGCTATACTGGTTCTAGCTGATCCGGACGTTAGCCGGGCGAGATCATCCCGAGGCCGATGGCTCGTCCGACCGCCTGTGCCGTGGTCAGCGTGCAGAGCTTTTGCCGGCTAGACCTCAGGTGCACCTCGACCGTGCGGTGGGAGATCGAAAGAATATCGCCGATATCCTGCTGGGTTTTTCCAGCGGCGACCCATTGCAGGATCTGAAGTTCGCGGCGCGACAGCGTGGGGTGGTGCAATGATCGATGAAGCACACCAGAGCGCATCACGTTGTCATGCATATGCACGGCCGCGAATTGCAGGTCCCCCATGACTTTGCGTTTCAGCTTTTTCCATTCCCCGTCGGCACAGTCTCGGGTGACGCTCAGCAGTCCGCACTCGCCATAGGGGCCGCGCACCGGCACGGTCAGGCCGCGACTGGAGATCCCGAAATCATGGGCATCGTTGAAGACGGACTTGAAATGCGGATGGTCCCCAAACCGCGCCCAGTCCACCGGCGCGATACTGCGCGCGGATTGATACAGCGTCGGGTCAACCCGGTGCATGCCGCGTTCGCCATAGTGCAGCTTCCACCGATCGGGATAGGTGGCATAGCCCTGCACATCTCCGGTGATCGGATGCGCCGTGGCATAGGAGGCATATTCAAATTCAAACGACTCGCACAGGTTGGTCAGGAAGGACGTAAAATTGTCCTCTGTATTGGGCACCGTGCTGAGATCGATCAGATTCACCTCTGGCTCTCCTTTGGGCCGCTCATACCCCGTGTCAGGTTGCCACGCGCAGAGCCCGTTGCGGCGGGGTCTCGGCCATGGACCTCACGATAGCGAGGACGGCGCTGCGTTGCGAGTGCGGAAGTTGCTGGAACAGTTCCATCATCTGAACTGCCTCCTGATCGGACAGGAACCCCATGCGATCAACGTTGTCTGCCGTTTTGTCGTCCTCAGGCGCGGTGGCGCGGATGCCCTCAAAGAAATATTCGATTTCGACACGCAACTTCTCGGCCACGGCCCAGAGGCGCGATGCGCTGACCCGGTTGGCACCGGTCTCATACTTCTGGATCTGCTGAAATCTGACCCCAATCGCCTCGCCCAGTTCTGACTGGCTGATTCCCAAGGCATAGCGTCGGGCCCTGATGCGATTTCCTACCAATACGTCGATTTCATTCATAGATCACCTTCGGTTCCTGTCGTCGCAATTGAACCGGTGCAAATAGGCGCACGATCTCTTCGGGCCGCTACGCCAGCACACCACCGTTTATAACTTCTGGAAGTCTTGCCGCAAATACAGCCAAGAGGCAATTGCATTCACCCAAAAGTTGTAGCTGCGCGGCTCAGATTAGCCCGGTTTCGGCCAGCAGACCGCGGCGCTTGGCCTCGTAATAATAGCCGCGGGCGTACCAACTGACCGCCTTGTCATAGCTGCCGTCCGAGACCAACCAAGCACCACGCAGGTATTTGACCGCGTATTTCAGGTTGGTGTCGGCATCCAGCAGCTTTTTGGCACCGCCGGAAAAGCCCATGCCACGCGCGGTCTTGGGGTGGATCTGCATCAACCCGTAATAGGGGCCATTGCGGGCCTCGGGGCGGTGGGTGCTTTCGCGGATCACGACGCGCTGCACCAGCGCGCGGGGGACCTGATAATGGTCGGCCCATGCGTTGATCCGGCGGCGCAGTGCCGGTGTTTCATTGGGATAGAGCGGTGGCTCGTTGGGCGCGTTCCTGCTGGATGTATGGATGCGCTGCCCGCAGGCCGAGGCGACCAGCGGTGCGGACAAAAGAGACAGCACGCGGCGGCGTGTCATTTTGGGCGGGGTCATAATCGGGCACCTGCTGCTTGCACTGGAGCAGTGTAGCCCATGCAGGGGCGGACAAGAAGGCCTCCGGCCCGGGACGGGGGGCAATGGGCAGCAGTTTGCCGGTCGGCCACGAAAAAGGGCCGCGCGATACCGCACGGCCCTGATGTGTTCAAAGCGATCCGGATCAGGAGGCGCTTTCGTCCTCGTCCGAGGCGGCCTGAGGGGCGGGCGCCCCTTCGTCGTCTTCCGACGCGGCACTGCCGATATCATCGAACAGCTCGGAGATTTCGAATTCAGCCTGCGCCTCTTCTTCGGCGGCCAGTTCCTGAATCGATTTGCCCGACGCCTGAAGCTCGGCCTCTTCGGGCGAGCGGGCGATGTTCAACTCGACGGTGACCACAACCTCGGGGTGCAGGTGCACCTCGACTTCGTGCAGGCCTAGCGTCTTGATCGGCAGGCGGATGATTACCTGCTTGCGATCGAGCGTGAAGCCTTCCTCGGTCGCCACGTCGGACGCGTCTCGGGTCGTGACCGACCCGTAGAGGTTGCCACCATCGGACGCCTGACGAATCAGGACGAACTGTTGACCACCAAGTTTGTCGGCCAGTGCTTCGGCCTCTTTCTTGGTTTCGAGGTTGCGCGCTTCGAGCTGGGCTTTCTGCGCTTCGAAAGATTCGATATTCGCTTTCGAGGCGGTCAGTGCCTTGCCCTGCAGCAGCAGGAAATTACGGGCGTAGCCGGATTTGACGTCGACGACGTCGCCCATCTGACCCAGCTTGGCCACACGTTCCAGAAGGATAACTTGCATCTGCTTATCTCCTTACTTCACGGCGTAGGGCAGCAAGGCGAGGAAGCGGGCGCGTTTGATGGCGCGAGCCAGCTCACGCTGCTTCTTCGCCGAGACGGCGGTGATACGCGAGGGCACGATCTTGCCGCGTTCGCTGATATAGCGTTGCAGCAGGCGGGTGTCCTTGTAGTCGATCTTGGGTGCATTGTCGCCCGAGAAGGGGCAGACCTTGCGGCGGCGGAAAAACGGTTTTGCAGCCATGTCTTAGCGTCCTTTCTTCTGGCGATTATCAGCGGCGTTCGCGACGGGTGTCGCGTTCGTCACGCTTCTGCATCTGGATTGAGGGGCCTTCGACATGAGCACCGACCTTGATGGTCAGGATGCGCATCACGTCGTCATGCAAGCGCATGAGGCGTTCCATTTCCTGCACGGCGGTGGCCGGGGCATCGGTCCGCAGGAACGCGTAGTGGCCCTTGCGGTTCTTGTTGATCTTATAGGCCATCGTCTTGACGCCCCAATACTCGCTATCGACGAGATTGCCGCCGTTGTCGGCGAGGACGGTGCCGAAATGTTCGACGAGGCTTTCGGCCTGCGCGTTGGAAAGATCCTGACGCGCGATCATGACATGCTCATAGAGGGGCATGTAGTCTCCTGTTTCTATCAAGGCGCATTTCATAGGGGGGGCCAGTTTCCTTCGCGGCCCCGCCACGAGAGACTGCGCGGTTCGGATAAAGATGCGAAGGATGGCCCCATATACACGCCTGAGCCCGGCGGACAAGCCCGCATCGGCGCAACCTTGCCGCAAAGGGCGCTGTCCGAAAGATGGTTGCCCGGTGAATTTCACGCAGTCGCCGCAATGATGACGCAATTCGAACCCGGAATGGACGGTGGGGACGATGCGCGGAAAATGCGCCGGAAAGATGCTGCTATTATGTCAAAGATGGATTTTGTGGGGGTAGGGCCAGCCGCACCGGCTGCCTATCGTGGGGACAGCGCCCCGGTTCGGATCGCGTTTGGACCGCGGTATCCGGTCGCGCGGACGCTGTTTCGTGCTGCGGGCGTCTTTCTGATCCTCGTGGCCTCGGCGATGTGGTTCCTGCCGGGCAGCCAGTCGGATGCCGATCTGGTGATCATGAAGCTTGGCACATCCCTGTTCTTTCTGTTCTGCGGTCTGGCGCTGGTGATGATTCACCATTCGGACAACCTGCCAGAGGTCTGTTTCGACCCGATCCGGCGCGAGTTGCGGATTCTCGTCCACGCGGCAGACGGCCAGCCGCATATTGTTCTGTGCCGGGGCTATGACAGTCTTGGCCGGGTGCGATTCTACAAAAGCCGTGTCGAATTGTACGATTTTGACGGTGGGTTGCTTTTGAGCCTGAAGGTGGCGGATCCGTCCCAGCGCGCCGCATTGCGCGCGCAACTGCGCCAGTTGGTCTCGATCTGCAACTGAACCGGACGACAAGAGCGCCCGGATCACCGGAGGCCTGACCTTGAACGAGGGCAAGGCCGGTGGGTCTGCGCGCGGGTCTAAGATCAGGGCGGATCTAAGATCAGGCAGGTGATCCGCCGAGGGAGGACAGGCCTTTGGTCCGATTTTGCCCTAGCATCAACTTGAATCTCTAGGATTTTGACTCGGGCATGTTCATTCCCTATGTCAGGAGTCAGGTTACCTAGAGATGTCGATCAAGGCGATGAAAGCCGCGGAAGACAAAGGGTGTTTTTAACCAGTTGCCGCCGGGGCCTTTTGGGTGCCGGCGGCTTTTTTATGCCCGGCTCTTTCGGGCCATGGCCTTTGTGTCCGGGTCTTCGGGCCGGGGCGCGCACAGCCCCGGCGCGCCATTGCACAGAACGGCATGGCGGTCTATTCCGGGCACAAAGACAAGCAGGAGGACGGCATGAGCCGGGCATTCGTATTCCCCGGGCAGGGGGCGCAGACCATTGGAATGGGCCAGGCCCTGGCCGAGACCTATCCGGCCGCAAAAGCGGTGTTCGACGAGGTGGACGCAGCACTGGGCGAAAAGCTGAGCGCGTTGATCTGGGACGGCGATATCGCGACCCTGACCCTGACCCAGAACGCGCAGCCGGCGCTGATGGCGACCTCGCTGGCCGCCATGCGGGCGCTGGAGGCCGAGGGGGTGGGCATTGGTGCCGCCGCCTTTGTCGCGGGGCATTCGCTGGGCGAATACTCGGCGCTTTGTGCGGCGGGGGCGATCAGCCTGTCGGACACCGCCAAGCTGCTGCGCACGCGGGGGCTAGCGATGCAATCGGCGGTGCCGGTGGGCGAAGGTGCGATGGCCGCGATCCTCGGGCTGGATCTGGAGGCGGTGCGCGCCGTCGCCGAAGAGGCCGCGCAGGGCGAGGTCTGTCAGGCTGCCAACGACAACGACCCCACGCAGGTGGTGGTTTCGGGCACCAAGGCGGCGGTGGAACGCGCCGCCGAGATCGCCAAGCAAAAGGGTGCCAAACGCGCCATCATGCTGCCGGTCAGCGCGCCGTTCCACTGTGCGCTGATGCAGCCCGCCGCCGAGGTGATGGCTGAGGCGCTGGCCGGGGTCGAGATCACGGCCCCCACCGTGCCGCTGATCGCCAATGTGCGCGCCGAGGCGGTGAGCGATCCCGACAGCATCCGTCAGCTCTTGGTGGAGCAGGTCACCGGGTCGGTCCGCTGGCGCGAGAGCGTGCTGTACATGGCCGCCCATGGCGTCACCGAGACCTGGGAGATCGGCGCGGGCAAGGCCTTGTCCGGGATGATCCGCAAGATCGATCGCTCGATTGCCGGCCGCGCTGTGGGCACGCCGGACGACGTCAAGGCGGCTGCGCAAAGCATGTGAATTGAGGCCGGGCCCTTGTTGTAGGAGGTCCGCGCAAGCAGAAAGGAACAGGATGATGTTCGATTTGACGGGGAAGACCGCGCTGATCACCGGCGCATCAGGCGGGATCGGCGGCGCCATCGCGCGGGCGCTGCACGCCCAGGGCGCAACCGTGGGTCTGTCGGGCACCCGGACCGAGCCGCTGGAGGCGCTGGCCGCAGAGCTGGGCGAGCGCGCCCATGTGCTGCCCTGCAACCTGAGCGATAAAGCCGCGGTTGAGGCGCTGCCGAAACAGGCGGTCGAGGCCATGGGCAGCGTGGATATTCTGGTCAACAACGCCGGGATCACCCGCGACAACCTGTTCATGCGGATGTCGGATGACGAATGGCAGTCGGTGCTGGACGTGAATCTGACCGCCACCTTCAAGCTGTGCAAAGGGGTGCTGCGCGGCATGATGAAGGCGCGCTGGGGCCGGATCGTGAATATCAGCTCGGTCGTGGGTGTCACCGGCAACCCGGGGCAGGGCAACTATGCAGCCTCCAAGGCTGGGGTGATCGGCATGTCGAAATCGCTGGCCTATGAGGTGGCGAGCCGTGGAATCACCGTCAACGCGGTGGCACCGGGGTTCATCGCCACGGCGATGACCGACAAGCTGAGCGAGGATCAAAAGGCCAAGATCAACGCCCAGATCCCGGCGGGCCGCATGGGGGAACCGGAAGAGATCGCCGCGGCGGTTTCCTATCTGGCCAGCCCCGAGGCCGCCTATGTCACCGGCACCACTTTGCATGTGAACGGCGGCATGGCGATGCTGTAAGCGGGCTTTCGTTGCGTAGCGAAAGCGTTTGCCATTGCGCCGGACTGTGCTATAGGCGGCGCACATTTGGGGGGCAGCGGTCGCGTGCGGCCAAGCCCTGCCTGACCCGGGCAACCGGGACCGAACCGCCCGGACCGGGCAAATCCAAGCTACCCCGTGCGGGCAGGGGCGTAATCTGGGGTCAGTGGCCCCGAACGGAATGAGGAAGAGACATGAGCGACGTCGCAGATCGCGTGAAAAAGATCGTTGTGGAGCACCTGGGTGTTGAAGAAGACAAGGTGACCGAAAGCGCCTCCTTCATCGACGATCTGGGCGCAGACAGCCTGGACACAGTCGAGCTGGTCATGGCCTTTGAAGAAGAGTTCGGCATCGAGATCCCCGATGACGCAGCCGAAACCATCCAGACTTTTGGCGACGCGGTGAAGTTCATCAGCCAAGCTTCCTGATCCCTTTTCGGATCACCGAGATTTGAACGGCGCTGCCCCTATGGGGCGGCGCTGTTTTTCGTTGGTGTCCCCTGGTCGAAGCGCAGCGCGCTTTCGCACCGACGGCGTTGCAAACCATGTGCATTTCGGTGCAATGTCGGTGCGTTGCGGGGGCAAACTGGGCGGTCTGAGACGGGCGCGCAGTTGATGACGGTGCCGTTTCTCTTGCCCCCATCCCCCGGGGCGGGGTATGAGCGGTTCTCAAACGAATGAGGCAAGAGGGCTGTTCATGCGCAGAGTCGTTGTAACCGGACTGGGATTGGTGACTCCGTTGGCTTGCGGGGTCGAGGAAACCTGGGAACGACTGCTGAAAGGCCAGTCTGGCGCTGGTACAATCTCGCGGTTCGATCCGTTCGCCAGCGGGGTTGCCACGACCTATGCCTGCGAAGTGCCGCTGGGCGACGGCAGCAATGGCACCTTCAACCCGGATGACTGGATGGTGCCGAAGGAACGGCGCAAGGTTGATGATTTTATCCTGTTCGGAGTCGCCGCTGCGGATATGGCGGTGCGCGATTCGGGCTGGATGCCGGAAGACGAGGAGAGCCGGGCGCGAACTGGTGTGATGATCGGTTCGGGAATCGGGGGGCTGAATTCGATCGCCGATACCGCCATCCTGATCAAGGAACGCGGCCCGCGCCGTGTCTCGCCGTTTTTCATTCCCGGTGCGCTGATCAACCTGATTTCGGGTCAGGTCAGCATCCGGTTCGGGTTCAAGGGGCCGAACCACGCGGTGGTGACGGCCTGCTCAACCGGGGCCCATGCCATCGGAGATGCCAGCCGTCTGATCAAATATGGCGACGCGGATGTAATGGTTGCCGGCGGGGCCGAGGCCGCGATCAGCGAGATCGGGATTGCCGGGTTCAATGCCTGCAAGGCACTGAGCACGAAATACGGCAACGATCCGCAATCCGCCAGCCGCCCCTATGACAAGGGCCGCGACGGCTTCGTCATGGGCGAGGGCTCGGGCGTGGTCGTGCTGGAGGAATACGAACACGCCAAGGCGCGCGGTGCCAAGATCTATGCCGAGATTCTGGGCTATGGCATGTCGGGCGATGCCTATCACATCACCGCGCCGGCAGAAGATGGCGCCGGGGCCGAACGGTCTATGTGGGCGGCGCTGAAACATGCAGGGCTTGAGCCGGGCGATGTGGATTACATCAACGCGCATGGCACCTCGACCATGGCCGACACGATCGAACTGGCTGCGGTAGAGCGGCTGATGGGCAATGCGGCGGGCAAGGTGACGATGTCGTCGACCAAGTCGATGACCGGGCACCTGCTGGGCGCTGCCGGGGCGATCGAGGCGGTGTTTTCGATCCTTGCGATCCGCGATCAGGTGGCGCCGCCGACCATCAACTTGGACGATCCGGCGGTCGATACGCCGGTGGATCTGGCCGCGAACGAGAAACGTGAGCGCGAGGTCAACGTGGTCCTGTCCAACAGTTTCGGATTCGGTGGCACCAATGCGAGCGTGCTGTTCGGAAAGCTTGGCTAATGTGGCGCAGCCTTGCCTCTAACATGCTGACGATCCTTGCGATTGTCCTGTTTCTTGCAGCAGGTGTGATCCTCTGGGGGCAACGGCAGTACAGCAGCGAGGGACCGCTGGAGGCGGCGATCTGCCTGCAGGTGGAACGCGGCAGCACGATGACCCGGGTGAGTCGGGAACTGGAGGATCAGGGCGCGATTTCCAGCGGTGCGATCTTTCGGATCGGATCAAACTACGACGATAAGACGGCGAAATTGAAGGCGGGCAGCTTTCTGCTGCGCGAACATGCCTCGATGGAGGAGATCGTCGATCAGATCACCCGTGGCGGGGCCAGCACCTGTGGCACTGAGATCGTCTATCGGGTCGGCGTGACCCGGACCCAGGTCGCGGTGCGGGAGCTGGACCCGGCGACGCGCGGTTTTGTCGAGCGGGCGGACTTCGATCTGAAATCTGGGGAGTTTCCGGAGGTTTTTGTACAGAAGCGCGCCTTGGCCGATACACGGTTCCGCATCGCGGTGGCCGAAGGGGTGACAAGCTGGCAGGTGGTCGATGCGCTGAAGTCGATCGAGGTTCTGAGCGGCGAGGTTGGCTCGCGCCCGGCCGAGGGCATGTTGGCCCCGCACAGCTATGAGGTGACGCGCGGTATGGAGCGCACGGCGCTTTTGGCCGAGATGGAAGCGTTGCAGCAACAGCGGATCGCACAGGCCTGGGACATGCGGGAAGAGGGGCTGCCCTTTGACACGCCCGAGGAGATGCTGATCCTGGCCTCAATCATCGAGAAAGAGACCGGGGTGGCGGACGAGCGCGGGCAGGTGGCCAGTGTCTTTATCAACCGGCTGGAGCGCGGCATGCGGTTGCAGACCGATCCAACGGTGATTTATGGCGTCACCAAGGGCGAGGGCGTTCTGGGCCGGGGCCTGCGGCAAAGCGAATTGCGCCGTGTGACCCCTTGGAACACCTATGTGATCGAAGGGCTGCCGCCGACGCCCATCGCCAACCCGGGGCTTGCCAGTCTGGAAGCGGCCGTCGCGCCGGAAAAGACCGACTATGTATTCTTTGTGGCCGATGGCAGCGGTGGACACGCCTTTGCCGCGACGCTGGAAGAGCACAACCGCAACGTCGCCAAATGGCGCAAGCTTGAGGCGGATCGGCAGACCGGCGGCGATTGATCTAGCGATTGATCCGGTCCGGGATCCCCCGGCTGAAATCAAGAATTTGTTAAGGGGACCGTGCGCTTGGCGTGCGGTCCTCATGCGTTTCAGCTTGACATAACGCACGGTTTCCCGTATAAGTTGTGTCATGCTGGAAGAACTGAGTGAGCGGCCGCGGGGCACCCCGTCGGTCGTTTTTTCGTTCTCTCGTGCGGAGTTCACGCACGGATGAGGTCAAAGAGCAGACATGATTTTGATTACCCCGGAGGAGCGGAATTCGGATGCTGCGGCGCTGCTTCAGTCATTGAAGCGGTCGGTGCAGGAGTTGAGGCAGATTGCCGAGGCTTTGAAACAGGAGATCGAGACCGGGGGGGACGCCGGTGAGGCGGTACGCAGCAAGGATTTTGAACGTGCAGGACAGGTGATCCGGTCCTGCCAGAAAGTGGAGGAATGTTTTGTCCAAGAGCAACATCGTAAAACAGGAATTGCCCAAGGGGGATATGCGCTCGATCTCGACGCCGCCCGGGCTGAGGTCGGGTGCCGCCTGGGTCGCCTGCGCGCCTGCTGCGATCCGGGAGAGGTTTCTTGACGAGATCGGAGAGGGAGGGCTTTGTGCCCTCCCGTTTCTGTTCGAGTTCTGGGCCTTGCCGCATCAGCTGCCGCCCGAGGGCGATTGGCGGGCCTGGGCGATCCTGGGTGGGCGCGGCGCTGGCAAGACGCGGGCCGGGGCCGAATGGGTGCGCGCGCAGGTCGAGGGGTCGCGACCGCTGGACAAGGGGCGCTGTCGGCGCGTGGCGCTGCTGGGCGAGACCTTTGATCAGGTGCGCGACGTGATGATCCGGGGCGACAGTGGCATACTGGCCTGTTCGCCGCCGGATCGACGACCAGTGTGGAAGGCAAGCGAGCGGCGGCTGGTCTGGCCGAACGGGGCCGAGGCGCAAGCATTCTCGGCGCAGGATCCTGATGGGTTGCGCGGCCCGCAATTCGATGCTGCATGGGCCGATGAACTGGCGAAATGGCCCAAGGCGCAGGACAGTTGGGACATGCTGCAATTCGCGTTGCGGCTGGGCGCGCATCCGCAGGTCTGCGTGACCACGACACCGCGTAATCAGGGGGTGCTCAAGGCGCTGTTGGCGGCCCCGTCGACGGTGGTGACGCAGGCCCCGACCGAGGCCAACCGGGCCAATCTGGCGGCGTCGTTCCTCGACGAGGTGCGGGCGCGCTATGCCGGAACCCGGTTGGGGCGGCAGGAGCTGGACGGGGTGCTGTTGTCGGATGCCGAGGGCGCGCTTTGGACCGGAGAGATGCTGGAAGAGGCGCGGGTCGGGGCGGTGCCGGAGTTGGATCGCGTTGTCGTGGCGCTGGACCCGGCGGTGACCTCGGGGGCGGATGCGGATGCCTGCGGGATCATCGTGGCTGGGGCGCAGGTACAGGGGCCGCCGCAGGATTGGCGCGTCTGGGTTCTGGCGGATCGCACGGTGCAGGGCGTGGGACCGTCGGGCTGGGCGAAGGCGGCGATCCAGGCGATGGAGGAGTTTGGCGCCGAGCGGCTGGTGGCCGAGGTGAATCAGGGCGGGCAACTGGTCGAAGAGGTGTTGCGCCAGGTAGATCCGTTGGTGCCGGTGCGTGCGGTCCGGGCGATGCGGGGCAAGACCGCGCGGGCCGAGCCGGTAGCGGCGCTGTATGAACAGGGCCGGGTGCGGCATCTGCCGGGGCTGGAGGCGCTGGAAGATCAGATGGCGCTGATGACCACGCGGGGCTACGAGGGGGCGGGGTCACCCGACCGGGTCGATGCGCTGGTCTGGGCCCTGCACGAGTTGATCATCGCCCCGGCGGCGCAATGGCGGCGTCCACGGCTTCGGGTGCTGTAAGGGGGCGATTTTACGACTTCCTGGTAGGGGGCGGGGCGATGGCTCCGCCCTTTTGTCGTTTTGGCAGAGTTTCCGGCACAGATCCCGGCGCGATGTTGCGGTCGAATGCCCTGTTGCACTGCCACCGTTCGCCCGGTTTCCGCTTTGTTGGTTTGCTGCCGTCATACCCTCCTCATCCAAGCCGCCGGAGCCGTCCGGCACCGGCGAAAAGAGGAGCAACGAGCCATGGCATTTGAATTCCTGCGGCGCAGCAAGGACGGCGGCGTGCCCGAGCGCAAGGCCAGCGCGACCGGGCCGGTCGTGACTTGGCACAGCGCCGGGCGGGTGGCATGGAGCCCGCGCGACACCGCCTCGCTGACGCGGGCGGGGTTCATGGGCAACCCGGTGGGGTATCGCGCGGTCAAGATGATCTGCGAGGCCGCGGCGGCCTTGCCGCTGGTGCTGCAGGATCGGGACCGGCGGTTTGCCTGCCATCCACTTTTGAGCCTGATCGCACGGCCCAACCCGGCGCAGGGTCGGGCAGAGCTGCTGGAGGCGCTTTTCGCCCAGCTTTTGCTGTCGGGGAATGCCTATGTCGAGGCGGTGCCGGGGGGCGCTGATCCGGCGAACGCCCTGCCGCAGGAGCTGCATGTGCTGCGCTCGGACCGGATGCGGGTGGTGCCGGGAGCGGATGGCTGGCCGATGGCCTATGAATACGCGGTGGGGGCGCGCAAGCATCGGTTTGACGCGACCGGGCCGGTCTCTCCGATCTGCCATATCCGTAATTTCCATCCGCAGGATGACCATTACGGGTTCGCGCCGATGCAGGCGGTGGCGATGGCGGTGGATGTCCACAATAGCGCCTCGCGCTGGTCGAAATCGCTGTTGGACAATGCCGCACGGCCCTCGGGCGCGCTGATCTGGCGCGGGAGCGATGGCCAGGGGGTGATGGGCGAGGAGCAGTTTCGCCGCCTGTCGGCTGAGATCGAGGAAAACTATCGCGGGGCGCGCAATGCCGGGCGGCCGATGGTGTTGGAAGGCGGGCTGGATTGGCGCCCGATGGGGTTTTCGCCCAGCGATATGGAGTTTCAGAAGACCAAGGACTCTGCCGCGCGCGAGATCGCGCTGGCCTTTGGGGTGCCGCCGATGCTGTTGGGAATCCCCGGCGACGCTACCTATGCCAACTATCAAGAGGCGAACCGGGCGTTCTATCGTCTCACGGTGCTGCCGCTGGCAACCCGGGTGGGGGCGGCGCTTTCGGACTGGCTGACGGGGTATTCCGGCGCGGTGCTGGATCTGAAACCCGATCTGGATCAGGTGCCCGCGTTGGCGGCCGAGCGCGAGGCGCAGTGGAGCCGGGTGGCGCAGGCGGATTTCCTGAGCGCGGCGGAAAAGCGGGCGTTGTTGGGCTTGCCGGCGCGGTCAGATCCGGCGCGGGGGGATCTGCGCAAGGCAGCGGCGGATGACTGAGCGGGGGCTTCCGGGCGCGATGCCGTTCGACTGTGCGCCGGGGCTGCGACTGTCGGCGCATGAGCGGGTCAGCGCGATTCACCACGAGAATATCTGTCGCCGGTTGGAGCGGCTGGATCAGGCGATGGAGCGGCTGGAGCGACGGCTGTGGCTGACGGTCTATGGCGTGGTGGCGATGATCCTGGCGCAGGCGCTGCAATCGGTGCTGACGGTGGGCGGTTGAGCCCGGCGCGGCGCAAGACAATCTGAGGAGATATCGGATGGAGCGTGGCAGGAGCCTTGAGACCGGAAGGTCGGGGGGGCGTGAGGTTGGGCCGGGGTGCGGGCCGGAGATTGGGCTTGAGACCAAATTCGCGCGGTTCGGAGACGGGCTGAAGGTGAGTGATGAGGCCGAGATCGCGGGCTATGCCAGCCTGTTTGGCTGCGCCGATCAGAGTGGTGATGTGGTGGCAAAGGGGGCCTATCGCGCGGCGCTCAAAGGCATGGCCGCGCGTGGGCAAACGGTCAAGCTGTTGTGGCAGCATGACCCGGCGCAACCGATCGGCGTCTGGGAGGAGCTGCGTGAGGATGATCGCGGACTCTGGGTCAAGGGCCGGCTGTTGCAAAGCACGCAGCGGGGCCGCGAGGCCGCCGCCCTAGTGCTTGCCGGGGCGCTGGACGGGCTGTCGATTGGCTATCGCACCCGGCAGGCCGAACGGCGCGCCGAGGGCGGACGGCTGCTGACCGAACTGGAGTTGTGGGAGGTGTCTCTGGTCACCTTTCCGATGCTGAGCGGCGCGCGGGTGGCGGCAAAAGCCACTGCAAAAGACACAGAAAAAGCCACTGGGGCCGACAGCAGCCTGCAGCAATTGGCGGCGGTCCTGCGGGATGCGCAGCATGCGTTGGCGCAGCGTGAACGCGCCGACCCCCATCCCAAGACCAGGAGGAGCGGATGAGCGAAAAGACCGCACCGGCGCAGGCCGGGACCGAGACGCATCTGATGCACGAGGTAAAGCATGCGATGGCAGGCTTTCTGAGTGAAGTCAGTGGGTTTCGTGATGAAATTCAATCGAAACTTCAACAAACAGAAGAGCGACTGACAATGCTGGATCGTAAATCTTACACGGTGGGACGGCCGCCGTTGGCGGCGGCGTCGGAACCCGCAGCCCCCCATCGCAAGGCGTTCAATGCCTATCTGCGCTGCGGTGACGACGATGCGCTGCGCGGGTTGGAGCTGGAGGGCAAGGCCATGTCCTCGGCCGTCAACAGCGATGGCGGCTATCTGGTCGATCCGCAGACCGCCGAGGCGGTGCAATCGGTGTTGCGATCGACCGCTTCGATCCGTGGGGTTGCAAGCGTGGTGCATGTGGAGGCGACCTCCTATGACGTTCTGGTTGATCAGACCGAACTGGGCGCGGGCTGGGCCACCGAGACCGGGTCGGTCAGCGAGAGCGACACGCCGCAGATCGACCGCATTACCATTCCGCTGCATGAATTGAGCGCATTGCCGAAGGCAAGCCAGCGGTTGTTGGATGACAGCGCGTTCGACATCGAGGGTTGGTTGGCCGGGCGCATCGCCGAAAAATTCGCGCGCGCCGAGGCCGATGCCTTTGTCAATGGCAACGGCATCGACAAGCCGACCGGGTTCCTGACCCATACCAAGATCGACAACGACTTTTGGAGTTGGGGCAATCTGGGCTATGTCGCCACCGGTGCGGATGGCAGCCTGACCAATGCCGACCCGATTGTCGATCTGGTCTATGCGCTGGGAGCGCAGTACCGGGCGAATGCAAGCTTCGTGATGAATTCCAAGACCGCGGGCGTGTTGCGCAAGATGAAGGATGTTGATGGCCGGTTCCTGTGGTCGGACGGTTTGGCGGCGGCGGAACCGGCGCGGTTGATGGGATATCGGGTGCTGGTGGCCGAGGACATGCCCGATGTGGCCAGCGATTCCTATGCGGTCGCCTTCGGTGATTTCCGCGCTGGCTATACCGTGGCCGAGCGGCCGGATCTGCGCGTGCTGCGCGATCCGTTCAGCGCCAAGCCGCATGTGCTGTTCTATGCCACCAAGCGCGTGGGCGGCGATGTCAGCGATTTCGCCGCGATCAAGCTGTTGAAATTCGGCACCGCCTAACGCGGGGCCGGATCGCGGGGCCGGATCGCCGGTGCCGTGGCGGGCGCGTGCCGGGATAACCCCCGTGTTGTCTAGCTGCTCCCCTCCGTCCGAGCGACACGGGGGCACGGCGCGCGTCCGCGCAAGGGCAAAGGTGGGGCTGGGTGTCGCCTCGGCCCTTTGGCCCTGACCTTTGGCCCGGAAGTCGGCCCGGTATTTCGGAGAGAGCGAATGATGTTGAGCGAAGAAACGGCAATTGCGGATGCCGCGCTGCCGTTGGTGCAGTTCCGGTCGCATCTGCGGCTGGGCAGCGGATTTGGCGAGGATGGGTTGCAGGACGACCTGTTGAAAGGGTTTTTGCGGGCCGCCATTGCGACGATCGAGGCACGAACCGGCAAGGTGCTGATTTCGCGTGATTTTAGTTGGATGGTTTACGCTTGGTCCAATCCGGCGCGCGCGTGTCTGCCGGTGGCGCCGGTGACGGCGATCACCGGTTTCACGCTGGTGGATGCGGCGGCGGCAGAGGTCACGGTGGCAGCCGAGCGGTTTTGGCTGGAGCGCGACCGGCAAGCTCCGGTGCTGCGGCCCTCGGGCGCGCTGCTGCCGTCGATCCCGAGAGGGGGGCATGCGCGGATCATGCTCAGCGCCGGGATGGCGGCGGAGTGGGGTGATTTGCCGGCCGATCTTGGCCAGGCGGTGCTGTTGCTGGCGGCGCATTATTACGAATACCGCGACGAGACGGCCTTGGGCCCCGGCTGTATGCCGTTTGGCGTCAGCAGCCTGATTGACCGCTATCGCGTGCTGCGGTTGAGCCCGAGGGCGGTGCAATGAGCGCGCCGGTTCTGGCCCGGCAGCTGTTGCTGGAGACGCCGGTGCGGCTGCCGGACGGTGCCGGTGGTGTGATCGAGAGCTGGACCCCGATTGGCGCGCTTTGGGCGGATGTGCGGCCCCGGACCGGGCGAGAGCGGGCCGAGGCGGGCACGCCGGTGTCGACCATGGGCTATCGCATCGTGGTGCGTGGTGCGCCGGTGGGATCGGTGCAGCGCCCGACGCCAGAGCAGCGGTTTCGCGACGGGGGGCGGATCTATCGTATTCGGGCCGTCGCCGAGCGTGATCCGGCGGGGCAGTTCCTGATCTGCTTCGCCGACGAGGAGGTGGCGGCATGAGCTGTGCGATGTCTGGTCCGCTACAGGCGGCGGTTTATCAGCTGTTGGCGGCAGATGCCGCGCTGGCGGCGGTGGTGGGTGGCGCGATCTATGACGGGCTGCCGGCGGGCCCTTTGCCCGAGACCTATGTGAACCTTGGCCCCGAGGTGGTGCGCGACCGGTCGGACCGGGAGGGCGCGGGGGCGCTGCACCGGTTCACCATCTCGGTGATCAGCGAGGCGCAAGGCTTTGCCGCGGCCAAGGCGGCGGCGGCGGCCATCGGGGACGTGTTGGCGGGCGCAGTGCCGCCGCTGAGCCGGGGCCGCGTGGTGGGACTCTGGTTCGAACGCGCCCAGGCGCGGCGGACCGGCAGTGCCGGGCATATCCGGCGCATTGATCTGAATTTTCGCGCCCGCGTCGAAGACGCGTAGGCGGGCCAGAGCAGGAGACAGCACATGGGTGCCCAGAACGGCAAGGATCTGTTGATCAAGGTGGACATGACCGGCGACGGTCTGTTCGAGACGATTGCGGGGCTGCGCGCCACGCGGGTGAGCTTTAACGCCGAGAGCGTCGATGTGACCAGTCTGGAGAGTCAGGGTGGCTGGCGCGAGCTGTTGTCCGGTGCCGGGGTGCGATCGGCGGCGATTTCGGGGGCCGGCGTGTTCAAGGACGCGGGCACCGACGAGCGGGCGCGCCAGCTTTTCTTTGACGGGGAGGTGCCGGATTTTCAGGTGATCATCCCCGATTTCGGCATTGTCGAGGGGCCGTTTCAGGTGACGGCGCTGGAATACGCGGGCAGCCATGACGGCGAGGCCACCTATGAGATGTCGATGGAGAGCGCCGGGATGCTGGTGTTCACGGCGGTCTAGGGGATGGCGAACCACGTAGTCAATCCCTGGGCGGGAGAGGTGGCGCTGGTGGTCGGTGGCGAGCGGCGGGTGCTGAAGCTGACGCTGGGTGCTCTGGCCGAACTGGAGGAGTCGCTGGGCGAGGATACGCTGGTGGCGCTGGTCGAACGGTTTGAGGGTGGGCGGTTCTCCAGCCGCGATCTGTTGGCGCTGGTTCTGGCCGGGCTGCGCGGCGGCGGCGTCGATTGGGTCAGTGGGGATCTGCTTCGGGCCGAGATCGAGGGCGGGCCGCTGGCGGCGGCGCGGGCGGCGGCGGAATTGCTGGCGCGGGCGTTTACGGTGCCGGGGTCGGTTTCCGGCTCGGCTTCGGGCCCGGGGTCGGGCTCGGGTTCGGCGGGCGCATGAGCGGGATTGACTGGCCCACGTTGATGCGGGCCGGGATTCAGGCGTTGCGGCTGCGCCCGGAGGAGTTTTGGCGCCTGACCCCGGCGGAATTGGCGCTGATGCTGGGGCAGGGGCAGGGCCGGGCCCCGATGTCACGGGGCGGGCTTGAGGCGCTGTTGGCGCAATGGCCGGATGCGAAGAAAGGCGGCGAGGATGGTTGATAGCAGCGATATCGACACGTTTGGTGCGGCGATTGACGGGGTGGAAAGCGGCTTGGGCGCGGCGAGCGACATGGCGGCAAGCTTCGAGAGCGAGCTGACGCGGATGCGCAGCGCGCTGGCGGCGACGGGGCGCGATGTCGCGACACTGGAGCGCGGATTCTCGAGCGGGCTGCGGCGAGCCTTTGACGGGGTGGTGTTCGACGGCAAGAGCCTGTCGGAGGCGCTCGACGGGTTGGCGCGCACGATGGTGCAGACCACCTATTCCGCCGCGATCCGCCCGGTCACCAGCCATTTCGGAGAGATGCTGGGCGATGGCGTGCGCAATCTGGTCGAGGGGTTGTTGCCGTTCGAGTCGGGGGCGGGGTTCGCGCAGGGCCGGGTGATGCCCTTTGCCAATGGCGGTGTGGTGCGCAATGCCACGCTGTTTCCGATGCGCGGCGCGACTGGGCTGATGGGCGAGGCCGGGCCCGAGGCGATCCTGCCACTGGCACGGGGACGCGATGGCAAGCTGGGGGTCCGCTCGGGCGGCGGCAACGCCAATGTGAGCATGGTGATGAATGTGAGCACGCCCGACGTGGGCGGGTTCCAGCGCAGCCGGGGCCAGATCGCGGCCCAGATGCGCCGCGCGCTGGATCGTGGCGCGCGCAATCTCTGACGGGAGGAGGGCTGTGATGAATTTTCACGAGGTGCGGTTTCCCGCTTCGCTGAGCTTTGGCTCGGTCGGTGGGCCAGAGCGGCGCACGGATATCGTGACGCTGGCCAATGGGTTCGAGGAGCGCAACACGCCTTGGGCCCATGCGCGGCGGCGCTATGACGCCGGGCTGGGGATGCGGGCGCTTGACGATGTCGAGACTCTGATCGCGTTTTTCGAGGCGCGGCAGGGGCAGATGTATGGCTTCCGCTGGAAGGACTGGTCGGATTACAAATCCGGTCGGGCCCGGGCAGAGGTGCGGTTCGACGATCAGGTCATCGCCCGTGGCGACGGGGTGCAGCGGGTGTTTCAGGTGATGAAGACCTATCGCTCGGGGGCGCACAGCTATGCCCGCCCGATCGCCAAGCCGGTGGCGGGCACGGTGCGCGTCGGGATCGAACAGGACGAGTTGCAGGAGGCGGTGGATTACACCGTGGATACGGCAACCGGGCTGATCAGTTTTGCACATCCTCCGGGAGTGGATCTGGCGGTGACGGCGGGGTTCGAGTTCGATGTCCCTGTGCGTTTTGACACCGATGGCTTCCAGACCAGCGTGGCCAGTTTTCAGGCCGGCGACGTGCCCACCGTGCCGGTGGTGGAGGTGCGGGTATGAGCAGCGCCAGCGATGCAGGCATGAGCGAGGCCTTTCGCGCCCATGTGGAAGGCGGGGTGACGACGCTGTGCCGGTGCTGGGCGCTGACGCGCACGGACGGGGTGCAATACGGGTTTACCGACCACGACCGGACGCTGGGCTTCGACGGCATCGCGTTCAAGGCCGAGACTGGGCTGTCGGCGCAGGCGTTGCAGCAGGCCAGCGGGCTGGCGGTGGACAATACCGAGGCAATCGGCGCGTTGAGCGATGTGGGCCTTAGTGCGGCAGAGATCGAGGCGGGCCGCTTCGACGGGGCGGAGTTGCGGGCCTGGTTGGTCAACTGGGCCGATGTCTCTGTGCGGTGGATGCAGTTTCGCGGCACGCTGGGCGAGATCCGGCGCGCGGGCGGCGCGTTCAGCGTCGATCTGCGGGGCTTGACCGAAGCGTTGAACCAGCCGTTGGGGCGGATCTATCAGAAAGCCTGCACCGCTGTGCTGGGCGATGGGGCCTGCCGGTTCGAACTTGAGACGCCCGGCTATGCCGACGTACGCACGGTGGCTTTGATCGAGGACGCGCGGCTGTTTCGCTGGGACGATCTGGCGGGGTTCGAGGCGGGCTGGTTCACGCGCGGGCGGCTGGTGGTGCTGTCGGGCGCGGCGGCAGGGCTGTGGGGTTTGATCAAGACTGACGAGACCGATGCCGCAGGGCGCGAGATCGCGCTGTGGGAGCCGCTGCGCGCCGCGATCATGCCCGGTGATCTGGTGCGGCTGGAGGCGGGGTGTGACAAGCGGATGGAGAGCTGTCGGTTGAAATTCAATAATCTGGTAAATTTTCAGGGCTTTCCGGATATCCCGGGCGAAGACTGGGTGGTCGCGGTGCCGAAATCGTCGAAACCGAACACCGGGGGAAGCCTGCGGTGAGCGCTGCTGTGACCGGGGGGCGGCCGGATGTGGTGGCGGTGGCGCGCGGTTGGATCGACACGCCCTATCGCCATCAGGCAGCGATGCGGGGGGCGGGGGCCGATTGCCTTGGGCTGGTGCGCGGGGTCTGGCGTGAACTGTGCGGCGCTGAGCCAGCACCGGTGCCGGCCTATACCATGGATTGGTCAGAGCCGCAGGGCGAAGAGCGGCTGTGGGCGGCGGCGCGGCTGTACCTGAGCGAGCGGTCGGGTGCGCCTCGGCCCGGGGATGTGATCCTGTTTCGCATGCGCGCCGGGGCGGTGGCAAAACATCTGGGCATTCTGGCCGAGGTCGGACCCGAGGCAAGCTTTGTGCATGCCTATGCCGGGCGCGGTGTGGTGGAGAGCCCGCTGAGCGCACCTTGGGCGCGGCGGGTGGTGGCGCGGTTCGAATTTCCCGACGGCAACTCAGACAAGGAGATGCGCTGATGGCGACGATACTATTGTCCGCGGCGGGTGCGGCGATTGGCGGCTCGCTTGGTGGGACATTGGCGGGACTTTCTTCTGTCGCCATTGGTCGGGTGGTGGGGGCGACGCTGGGCCGGATGATTGACCAGCGCCTGCTCGGCGCCGGGGCTGACGCGGTGGAGACCGGCAAGGTCGACCGTTTCCGTCTGATGCAGGCGGGCGAGGGCGACCCGATCCCGCAGGTCTATGGCCGGATGCGGCTGGGCGGGCAGGTGATCTGGGCCTCTGATTTCCAGGAGAACACGACGACCCGCGGCGGCAAGGGGGCAGCCGCCAGCGCCAAGGTGACCGAATACAGCTATTCGGTGTCGCTGGCGGTGGCGGTCTGCGAGGGCGAGGTGGCCAGCATCGGGCGCGTCTGGGCCGATGGCGAAGAGGTGTCGCGCGAGGATCTGAACATGCGGGTCTATCCGGGCAGCGCCGACCAGCTGCCAGATCCGCTGATCGAGGCGATCGAGGGGGCTGGCATGGTCCCGGCCTATCGCGGCACCGCCTATGTGGTGATGGAGGATGTCGACCTTGGCCCCTATGGCAACCGGGTGCCGCAGTTCTCCTTTGAGGTGTTGCGAGCAGAACAACCGGGCGCGCGCGACTATGAGGGCGATCTGGCACAGCTGGTGCGCGGGGTGGCGTTGATCCCCGGCACCGGGGAATATGCGCTGGCCACGACGCCGGTCTATTACGGCGACCCGTTGGGAAGCCAGTCGGCGGCGAACCTGGCGACGCCCTCTGCAATGGCGGATTTCCCGCGCGCCTTTGAACAGCTCACAGAAGAGCTGCCCGGCTGTGATGCGGTGTCCTTGGTGGTGTCGTGGTTTGGCGGCGATCTGCGCTGCGGTGCCTGTCAGGTGAGGCCCAAGGTCGAACAAAAGACCTTTGAGGGCAGCAATATGGCCTGGCAGGTTTCAGGGCTGACCCGGGGGGAGGCTGACCAGATCGCACAGGTGGAAGAGCGGCCGATCTATGGTGGCACACCGGCGGATGCGGCGGTGGTCGAGGCGATCAAACACATGCGCGATGCCGGGCGGCGGGTGATGTTCTATCCCTTTATCCTGATGGATCAGTTGGCGGGCAACGGGCTGCCCGATCCCTGGACCGGGGCGATGGAGCAGGCGCACCTGCCGTGGCGGGGGCGCATCACGCTTTCGGTGGCGCCGGGACAACCGGGCAGCCCAGATGGCACGGCGGCGGCGGAAGCTGAGGTGGCGGCCTTCATGGGGGCGGCCTCGGCGGCGGATTTCACTGTCGGTGACGGAAAGGTCACCTATACCGGCCCCGAGGACTGGGGGCTGCGGCGGTTCATCCTGCACTATGCGGCGCTTTGCGCGGCGGCGGGCGGGGTTGAGGCCTTTTGCATCGGTTCTGAGCTGCGCGGCTTGACCCAGATCCGGGGGAGCGTTGGCTTTCCCGTGGTCGAGGCGTTGCGCGATCTCGCGGGCGAGGTGCGTCTGCTTCTGGGGCCTGAGGTCAAGCTTGGATATGCCGCCGACTGGTCGGAATACTTCGGCTATCAACCCGAGGATGGCAGCGGCGACCGCTTTTTCCACCTTGATCCGCTTTGGGCCGATCCGCAGATCGATTTCGTCGGTATCGACAACTATATGCCGCTGTCGGACTGGCGCGAGGGGGAGGATCATCTGGATGCGCAGGCAGGGTGGGAGCGCATCTATGACCCGGCCTATCTGGACGCCAATGTCGAGGGCGGCGAGGGGTTTGACTGGTTCTATCACTCGCCAGAGGCAGAGGCGGCGCAGATCCGCACGCCGATCACCGATGCGGCGCATGGCGAGCCGTGGATCTGGCGCTACAAGGATCTGCGCGGCTGGTGGGAGAGCGATCACCACGAGCGGATCGGCGGCGTGCGGCAGGCCTCGGCCACCGCTTGGGAGCCGGGGATGAAACCGATCTGGTTCACCGAGCTGGGCTGCGCGGCGATCGACAAGGGCACCAACCAGCCGAACAAGTTCCTTGATCCGAAATCCTCGGAATCGAAGCTGCCGAAGTACTCCACCGGTCGGCGCGATGACCTGATCCAGCTGTGCTATCTGCGGGCGCAGCTGGGGCATTGGGCCAAGGCGGTGAACAACCCGGTGTCAGAGGTCTATGATGGGCCGATGCTGGATCTGGCGAATGCCTATGTCTGGGCATGGGATGCGCGTCCGTTTCCGGTGTTTCCCAACCGGGACGATCTGTGGAGCGATGGCGACAACTACCTGCGCGGGCACTGGCTGAACGGGCGGGTCGGGGCGCGCACGCTGGCCTCGGTCATCGAAGAGCTGTGCGGGCGGGCCGGGCTGAGCGACATCGA
>JASJGL010000059.1:0-17756 GCA_033791545.1 Pseudodonghicola sp. | reverse complement strand
TTTTCGCCCGATTGCAGGCCAAGGATGTCCTTGTTTTCTTCCAGCGGCACGATCCAGCGGTTGATCAGCGCCTGTGGCGATTCCGCCTGACGCCCAAGATCGTCGACGATAAAGATGCCGCCGGTCGCTTTCAGCTGAAGCGGGGCCTGATAGGTGCGCGCGGTGGGGTTATAGACCAGATCGAGCATGTTCAGCGTCAGCTCGCCCCCGGTGACCACAGTGGGGCGCTCGCAACAGACATAGCGGGCGTCAAACCGTTTGGTCCGGCGCAGGCTATTGGGGTCGTCAGAGCCCTGTTCGATGGCATTGTGCACGATGGGATCATAGACGGTGATGACCTGCCCCGAGTATTCGATCGCGCGCGGCACATAGATGCGGTCGCCCAAGGCGCTGCGAATACCGTTGGAGATCGAGGATTTCCCGTTGCCCGGCGGGCCATACATCAGGATCGAGCGCCCGGCGCTGACCGCTGGCCCGAGATGGTTCAACAGGCTGTCAGGCAGCACCAGATGCCCCATCGCTGCGGTGAGTTGGGCGCGCGCCACCTGAATGTTGCGGATCGACTGCCGTTTGACCTGCTTTTCATAGACCTTGAGCGGCACCGGCATCGCCCCGAAATATTCTGACTGTGCCAGCGCATCCAGTGCCCGCGCCTTGCCGGCGTCGGTCAGCTGATAGCCCATCTCGCCGCTGGAATTCGCGTTCAGCGAACCGGTTGCCTGCAACAGGCGTTGGGCACGGGCCATATCCGTCAGTTCCTGCGTGACCGGGACAGGCAGGCATAGCGCCTGCGCGGTTTCGCTGACCGTTTCGGTGGTCTTGCGGAACATTGTCTTGAGCAGAATATCCCGCATCATTACGGTGGGAAGCTGGAGCTCGTCGAGGCTGCGAGGCGAAGGCGGCGCAAGCGCCGGACTGGTCTGCATGTTCATGATCTGGCCCTTTGACGACATGGTCCGGTTGCTGTGATCCGGGGCCGTCAGAGCCGCCCCGTTGAGCGTCACCGTGACGGGTCATTGTGGCATCACAGGGGCAGGGGCAGGGCGCTGTTTTGAAACCTGCGCTCAGGCGCCGTAGAACGCGCCCAGGATCAGATAGAGCGCCAGCGTAGAGCCCAGCGACAGCCCCATGGGAAATTTACGACCCGCGCCCCAGCTTTTCCACTCTGGCGCGATACGGCGCAGGGGGGTGTATTTGGCCAGCCGGTGGGTGGCAAAGGCGGCCAGCAGATTGGCGGCGAACAGAGCCAGCAAAAGCCGCAGATCGCCCGCCGCGATAAAGGGGGCGGCGGCGGCGGCGAACTTGGCGTCGCCCGCCCCCATCGCACCCGCCGCAGTCAGCACAAAGCCGACCAGAAGCACCCCGAACAATTGCGCCAGCCGCATGCCATAGACTGGCAGGGGCAGGGCGATCAGGCCGACGATCACAAAGACTGCCGCCAGCGCCAGAACCGCCTGATTGGTGATGCGCATCTGGCTGAGGTCGGTGAAACAGACATAAAGACAGATTGGCAGCACGAAGGGCAGGAACCACAACGCCGCCACGCTGGTGATGGACATCAGCTCAGCTCGCCTCTAGGGCGCGCAGCGAGCGGACCGCCTCTTCGAAATGCTGCGGGTGGGTGCTGATCGCCTCGCGCAACAGCCCCTTGCCGGTGTTGACGTCGCCCTGCTTGATCGCCGACAGCGCCAGCGTATGCAAAAGTTGGGCGCGTTCGCTCTGGTCCATCGGAATGACGGGCAGGGTATAATTGCGTTGCGCGCCGCGGGCCAGCACCAGGTTGTTCTTGGCGGTGAACAGAGTCGAGTCCCGTCGGATCGCATCCCCGAACAGGCGTTCGGCGTCGCTGAAATCACCGCGCGTCAGCTTGGAATAGCCCCAGTTGTTCAGGACGCCCGCCGGCCGGGTGGTCAGCCCCACGGCCGTTTCATAGAAACTGTCGGCGCGCGACCATTCGCGGTTGGCGTCGGCAACCATGGCTTCCAGTCGGTAGCGTTTGAACGTCTCATGGGTCGGCGGTACGGTATCGAGCGTTTTTTTCGCGCGCTCCCAATCGCCGTTGCGGATCAGCGCATCGGCGAAATCGACTTTGTCATCGTCTATGGTGCCGGGCATTTCGACCACCTTGGCCCAGGCCGCGACCGCCTCGGTGTTGCGCTTGGCACGCACCAGCGATTTCGCCAAGCCCCGCCGCAGTTCGATTTTCTCTGGCTTGGTCTTGATCGCGCGGACGAAGTAATCGACCGCCTCGTTCGGATCCGCCACGGTCAGCATCACATCGTTGAGATCGGTTTCATCGATCACATTGACGTCCTGGAACGCGCGTTCGACGGTGTCGCCCTTTTCAGCGCAGGCCGAAAGGGTCAACCCGACCGCAAGACAGCCCGGAATAAGAAGAAGGTGGCGCATGATGTGCGTCCTTGTACTGCTCTCGCCTCGATCATGGTGTCTTGCGGATCAGATAGTCGCTTCTGCCCCGCCGCACCAATTTGTATTCTTGGTTTTGCGGCTCAGTATTAACAGGATTTTCCATTTTTGCGAGTGCTAAGCGCAAATTGTCGCGGATTGCGTCACTTTCGCCATTGTCCAAAGCGTAGGCTTGGCGAAAAAACTCGCTGGCTTCGGCGTGCTTGCCGCGCTCCATCAGCACCACGCCCAGGTTGTTCGCGGCCTCTGGCCAGTCCGGGGCCGCCTCGACGGCGTGGCGCAGAAGCTTTTCGGACTGACCCAGCCGGCCCAGCCCCAAATTGGCGGTTCCCAGCCCGGTCAGGATGTCCGGGGTCATGCCATCAACCAGCGCCGCGCGGGTAAAGGCATCGAGTGCCAGATCATATTCTCCTGCCGCCATCAGCCGATTGGCGACCTCGACCCCATCCTCGGCCTCGGCGCGCAGGTTGACGCCCGGAGCATAGGGGCCGCCATCGGCCCCAGTGATCGGGGTGGGCGCGCAACCGGCCACCGCCGCAGCTGCGACGATGACCGAAATCAATCTGACGAATGATGCGGCCTGCGTCGCATCCGGTGGTGCCAATTGTGTCAGTTGCCCATCGCCCCCAGATTCATGATGCCCTTGACCGACGGGCCGACCAGAATGATCAGCAGCGGCGGAACAGTCAGCATCATTGTGGCAAGGGTCATTTTGGTTGGCAACTTGTTTGCGGCTTCTTCTGCGCGCATCACGCGCTTGTCGCGCATCTCGCTGGCATAGACGCGCAGCGCCTCGGCGATTGAGGTGCCGAAGGTGGCCGACTGGATCATCACCGTCACGAAGGACGAGATATCCTGCACCCCGCAGCGCGTGGCCATGTCGCGCATCACCCTGTCCTTGTCCTTGCCGGCTTTCATCTCATAGGCGACAATCTCGAACTCATCGGCCAGCGCCGGGTAAGAGGCGTGCAACTCTTTCGCCACATGCACGATGGACTGGTCTAGCGATTGGCCGGCCTCGACGCAGACCAGCAGCATGTCGAGCGCATCGGGAAAGCCACAGGAAATCTGTTCCTTGCGTTCGGCGACACGGCGGGTGACCCAGTATTTCGGCAACAGATAGCCTACCCCACCCGGCCCGATCACATACATGAGCAATTGCTTGGCGGTCAGCCCGTCGCCCCCCTCCAGTGACAGAACATAGAGAAACCCGATCAAAAGCCCCAGAATTCCCAGTGTGAACTGGGCAAAGTGGAAGTACCTGACCGCGTCTTTCGTCTGATAGCCGGCCTGACGCAGTTTGAGTTCCATCGCCGAAAGCTCTTCGGCGTTCTGCGGTTCAAGGAAAGTGGCAAAGCGTTCCAGCTTTTCGTTGCGCCCACGTTGGCGTAGTTGCTCTTTCTTTGAGGCCGGCTTGGCTGCGCGTGCGCTGTCGCGCTTGAGCTTTTTCAGCGGATCCTCGGGCTGGTTCAGCAGCAGTGGAACGGTCACGAGGATCATGAACAGCCCCAGTGCGCCGACCACGATCAGCGGCCCGAATTCGCCCAGTTGCCCAGTCAGGAAGTCATTAATGCTGTTCAGAAAATCCATGTCAGGTCCTCACACTTTGATGTTGGTCAGAACGCGCATCACGATCAGGTTGATGCCGAGCAGGGTGCCAACGATGAAACAGGCGGGAATAAACCAGGGGTGGTCCAGAACATCGTCATAGTAATGCGGGCTTTGGACCAGGATTCCGATCAGGCACAGGAGCGGAAACGCCGACAGGAATTTGCCCGACCATTGCGCTTCGGCCGTGATCGCCTTGACCTTGCGAAACAAGCGGAACCGCGAGCGGATCACCTTTGACAGCCCGTCCAGAACCTCGGCCAGGTTGCCGCCCGATTGCTGCTGGATAGTCACAGCCACCGCGAGAAAGCGCATATCCTGCATGTCCAGCCGCTCGGCCATTTCCTTGAGCGATTCACCGATATCGCGGCCATAGGCGGCCTCATCGGAGATGATGCCAAACTCGGTCGCCAGCGGATCCTCGATCTCTTTCGCGACGACCTGGATTGCCGAGGTGAACGGATGCCCCACCTTCAGGCTGCGCACCATCAATTCGATCGCATCGGGCAGTTGCTCTTCGATCAGCGCCATGCGCTTTTTGGCCTTGTGGCTGATCCAGAGATAGACCGCGCCGATGCCGATGCCCAGCGAGGCCACAAGACGGACCGGTGGCGAGGTATCGGTGCCAATGGTCAGCCCCAGAAAGGCCAGCACCGACAGCCCGCCCATGATCATGATCAATTGGCGTGGGCTAAAGGCGATGGCGGCCTTTTGTGCCTTTTCCGCGATTAGAGAATAAAGCGGGATCGACTTGGAGTTCAGGTGCTGGCGCATTTCCTTGCGCAGTTGTTCCAGAACCTGTTCGCGTCCGATCCCCTTGTCGAGCATCGCCAACCGGCGGTTGACCTTGTTGTTCAGGCTGATCGACTTGCCGAAAGCGACCAGATAGATCCCTTGGACCAGAACCAGGACGCCAATGAAAATCAGCAGGTAGATCAGGGCTTCCATACCCATTTGCATCACGACATCTCCATTGTTGTGGGTTCATAGACGGACGCCGGCAGATCATAGCCCCACATGCGGAACCGTTCCGAAAAATGGCTGCGCACGCCGGTGGCGGTGAAATGGCCGATGATCTTGTTGTTCGGGCCAAGACCGACGCGCTGATAGCGAAAGATTTCCTGCATCGAAATCACATCGCCCTCCATGCCGGTGATCTCGGAGATCGAGGTCATTCGGCGCGAGCCGTCTTGCAGGCGGCTGGCCTGCACGACCAGATTGACGGCGCTGGCAATCTGGCTGCGCAGGGCCTTGATCGGCATTTCGATCCCGGCCATGGCGATCATGTTTTCCAACCGGCTCACCGCATCGCGCGCCGAGTTGGCGTGGATCGTGGTCATCGAACCGTCGTGACCGGTATTCATCGCCTGCAACATGTCGATCACCTCTTCGCCGCGGGTCTCGCCGACGATGATGCGGTCCGGGCGCATCCTGAGTGCGTTTTTCAGACAGTCGCGTGCGGTGACCTCGCCCTTGCCTTCCACATTGGGAGGGCGGCTTTCCATCCGGCCCACATGAACCTGCTGGAGCTGAAGTTCGGCGGTGTCCTCGATGGTCAGGATCCGTTCGGAATGATCGATAAAGCTCGACAGCGCGTTCAGCGTCGTGGTTTTGCCCGACCCGGTCCCGCCCGAGACGATGATGTTCAACCGTGTCGCGACCGCGGCCTGAAGATAGGCGGCCATTTCTTCGGAAAAGGCCCCGAAATTGACCAGCTCATCAATGCTCAGCTTGTCTTTCTTGAATTTCCGGATCGAGACCAGCGACCCGTCCACCGCAATCGGCGGTACCATTGCGTTGAAGCGCGAGCCGTCTGCCAGACGGGCATCGACATAGGGGTGGGATTCATCCACTCGCCGTCCGACCGCCGAAACGATCTTGTCAATGATGCGCAGCAGGTGGCGTTCATCGTTGAAGGTGACGTCGGTAAGTTGCAGCTTGCCGTCGCGTTCTACAAAGATCTGCTGCGGGCCGTTGACGAGGATGTCGTTGACCGAGTCGTCACGCAACAGCGGTTCCAGCGGTCCGAGGCCAGTCACCTCGTCATACAGTTCCTTGTTGAGCGTTTGGCGGTCTTCGCGGTTGAGGACGATGCTCTTTTCGTCCAGAATTTCATTGGCGATCGAGTTGATCTCGACGCGCAGATCGGCCTCGCTGGCATGCTCCAGTGCGGCGAGGTTGAGGTTTTCCAGCAGCGCCCGGTGCAACTCCAGCTTGATGTCGCTCAGCCGCTCCTTGCGCTTGCGGTCCCGGTCCTCCGGCGCCGTCTTGGCTTTGGTCGTGAGTTCCGGCTTGCGCAGCCGCGCAGCAGCGGGCTTCTCCTCCGGCTTGGGCTGCGGGGCGGGTACCTTTGCCTTGGCGGCGGCGGGTCGTGCGGCACCGCTTGCGGCGACTTCTTTCCTGAACTTGGTAAACACGTTATCTGCCCCTTGTCACAATCAGGCCGCTTCGGCCTCTTCGCGGCCTAGGTCGTGCAACGACCGGGCCAGTTTGGCGATTTCCTTACGCAGCGGATTCTTGGCACAGGATTCGGCCAGTGGTTGACCGTGGTCGCAGGCCTGTGTGATCGACTTTCCGCCATCGGGAAGATGCAGGTCGATCGCAATCCCCAGCGAATCGCCCATGCGTCGGACCCGGCTCTTGCCCGAAAGATCGGTGAATTTCGGCGCCCGGTTCAACGCAAAGCGCAGCTTGTCGAAGGGCAGATCTTCGGATTGCAGCGCGTGTTTCAGTCGCAGTGTGTTTTGAGCAGACCGCATGTCGAGCTCGATCAGCGCGATATAGACATGCGCCGCCTGCAAGGTGGTCTCGGACCACTGGATCACGGCTTTCGGCATGTCGATCACGACATAGTCGAAATGGCGCCGCGCCATGTTGATCACGCTTTGGACGTCTTCGGGGGTGATCAGGTCCAGCGGCACCATGTCCGCCGGTGCGGTCAGCACATGCAGCTTGTCTTCAAAGACCTGAAGCGCCTGGCCGAAAAGGTCATCGTCCATGTTTTGGGTATCTGTCAGCATGTCGAACACGATCTCGCGGCGCGGCAGGTCCAGATAGGTCGCGACCGACCCATATTGCAGGTCAAGGTCAATCAGACAGACGCGGGGGCTGTCCTTGCCGTCGATATTGGCCAGCTCCCATGCCAGGTTCACCGCCATCGTGGTCGACCCGCTGCCTCCGGCAAGCCCGTGTACGACGAACACCGCGCCCTCTTTTTCGCTATCTGCAGTCAACGGTTTATGCTGTGTGGGCACCGCCGCAGGCACGGCATTCTGGGCCTTGATCCGGTCGATCGCCTCCTGCAATTCATGCTCGGGCAGGGGGTAGGGAACGAATTCATCGGCCCCTTTACGCAGGAGCTGGTGCAGCGAGGCTGGCGTGACATCCTCGGCGATCAGAATGACGTTGATCCCGCGTTTCTTGGCCTGAGTGATGATCTCATCCAACAGGACGAGATTGTCCTCGTCCTCACGGTCGATTGCCAGGGCGACGAATTCCAACGCGTTGGCGTCGGGCTGGCTGAAGAACGCCAGTGCCTCGGCAAATCCCAGATCGCCCCAGCTCTCGCCAAGGGCGGCCTCCATATCTTCGATCAGAAGGTCGAAATTCTGCACATCGCGGCTGATTGTGCAGGCCACGATCGGGGCGAATTCCGGTTGCACGACTGCGCTGCCCATTGCCAACTTCCTTTGCTCAGTGACCACAGGGCGGCAAGTCGGGAGGTTTCCCTATCGCGTTTTCCGTGGCACCCGACGTGCGACTCGGTGTGGTCACACATTTCTCATTAGGAGCAATGTCGTGGACAATCAGGGCGAGATTTGGGCCAAAAAACTCCAATTGTAGGGAAACTGGAGACGATCTTGGCTTTCGCCTGGTTATTGTATGGATTCCAGCGCCGCATTCGAGTTGGCAACGTCCGAGACAGGCTTCGCGCTCACGACATATTCGCGATAGACGACCTGCGCATATTTCCCATCCAGAACAGTGGGATGGCGCTTGAGGAACCCGGAAACCTCGGTCACGGTGCGGCGGTTGCGCCGCTCGC
Source organism: Pseudodonghicola sp. (assembly GCA_033791545.1). Taxonomy (GTDB): domain Bacteria; phylum Pseudomonadota; class Alphaproteobacteria; order Rhodobacterales; family Rhodobacteraceae; genus Antarcticimicrobium. The sequence goes on along the minus strand of JASJGL010000059.1, from coordinate 9,676 downwards.
GCCCCTGGCTCACGATCAACGGTTGCGTTTCGCCGTAAGACACCACCGCCTCAAGTCGGCTGCGACTGATTCCGCGCGACGCCAGATAGGCGACGGCCGCATTGGCGCGCCGTTGCCCCAGCCGGCGGTTATAGGTTGTCGAGCCGACCGCGTCGGTATGACCGTAGACCCGGAAGCGGACCTCGGGGAATTGGCGGATCCAATCGGCCTGCCGGTCGAGAACGGCCAGCGCGGCCCCGTCGAGCTGGGCGCTGTCAAAGGCAAAGGTGATGGTGCTGGGCACCTCGCGGGCAAAGCGGTTGGCAAGGCTGACGACGTAACTCTTTTCGCCGTTCATGATCATGGTGTTGTTCATGGTGGCGTCGCCGAACAGGCCGGTATCGGCCTGCGCCCCTGCCTCGCGCAGGAAGCTGTTGGGGACGGGGCCCGCGGTTTGGCCACAGGCTCCCAGCGCCAGCGTCAATCCAAGACCTGCGATCAGCTTATGCATGCCAGCCATCCCTGCTCAATCCATCACATAACCATAAGAGCCACTGAAGTCCTGTTTGGCAACCTCGCTGGCGGCACCGCCGCGCGGCAACTTGTCGGTTGAGCCGGTGCGCCCGAACAGGAACAGATCGCTTTCGGTTGGCGGCTTGACCCGGTCGGTGGGCAGGGCCAGCGCTTCGCCGCGCGTCGGCGTGACCAGATGGGCGGTGACGATGATCACCAACTCAGTCTGGTTGCGCTGATAGTCGGCGCTGCGGAACAAGGAACCCAGCACCGGCACATCTCCCAACCAGGGGATTTGCGCCGCGCTATCCAGGAAATTGTCCTGAATCAGACCGGCGATGGCAAAGCTTTCACCGTCGCGCATTTCGACCGTGGTCGATGTTTCGCGCCGCGAGAATGCGCCGACTTCGGATCCGTTGACCGTGACGCTGTTAGAGGTGTCAATCGACGAAACCGCCGCCTTGAGCTCCAAGTTGATCAGATCTCCGTCCACCACGCGCGGGACAAAGGCCAGTTCGATGCCATAGGGCTTGTATTCAACGGTATAGACACCGTCACTCTGCGCCACCGGGATGGGATATTCGCCGCCAGCGAGGAATTTCGCCTCTTGCCCGGACAGGGCAGAGAGATTTGGCTCGGCCAGGGTGCGCGACACGCCCTTCTGCTCCAGGGCCTCAAGCAGCAGGTTGACCTGAAACGCGCCGGCGTTGAACCCGAAGACGACCGCGCCGGCATTGTCATTCGATGTCGGGATGTTGCCAGCCAGCGAATTGGTCAGCGCGGTCTGGTTGCCCAGCGTGCCGGTGCCGCCATTAACCCCGACACTGCTCCCGCCCGTAATCCCCAGCGAAGAGCTGAGCGATTTCGACACGTTGCGCTGCATTTCGGCAAAGCGGACCTTGAGCATCACCTGTTGCACTCCGCCCACGCTCATCAGGTTCGAAACCCGCTCGGGCGCATAGCGTTCGGCCAGATCCAGTGCGCGTTGGAGTTTCTGCGCGCTCGATACCGTGCCGGACAGCACGATGCCGTCATTTGCGGTGCGCACCTCGATCTGTTCGCCGGGAATGATCTGGCGCAGCCGTTCCTTGAATTCGGCGACGTCAGCGCCGACCTTGACCTCGACATTGGTGATCAGCCGACCGGCCGCATCAAGCAGTGTCAATGTGGTCGTGCCGGGGGATTTGCCCAGCACGTAGATGGTGCTGTCCGACAACGACGAAATATCAGCGATGCCGGGGTTGGCAATGCTGAGTTCAGAAAAGGGGACATCGCTTTCGACCACGACCGCGCGATTCATCGGCACGTCCAGCGTGGTTGCCGTTCCCTTTTTGACAATGCGGAGCATCTCGGCCTGCACCGGAGTTCCCGCGGAGGGCATATAGCCCAGCGCCAGCCCCATCAGGGCCGCCTTCATCCATCGATTTAGTGCCATGTGACCTGCCTCTCCGATCACGCCTCGGTGCCGGGTCTTTATGCCCGCTCTTTGCGCCACTGTGAGGCATAAGTGATTTTTTTTCAAGAATCAATGATTTCGCACCGCGCCCTGATGTGGATAAGACGCAACAGAGGCGGCGCGGCGACACAATGAACCGGGGGCGGCCCGCCTGTGCGAACCGCCCCCGGTCTGACCTTCGTCGATCATTTTACTCAATTTGTGCAGGGGATCTGGATGTCCACAACCTCCGACCCGCGTCGGGTGCGGATGGTGCAGACCTCGGGTTTCTGGGTGGGGGCGACCAGCACCTCATCTTCAAGCCCCAGAAGGGAGCGCTGATCGACTTCGATCGGATCGACGATGGTGTCGTCTTCGATCCCGACCAGAGCCAGCGACAGCCGCCCTGATGTCTGGGCCTGGGCCAGCGCTGCCACCTGTTGTGGGCGCACCGACACCGTGACCGTGCGGGCGATGGTGTTGGTATCGGCATCCTCGCTGGTGGTCTGGTCCACGGCGATCAGTTGCACGGCGGTCTCGATCAGGCGGGTGACCTCGCCGCGTGCGCCTTCCACCGTGTCGCTGATGGAGCCGGTCCAGTAGACGTCGACCCGGTCACCGGGGCGCAGGAACCCCGACACACCCGAGGCCACGTCGACCCGGATGGCAAAGGCCCGCATCCCGCGTTCCAGTTGCGAGGTCAGCCCGGCCTCTTGTCCTGGTTTGGTCACCTTGACCATCAGGACCGCCTCATCCTTTTCCATCGCGCGCAGCACTACGCGGGCCTTCTCCGGATCTTCGGGGATCAGGGCTGCAAAATCGGTGAAGGCGCCTTCGGGGATCGCATTCTGTGGCCAGTTCACCTTGCGCACGCTGTCTTTGGTCAGCGTTTCGCCATAGCGTAGTGCGCGTCTCGCGACATAGACCTCGCTGGTGGGCACCACGGGCACGCTGGCTGCGCGTTCCCTTGCCAGGGCCTGTTGGTAATTCGCGATATAACTTTTGGCCATATAAACGGCACCACCTGCCAAGGCGACCCCGATGACCAGAACAAGACCGAAAACTGCACGCATGACAGTTCCTTTCACCCATGGCCCGGTCCGGCATTGGCCGGTCGGGCGCGTTGTCGTCTGATAATATTCTAGTCAGGGAATGTGGCGAAATAGGGGAGGTTGCAGGGCCGATGCGGGGAATTTGGCGAGCGCGCCAAAGCTCACCAGCTAAAGTCCAGCGCCGTGATAGCTGCGGCGACCTTGGTGCCCAGCTCACCCGCGGAAAGCAGGATGGGCGAAATCACCAGAACGCCCAGGGCGACGACAACCGCGACCAACATGACCCAGTCGACGGTGATCGCGCCCTCTTCATCTCTGGCGAAGCTGTGGAACAGATTTTTCATTTTGGCCTCCGTGGCTGGCGGTCAGTCCAGCCTGGGCGCTGGATCGCTCTCATGGCGGAAGAGAACCCGCTTAATGCGGCATCAATTTGGCGCGGTACGGGTTTTTGCAAAGCCTGTCCCGTGCCGGGTTTTCCGGATCTAGTCTGAGGCGTGGACACGAAAAATGCCGCGCCTCGAAAGAGGCGCGGCATAAATGATCACGAGATCATTGAATATCCCTGGCCGTGGGGGCCGGTCATATTCTCCTCCGCTAGATCAATCAAACTCGGTGGTGACGGTCGTCCCGATTTTCGTCGCGATGTTATCGGACAGGGTTTTGGTGTTGGTCCCGATCGCGGAGTATGCGGCACCGGCCAGGGCGACGACTGCGGCGGTCAGCACAACCCAGTCAACAGTCACGGCGCCAGCTTCACTTTCGCGGAATTTTTTGAAAAGTTTGATCATGGTTTGGTCCCTCCAAAGGATCTTTCGTTTGTTTCGTATCCCGCGGCGTCCGTTTGAACCTTGCTCTCTCATCGGCTCCGTCCGTCGTGGTATGACCTCATATAGCCTGAGGGTCGTGGCAGGAATTGGGCCAAAAAACGGATTTTTCAGAGCGCTCGGATAAATCTTACGTTTACTATTTAACACATTGATATTGATAAATAAAAATTTCAATACGCGCATCTACTTGGAAAATTCATGATACGAAACTGATCCAAATTGGGCAAAAATGACAAAATTCACCCGGAGTCTCTGGTTCTGGGGCGGGTTTTGAACGAGACTCCAGAAAACGTTGTGAGGCATGAGGCAAGTATATGGGGCTTCGAGGCATCGTGGCGGCGGCGGCCCTCGCTCAGGCGTTCTCTGGCGCGTCTGCATTGGCGGATTCCCCGGCACCGTTTCCCGACTTTCAGGCCCGGCGTATCAAGCCACCTGCACCGGGCACGGCCCGGCGGATCAATGTCCAGATCGACCCGGAGGAACAGCTTCGCCGCGCCGCCGTGCCGCAAAAGGAGGGCACAGCCGCAGCCGCAGGTGCCGATGCCGATGTGGCCCCCACCGCCAAGACGTCGCTTGGGCGCTATGACTGGTTCTGGGAGGGGGTTTCGCCCGATCTGGACCAGTCCAGCCCGGCGCGGCTGCAAGATGCGCTGCAACTGCTCAGCGGCGCGCAAAAGGTGGCGGCCCCGCGTCTTCAGGCGTTGCAAGAGATCGCCCGCGCGCGCGGCATCCCGATTCTGACGGCAACGGTGGGCACGCAGGTCTCGCCAGCGCTGGTTCTGGCGGTGATCTCGGTGGAATCGGCGGGCAAACCGGATGCGGTCAGCGGGGCCGGGGCGCAGGGGTTGATGCAGCTCATGCCCGACACCGCGGCGCGGTTTGGTGTTTCTGACAGCCTTGTGCCAGAGGACAACATCGCCGGCGGGGTGAAATATCTCGATTGGCTGATGAAGAAATTCGACAATGATCCGATACTTGTGCTTGCGGGCTACAATGCGGGGGCGGGTGCGGTGCGCGATCACGCCGGTGTGCCGCCCTTTGCCGAGACCCGCGATTACGTGCCCAAGGTGCTGGCCGCGTTCCAGGTCGCACGCGGGCTGTGCCTGACCCCGCCGGAGCTGATCTCGGACGGCTGCGTCTTTGCCGCGCTGAACTGAGCGGCCCCCGCCACAAGGGCGGGATCAGAAAAGAGCCAAATCCAGAAAACAGAAACGCCCCGGCGCGGTGGCCGGGGCGTAGTATACTTAGCGATATCTTGGAGGACGCTATCTTAGATGATGGTCGCCTCGGTCGCGGCGATCATGTCTTCGCGGGTGACGCCGGGGGCAAGGTCCACGATATGCAGCCCTTTGTGCTCCACATCCAGCACGCCCAGATTGGTGATGATGCGATCCACCACGCCCTTGCCGGTCAGCGGCAGGGTGCACTCTTTCAGCACCTTGCTTTCGCCGGCCTTGTTGGTGTGGTCCATCACGACGATCACGCGGCCAACCCCGGCCACCAGATCCATCGCGCCGCCCATGCCCTTGACCAGCTTGCCGGGGATCATCCAGTTGGCCAGATCACCGTTCTCGCTGACCTCCATCGCGCCCAGGATCGCGGCGGCGATCTTGCCGCCCCGGATCATCCCGAACGAGGTGGCGCTGTCAAAGTACGAGGTGCGCGCCAGCTCGGTGATGGTCTGCTTGCCGGCATTGATCAGGTCAGGATCCTCTTCGCCCTCATAGGGGAAGGGGCCCATGCCCAGCATGCCGTTTTCCGATTGCAGCGTGATGTCCTTGTCGCCGACATAGTTCGCCACCAGCGTCGGAATCCCGATGCCAAGGTTCACATACATGCCGTCTTCCAGCTCTTGCGCGGCGCGCTCGGCCATTTGGTTGCGGTCCCAAGCCATGGATCAAGCCTCCTCACGTTTGCGGGTGGTCACTTTTTCGATGCGCTTTTCGTGCGTCCCTTGCACGATGCGATGCACATAGACGCCGGGCAGGTGGATGCCATCGGGGTCCAGCGTGCCGGGTTCGACGATCTCTTCGACCTCGACGATGCAGATCTTGCCGCACATCGCTGCCGGCGGGTTGAAGTTGCGCGCGGTCTTGCGAAAGATCAGGTTGCCGGTGGTATCGGCCTTCCACGCCTTGACGATGGCCAGATCGGCAAAGATCCCGCGCTCAAGGATATATTCCTCGCCGTCGAATATCTTGACCTCTTTGCCCTCGGCGATCACCGTGCCGACCCCGGTCTTGGTGTAAAACCCCGGAATGCCTGCGCCACCGGCGCGCATACGCTCGGCCAGCGTGCCCTGCGGGTTGAACTCCAGCTCCAGCTCACCGGCCAGATACTGGCGCATGAACTCGGCGTTCTCACCGACATAGGAGGACATCATTTTCTTGACCTGCTTGGTCTGCAGCAGCACACCCAGCCCGAAATCATCAACCCCCGCGTTGTTGGAGGCAACGGTCAGATCCTTGGTTCCGGCGTCGCGGATGGCGTCGATCAGCAGCTCTGGAATGCCGCACAGGCCGAAACCTCCCGCAGCGATCAGCATGCCGTCGAACAGGACGCCGTCCAGCGCGTCGGCGGCGTTGGCGTATATCTTACTCATGGATCACTCCCTAAAACCCAGGTTGGGCAATCACTGCCGGGGGGCGCGGCAAGAGTCAATGTTGCGCCCCGGTCGCGTGCCCACTGGGGGAGGCTTTATCCCAGCCAGCCCCCATCGGCCAATACGTAGAAATACGGGGGGAGGGGGCGGCACCGCTCCTCGCGCGGCCCGGCGTCGGCCCGCTGACACCGGGTTTGGAGGGCGTCAGCGCACCCAATACCCGGCCCACAATACCCCGGACCGCAAAAGCGCGCCGCCTAGGGGGCGACGCGCTCTCACATCACATCGACAGGCGCCGGAGTTACTCCTCCGGAGCCGCTTCCTCTGCCGCCGGCTTTTTCGCAGCGGGTTTTTTCACCGCAGGCTTCTTTGCAGCGGGCTTCTTCGCCGCCGGTTTTTTGGCGGCAGGTTTCTTCGCTGCGGGCTTCTTGGCGGCAGGTTTCTTCGCGGCGGTCTTGCGCGCAGGCTTCTTGGCCGCCTTCTCGGCGATCAAGACAACCGCCTGCTCCATCGTCAGATCCGCCGGCTCGGTCTCCTTGGGCAGGGTGGCGTTGACCTTGCCCCATTTGACGTAAGGCCCATAGCGGCCATCCATCACGTTCACCGGGCCGCCCTCGGTGGGGTGTTCGCCCAGCTCCTTGAGCGGTGTCGCCGCTGCCCCGCGCCCACCGCGCGCCGCCTTCTTGGCCAGCTCGTCGACCGCGCGGTTGATGCCGATGGTAAAGACGTCCTCGACGTCCTTCAGGTTGGCATAGACCTTGCCATGCTTCACATAGGGTCCATAGCGCCCGATCGCGGCCTCGATCATCTCGCCATCCTCGGGGTGCGCCCCGATTTCACGCGGCAGATTCAGCAGCATCAGCGCCTTGTCCAGGTCGACATCGTCCAGCTCCCACCCTTTGGGGATCGAAGCGCGCGGCGGTTTCGGCACCTCTTCGGTGGCCTCGCCGCGCTGCACATAGGGCCCGAACCGGCCCTTGCGCAGGCTGATGGTCTCGTCATTGTCATAGCCCAGAACCTTGCCGTCCGGGCCGATCTCGTCGCCCTCCATCCCCGGGGGACCAAACGGCCGGGTATAGCGACACTCGGGATAGTTGGAGCAGCCGATGAACGCGCCGCCAGAACGCGCCGTGCGCATGCTCAGCCGTCCCTTGCCGCAGTTCGGGCACAGCCGCGGGTCGCTGCCATCCTCCTTGGCGGGGAACAGATGCGGCTCCAGCACCTCGTTGATCTTGTCCAGCACATCGGTGATGCGCAGCTCCGACGTCTCGGCGATCGCGGCCGAGAAATCGCGCCAGAACTTGGCCAGCACATCCTTGTAATTGGCCTCGCCGGCGCTGACGTGGTCCAACTCGTTCTCAAGCTCGGCGGTAAAGTCATAGCCGACGTATTTGCTGAAATAATTCTGCAGGAACACGATCACCAACCGGCCCTTGTCCTCGGGGATCAGGCGGTTCTTTTCCTTGCGGACATACCCACGATCCTGAATCGTGGTGACGATGCTGGCATAGGTCGAAGGCCGCCCGATGCCGAGCTCTTCCATCTTCTTGACCAGCGTCGCCTCGGTATAGCGTGGCGGCGGCTGGGTGAAATGCTGCTCCGGGCTGACCGTGCGCTTGTCGGCGGGCTCGCCCTGCATGATCTGCGGCAGCCGCTTGTCGTCTTCGTCGGTGACGTCGTCGCGACCCTCTTCATAGACCCGCATGAACCCGTCGAACAACATCACCTGACCGGTGGCGCGCAGCCCGACCTGACCATCATTGCTGGCGATCTCGACCGTGGTGCGCTCCAGCCGGGCCGCTTCCATCTGGCTCGCCAGCGTCCGCTTCCAGATCAGATCATACAGCTTGCGCTGATCCGAATCCGTCAGCTTGAGCGCATCGGCGTCGCAGGTCATCTCGGTCGGGCGGATACACTCGTGCGCTTCCTGCGCGTTCTTCGCCTTGTTCTTGTAGATACGCGGGCTGCCGGGCACGTATTCGGCGCCATAACGCTCCTTGATCGCGTCGCGCGCCGCCGTGACCGCCTCGGGCGCCATGTCGATGCCGTCGGTCCGCATATAGGTGATATAACCCGCCTCATACAGTCGCTGCGCTGTGCTCATGGTCTGGCGCGCGCCCATGCCGAACTTGCGGCTGGCTTCCTGTTGCAGGGTCGAGGTCATGAACGGCGGCGACGGGTTGCGGTTGGCCGGCTTGGCCTCGACGCTGGCCACGCTCAGGTCGCGGCTGGTGATCGCCTGTACTGCCAACTCGGCCTGGGTGGTGTTCTCGATATCGTATTTATCAAGCTTCTTGCCGGCCAGAACCGTCAGCCGGGCCTCGAACTCCTGTCCGCGCGGGGTCGAAAGCACCGCCTTGACCGACCAGTATTCCCGCGCAGTGAAGGCCTCGATCTCCATCTCGCGCTCGACGATCAGGCGCAGGCAGACCGATTGCACCCGCCCGGCTGATTTCGCACCGGGCAGCTTGCGCCACAACACCGGAGACAGGTTGAACCCGACCAGATAATCCAGCGCGCGGCGCGCCAGATAGGCTTCGACCAGCGGCGCATCGACATCACGCGGATGTTTCATCGCCTCGGTCACCGCCGCCTTGGTGATGGCATTGAAGGTGACCCGCGACACCGCCGTGTCCTTCTTGATCGACTTGCGCTTGGTCAGGGTCTCTTGCAGGTGCCAAGAGATCGCCTCGCCCTCGCGGTCGGGGTCAGTCGCGAGGATCAGCGAATTGTCTTCCTTCAGGGCGTCGGCGATCGCCTTGACATGTTTGCGACTGTCAGCGCCGATCTCCCATTTCATGTCGAAATCGTTCTCGGTATCGACCGATCCGTCCTTGGGCGGAAGGTCACGCACATGACCGTAAGACGCCAAAACAACGTAGTCAGGACCAAGATACTTGTTGATCGTCTTTGCTTTGGCCGGGGATTCTACAACAACTACGGGCATTTAGCGAAAAACCTCTTGCGGCGGAAACGGCGCTTTCTATGGCGGGCCAACATGTGGTGTGCAAGAGCCGATTGTCAATCCGTGCCGTTTCGGCGCACAATTACCGGGGTACAGGCCCTCAAACCGCACCCAATTCAAAAGGAGAAAGCGGCGATGCGCCGGCTGTTTTTGCTGATCTTGTTGCTGCTTGCCGGGCCGCTTTCGGCCCAGGGCTGGTATGAGCCACAGCGCGGCGCCGCCCTGCGCGCTGCCCTGATGGACGCGCTGCGACCGCATGCACAATGGATGCTGGGCGCGCCGGTGCAATTCGTGATCCATGAT
>JASJGL010000058.1:0-43776 GCA_033791545.1 Pseudodonghicola sp. | reverse complement strand
GTCAGGTCGATGCCGTTGACGATATTGCCCCATTGGTCGGAGCCGCCCATTTGCAGGATACAGCCGGTGCGGCGGTTCAGCTCAAGAAAGTCATAGGCCTGCAGAATCATGTAGTTGAATTCGAGGAAGGACAGCGATTGTTCCCGGTCCAGCCGCGATTTTACCGATTCAAAGGCCAGCATCCGGTTGACGCTGAAATGTCGTCCGATGTCGCGCAGGAACTCCAGATAGTTCAGATTGTCGAGCCAGTCGGCATTGTTGATCATCAGCCCGTCGGACGGGCCGTCGCCATAGGTGATGTATTTGGCGAACACCCGTTTGATCCCGGCGATGTTGTCGTCGATCTGATCGGAGGTCAGCAGCGGGCGTTCGTCGGCGCGAAAGCTGGGATCGCCCACCTTGGTGGTGCCCCCGCCCATCAGAGTGATCGGCCGGTGCCCGGTCTTTTGCAGCCAGCGCAGCATCATGATCTGGATCAGCGAGCCCACATGCAGCGATTTCGCCGTGGCGTCGAACCCGATATAGGCCGATTGACCGGGGGTCAGAAGCGCCTCGTCAAGGCCTTGATAATCGGTGCAATCGGCGAGATAGCCACGCTCCATCATCACCTGCATGAAGTCCGATTTGGGATGGTATGTCATGGCTTGCCTCGGGTCTGATTTGCGGGGAGTGTATAGGCGGCAGCGAGACAAAGGAAAAGGCCATGAATAAGGCCGGCAAGATTGGCGCGCCGCAACGCGCGCTGGGGGCGATGAGCGGAACCTCTCTGGATGGTGTCGATGCGGCGGTGGTGGAAACCGACGGGCGCCGCATTCTAGGATTTGGCGAGACCGGGTATCGCGCCTATTCCCCCGAGGAGCGCGCGGTGTTGCGCGCCGCTTTGGGGCAGTGGGTCGGGCCGCAGGCCGAGGCGGCGGCGCAGGTGGTGGACGCCGCCCACGGCGACCTGTTGGCCGGGTTCGAGGGGGTCGATCTGGTCGGGTTTCACGGCCAGACCCTTGCGCATGAGCCGCGCGGGCGGGGCACCTGTCAGGTCGGGTCTGGCGCGGTGCTGGCGCAGCGGTTGGGGCGTCCGGTGGTCTGGGATTTTCGCAGCGATGACGTCGCGATGGGCGGCGAGGGCGCGCCGCTGGCGCCGTTTTTCCATTTCGCCTGCGCCAAGTGGATCGGGGCGCAGGAGCCGCTGTGTTTTCTCAATCTGGGTGGGGTGGGCAACCTGACCTATGTTGATCCCTCGTTTGCGACGCCGGAAGAAGACGGCGCGCTGTTGGCCTTTGACACCGGGCCGGCAAACGCGCCGGTGAACGATCTGATGCAGGCGCGGCGCGGGCTGGAGATGGACGCGGGCGGCGCACTGGCCGCGCGTGGTCAGGTCGAGGAGGGCGCGCTGGAGCTGTTTCTGGCCGAGCCCTATTTCGCGCGGATGCCGCCCAAATCACTGGATCGCAATGATTTTTCCGAGATGATCGGCTTGGTGGGCGAGTTGGGCGATGCCGATGCCGCCGCGACGCTGACCGCCATGTGCGCCGCCGGTGTGGTTCAGGGCATGGAGCATTGCCCGCGGGTGCCGGCACGGATGCTGGTCACCGGCGGCGGTCGTCATAACCCGGTGCTGATGGAGATGTTGCAGGTCTCGCTTGATTGTCCGGTGCTGCCGGTGGAGGCGGTGGGGCTGGATGGCGACATGCTGGAGGCGCAGGCCTTTGCCTTTCTCGCGGTGCGGGTGGCCTATGGCATGGCGACCTCCTGTCCCGGCACCACCGGGGTGCGGGCACTGGTCGGCGGCGGCATCGTGAGCCGGCCAAGCGCGGATTAGGGGCGCTGCCCGCGCCGCCCTGACGGGCGGCTGCCCCGGAGTATTTTCGGCCAGAAAAAGGGGCGGTGCGGGGAGTACGGGAGAAGGGGCTAGGCGCGCGGGATGTCGAAATCGGGCGCGGCGAGGGTGAAGCCGGAGAACTCAAAACCGGGAGAGACGGTGCAGGATACCAGCGTATAGGCGCCGGTGCTGCGGGCGGCTTGCCAGTGGTGCGCGGGCACGATCACTTGCGGGCGGCCTTGGGTGAGGTCGGGGGTCAGCAGATGATCGTGGGCCGGGCCCTGATCGGTTGCGCTGAGCGACAGCAGCAGCGGCGCGCCGGCGTGATAGAGCCAGATTTCGGTGGCGTCGACCTTATGCCAATGGCTGGTCTCGCCCTCGGGCAGCAGGAAATAGATGCAGGTCGCGCTGGCGCGGCTGTCGGCTTCGGCGCGCCATGTTTCCGCGAACCAGCCGCCCTCGGGGTGGCGCGAAAGGTTGAGGGTCGCGATGATCTGCTCGGCGGTGGGCTTGGTGGTGGACTTGCTGTGCATGGGCGCGATTATGCATCCCGGGGCGTCGGGCGCTATGGCTTTCTGCGCGTCCGGCGTTATCTATGGGCCATGAGCTTGCATATCCCCTTTGACAACACATTCGCCCGGCTGCCGGGCGCGTTTTTCACCGCACAGGCACCGCAGCCGGTGGCCGCGCCGCAGTTGCTGGCCTTTAACGCCGACCTTGCGAAGCTGATGGGCATCGAGGCTGGCGATGTGAAGGAGAGGACGCAGGTGTTTTCCGGCAACCGGCTGCCCGAGGGGGCCACGCCGCTGGCGCAGCTGTATTCCGGGCATCAGTTCGGCCAGTACAACCCGCAACTGGGTGACGGGCGCGCGGTGCTGTTGGGCGAGGTGGTGGGCAGCGATGGTCTGCGCCGCGATATCCAGCTCAAGGGTGCGGGGCGCACGGCCTATTCGCGCGGCGGGGAGGGGCGCGCCTGGCTGGGGCCGGTGTTGCGCGAATACCTGGCGTCCGAGGCGATGCACGCCCTCGGTATTCCCACCACGCGTGCGCTGGCGGCGGTGGCAACGGGCGAGTCGGTTTATCGCCAAGAGGGGGCGCTGCCCGGTGCGGTGCTGACGCGGGTGGCGGCGAGCCATCTGCGCGTCGGCACGTTTCAGGTCTTTGCCGCGCGTGGCGATATCGACAGTCTGCGGCGGCTGACCGACTATGCCATCGCGCGCCATTATCCCGGCGTTGAGGGGCCGATGGGCTTGCTGAGCGCGGTGCGCGATGCGCAGGCGCGGCTGGTGGCGCAGTGGATGAGCGTCGGCTTTATCCACGGGGTGATGAACACCGACAATAGTGCGATTTCGGGCGAGACCATTGATTACGGGCCTTGCGCCTTTATGGATGTGTTTCATCCGCAGACGGTCTTTAGCTCGATCGATCGCAACGGGCGCTATGCCTATGATCGGCAAGCGGAGATCGCGGTGTGGAATCTGGCGCAACTGGCGACAGCACTAATCCAGCAGATGGAGGATCGCGAGGCGGCGGTAGAGCAGGCGACCGAGATCGTGCATGCGATGCCCGATCTGATCGAGGCCGAATGGCTGGCCCGGTTCCGCGCCAAGCTGGCGCTGAGCGATGCGCGCGACGGCGATCGCGATCTGATCGAGGATCTGTTGCGGCGTATGGCGGCGGGGCAGGCGGATTTCACCAATACCTTCCGCGCGCTTGGCTCTGATCGCGCGCGCGATCAATTCATTGATCCGGCCGCCTATGAGGGCTGGGAAGCGGTGTGGCTTGCGCGGCGCGACGGCTTGCCCGCGTTTGGGCCGATGATCGCGGCTGCGAACCCCGGGTTTATCCCGCGCAACCATCGGGTGGAGCAGATGATCGCGGCGGCGGTGGCGGGGGATTATGTCCCGTTCCATCGGATGAACGCGGTGCTGTCGCGCCCCTATGACGACCAGCCCGAGGCCGATGATCTGACCCGGCCACCGCTGCCGAGTGAGGTGGTCGAGGCGACCTTTTGTGGCACGTAACGCCTCTATTTGCGGTTGATCAGCAGGATTCCCAGCGCCACCAGCGCCAGCGCGCCCCAGACCTGCAGGCCGATCCGTTCGCCCAGAATCAGCCAGCCGAACAGGACGGCGAAGACCGGCGAGAGAAAGCTGAACGAGGCCACCGACGAGGCGCGAAAGATCGACATCAGGTGAAACCAGACGATATAGCCCAGCCCGACGACGCAGACCGCCTGAAACGCGAGCCCGGCATAGTGGATCGGTTGCGGATCGCGGATGAGCGGGCCAAACAGTGGCGCCAGTAGCAGCAGGATCGGGCCCGAGACCGCCACCTGAAGCAACAGTTGCATCACCGGGCTGACCTGCGTCAGCGGCGTCATGCGCAACATCAGGATGATGCTGGCCCAGCCGAGCGCGGCGATCAGGGCCAGCAGATCGCCCAGCAGGCTGGCCTGCCCGTTGGAGCGGTCGGCCAGTGCCAGAACCACGCCCGCCAACGCCAGCGCCATGCCGATTCCCGCTGCCGGGGTGATCCGTTCGCCGGGCAACCACAGATGCGCCGCAAGGCCGAGCCAGACCGGCATCGAATAAAAGATGATCGAGGCGCGCGCCACGGTGGTCAGGTCGAGCGCGACATACAGGCAGGCGAATTCAAAGGCAAAAGCCATCCCCGACAGCAGGCCCCAGATCAGCGCCACGCGCGGTGCTGTCACCGGCACCCGGCGGGCGCGCATCCAGATCAGCACGACCAGCGCCGCCCCGGCCGAGCGTAGCCCGGCCTGAAACACCGGGGCAAAGCCCTCGCCGGTGATTTTGACCACCACTTGGTTAAAGGCCAGCAGCAGGGCAAACCCGGTCAGGGCAGCGGCCCCTGCGGGATCCATTGCGCGTTTTTCAGTCATGCGCCCAAAGGATGTGCAGGACAGGAAACTGTCAAGAGCATGTAAATTTCCGGGGCTTGCACCGCCGCGCCGCATTGGCGCAAGTGGGCGCGACATCTACGTTGAATCCGGAACCTATGGGGAGCCCAGGAAATGAGCGACAGCACCGCTCTGCGCCTTGCCAGTTACAACATCCAGAAATGCGTCGGGCTGGATCTGCGGCGCAAGCCACGGCGCATCCTGCAGGTGCTGGCCCGGTTGCGGGCGCAGGTGGTGGTGTTGCAGGAGGCGGACAAACGGTTGCCGCCACGCCCGGCGGCCTTGCCCCATTTCGTGCTGGAGGAAGCCGGCTGGGATGTGGCCGATCTGGGCGGGGCCGGCTCGCTGGGCTGGCATGGCAACGCGGTGATCTGGCGCAAGGGCGTGGTCAGCTTGCGCGACATGGGTCAAATCGATCTGCCGGGGCTGGAGCCGCGCGGCGCGGTCTGGGTTGAATTTGACAGCCCGCTGGGGCCGCTCAGGGTGGTGGGGCTGCATCTGGGTCTGGTGGGGCAGTCGCGTCGGATGCAGGTTCTGCATCTGGCGCAGGAATGCGCGCTGTTGCCGCCGATGCCGATGATCTGGGCTGGCGATTTCAACGAATGGTCAGGGAAATCCATGCTGGAGAAGCTGGCGCCCCGGATGCAGTTTCTTCCGCGCCGGGCAAGCTTTCCGGCGTTGCGCCCGCTGGGGGCGTTGGACCGGATCGCGCTGAGCGCGGGGCTGGCGGCGCGCGGGCATGGGGTGCATCTGGAGCAACCGGCGCATATCGCCTCGGATCATTTGCCGATCTGGGCGGATATCGTGGCGCAGGGGCGCTAGGGCGCGCGTCGTATCGCCTTGACGGAAACGAAAAAGCCCCGCACATGGCGGGGCTTTTCCTATGTTCAGGTGAGAGCGGGCTCAGGCGGCTTGACGGCCACGATTCTGGCCACCGGCACCACCGCCGCCACCACCGGAGCGACGCCGACGCGGGCCGCCACCACCGGGTTTGCCGCCGCCACCGGGCTTGCCACCGCCATAGCCACCGCCGCCGCCACCGCCGCGCCGACGGTTGCCGCCTGCGGGTTTCGCAGGCTCTTCCATCGGGGTCCAGGGGCGACCGGAGGCGACGGGGATCGAGATCCCCATGACTTTCTGGATCGCTTTGAATTCACCCATCTCGTCGGGGGCGCAGAACGCGATGGCGGCGCCGTCCTTGCCGGCACGCGCGGTGCGCCCGATCCGGTGCACATAGCTGTCGGGCACGTTGGGCAGGTCGTAGTTATAGACATGCTTGACGTCCGGGATATCGAGGCCGCGGGCCGCCACATCGGTGGCCACCAGCACCTTGATCTGACCCGACTTGAAGGCGGCGATGGCGCGGTCGCGCTGGCCCTGGCTTTTGTTGCCGTGGATCGAGGCGGTGGAGAAACCGGCTTTTTCCAGCGACTTCATCAGCTTTTCCGAGCCATGCTTGGTGCGCCCGAAGACCAGCGCGCGTTCTTCGCGGTGGTTGTTGAGCAGTTCCTTGAGCAGCGAGGGTTTCTCGGCCTTGGCGATGAAATGCACCGATTGGGTGATCTTGTCGGCGGCCTTGCCCGGAGGGCTGACTTCGACCCGCATCGGGTTTTGCAGATAGCTTTGGGCGATTTCGTTCATCTGTTTCGGCATGGTGGCCGAGAACAGCATGGTCTGGCGCTTTTCGGGCAGCAAGGCCGCGATCTTGCGCAGGGCGTGGATGAAGCCGAGGTCAAGCATCTGGTCGGCCTCGTCCAGCACGAGGAACGAGCATTCTTCCAGCGTCAGCGCGTTGCGGTCGAGCAGGTCAAGCAGCCGACCCGGGGTGGCGACCAGCAGGTCAGTGCCGCGTTCCAGCCGTTTCATCTGGGCGTTGATCGATTGGCCGCCGACCACGAACCCGACCTTGAGGTGGGTGCCCTCGGTCAGGGCGCGCAGGGTGGTCGAAATCTGGTTGGCCAGTTCACGGGTGGGCGCCAGCACCAGACCGCGCACGGTGTAGCGGGCGGGTTTGGTGCCAGCCTCCAACATGCGGGTCAGCAGCGGCAGCCCGAAGGCGGCGGTTTTTCCGGTGCCGGTCTGGGCCAGGCCCATGACGTCACGGCCATCCAGCGCATGCGGGATCGCATGGCTTTGGATCGGGGTGGGTTCAGTGATGCCCATATCGGCAAGGCGGGCGACCAAAGTGGTGGGAAGTCCCATCATTTCGAATTGGTTCAAGTCAATATCCTTTCGGGCCTGCAAGGGATGCAGGCCGAACGTTCTGCCGCATCTCGCGCGGCGGTTGGGGCGCAAGATGCTCGGACCCGGCGGCAGGATGCCGCGACAGGTCGCACCGGCGCTATGGCCCCACGCGTGATTTTGGGAACAGGTTGGCGCGTCCCGGTCTCTCTCGGGCCCTCGCGGGCCGGGCGGATGTGTCCGCTCTTGGTCTGATCTGCTCACGCGGCAGGAGACACGCCATGAGTGGCAGATGGAGGTCCGCGGCCCCGTTGTCAACCGGCATCCACGGATCGGGTCGAGAAAAGGCGGCTGGCGGTGTGTGAAAACACAGGCTAAACCCGACTCCCAGAAGACAGTTGGGGGCACCGATGCCTAAATCCATCATTGCGCGATGCGAGGCCCGGGGCCTGCGCATGACCGGCCAGCGCCGCACCATCGCCACGGTGCTTCAGGATAGTGACGATCACCCCGACGCCGAGGAGTTATATGCGCGCGCCAGTGCGATCGATTCCGGCATTTCCATCGCCACGGTCTATCGCACGGTGAAGCTGTTCGAGGAGACCGGTATCCTTGAGCGGGTGGAGTTCGGCGACGGACGGGCGCGCTATGAGGATGCGCAGCGGGCGCATCACGACCATCTGATCGACATCGAGACCGGCGCGGTGATCGAGTTCTGCGATCCCGAGATCGAGGCCCTGCAGGACAGGATCGCCGAAAAGCTGGGCTATGAGCTGCGCGGGCACAAGCTGGAGCTTTACGGGGTGCCGAAAAAGCAGCCGTAAAAGACGCGGCGAACGCGGGCGTCAGGCGGCTTCGGGGGCGTGGGGTTGTGGCCCGGCCCTGTGCAGGGCCAGCGGGATCAGGAAACTCAGGATCAGCAGTCGGATGATGTGACAGGCGGCGACAAAGCCGGGGCTGGCGCCAAGGGCGGCGGAGAGCGCGATCATGGTTTCCAGCCCGCCGGGGGCAAACCCGGCCAGCACATGCGATTGCGGAATCCCCAGCGCCAGCGCCACCGGCACGGCGGCGAGCGCGGCGATGCCGGCCCCGGCCAGCGTGACGGCGAGACCGGCGAGCAGCGCCGCGCGCACCTGCGCCAGTTGCATGTTTGAGAACCGGGTGCCGATCATCGTGCCCATGACCAGAAAGGCCGGCATCATCAGCCAGACGGGCAGGGTGCCCGGCGTCAGCCCGGTTACATGGCCCAGCGTCGAGGCCAGCATCGGCCCCAGCAGGATCGGCGCAGGCAGGTGCAGGCGGCGGAACACCAGCCCCAGCGCCACGCCGATCACGGCCAGCGCGATCAGGTGGGCCGCGTCCATCGGGGTGCCGGTGGGCAGCACGCTGGCCGTCAGACGATAGCCCATCGCCAGCGCCGCGAAGGGCACGATCAGGGTCAGCGCCAGCAGCCGGATCGATTGTACCACCGCGATGCGGGCAACATCTCCGCCGCTGTCGGCGGCGGCGGCCAGAACAAAGCTGAGGTGCCCTGGCGCGGCGGCCAGAACCGCGCTGCGACGATCAAAGCGAAAGCCGTGTTGCAGGATCAGGCGGCACAGCAGCATGGTCACCGGCATGCTCAGCGCCAGCGCGGCAAAGGCCAGCGGCCATCGCAGCACCGCGCCGCCTGCCTGTTCGGTGAAGCCCGCGCCCACCCCCATGCCGAGCACCACGAAACAGATCTGCATCAGCGGGGCTGAGATGGCGCAGCGCAGCCCAGTGAGCCCGGCCAGCGTCACCGCCAGCGCCGGTCCCACCAGCAGGGCGGCGGGTGCCGACAGGGTCCAAGCGATGCCTGCGCCCAGTGCACCGATGGCGATGGTGCGGGCGTTGCGCCACACGGCAGCGAACAGAACGGCGGAGGGCGGAGCGGCTGTCATGGTCGATCCATAGCATCGCGGCGGGGCGTCAACAATCTGGCGTTTGTCGGCGGGCCGGGGTCTTGCGGCGGTCTACGAATTCGGCCATTGCGGGAGGCATTGACCCTTGATTTCTGGACCTTCCCAAATGGATAACCTGCGCGGTGCTGTGCTGATGACGCTGGCCATGCTCGGCTTTGCCGGCGAGGACATGTTCATCAAACTGATGGCGGGCGTGCTGCCGACCTGGCAGATCATCGCGGTTCTGGGGATCGGCGGCGCGAGCGTGTTCGGCGTGCTGACCCTGATGCGGGGGCAGCGGCTTTTGACCCGCGCCTATTTGAGCGGGGCGATTTTGCTGCGCAATCTGGGTGAACTGGTCGGCACGGTGGGGTTTGTCACTGCCATTGCGCTGACGCCGCTCTCCTCGGCCTCGGCGGTGCTGCAGGCGACGCCCTTAGCGGTGACGCTGGGGGCGGCGTTGTTTCTGCGCGAGCCGGTGGGCTGGCGGCGCTGGAGCGCGATTCTGGCGGGGTTCGTGGGCGTGATGCTGGTGATCCGGCCGGGGCTGGAGGGGTTCGAGATGAACTCCCTGTTCGCTGTGCAGGGCGTGATCGGTCTGGCGATCCGCGATCTGGCCACGCGCAAGGTGGCGACGGGGGTGTCTTCGTTCCAGCTGAGCTTTCTGGCCTTTCTCACGCTGATTCCGGCGGCGGGGGTGCTGTCGCTGGTCAGCCCGCGCGCGCCGGTCGCGCCGGATGGTTATATCTGGGCGATGACCGCGGGGGCCGTGCTGCTTGGGGTGGTGTCCTATTACGCCATCGTGGCGGCGATGCGGGTGGGCGAGGTGTCTTTCGTGACGCCGTTCCGCTATTTTCGGCTGCTGTTCGCGCTGGGGGTCGGGATCGTGGTTTTCGACGAACACCCGGATACGCTGATGCTGGTGGGCGCAGCGATCATCGTGGGCTCGGGCGTTTACACCGTGTGGCGCGAGCGCAGGGTCTGGCGTGAGCGCAAACATCGCCCTGCGGCCTGAGCGCCCCTTTTCCTTGGGCCTTTGCCCCGGTATGAGGCGAGCAACCATCATAGCGGGACATTGAACATGAGCACGATTATCGACATTCACGCGCGCGAGATTCTGGACAGCCGCGGCAACCCCACCGTCGAGGTGGACGTGGTTCTGGAAGACGGCACCATGGGCCGCGCCGCCGTGCCTTCGGGGGCCTCGACCGGCGCCTATGAGGCGGTGGAAAAGCGCGACGGCGACAAGGCCCGCTATATGGGCAAGGGCGTGTTGGAGGCCGTGGCAGCGGTGAATGGCGAGATCGCCCAAGAGCTGGTGGGCTTTGACGCGACCGAGCAGGTCGGCATCGACCGCACGATGATCGAGCTGGACGGCACCGACAACAAGGGCCGTCTGGGCGCAAACGCGATTCTGGGCGTCAGCCTCGCGGTTGCCAAGGCGGCGGCGGATTACACCGAACAGCCGCTGTATCGCTATATCGGGGGCACCTCGGCGCGGGTGCTGCCGGTGCCGATGATGAATATCATCAATGGCGGCGAACATGCCGACAACCCGATCGATATTCAGGAATTCATGATCATGCCGGTCAGCGCGGGCAATATCCGTGACGCCGTGCGCATGGGTTCGGAAGTGTTCCACACCCTGAAAAAAGAGCTGTCGGCGGCGGGCATGTCCACCGGCCTCGGCGACGAGGGCGGTTTTGCCCCGGAACTGGCCTCGACCCGCGACGCGCTGGATTTCGTGCTGAAGTCGATCGAAAAGGCCGGGTACAAGCCGGGCGAGGATATCGCTCTGGCGTTGGATTGTGCCTCGACCGAGTATTTCGCCGATGGCAAATACAACATGAAGGGTGAGGGCAAGGTCCTGAGCTCGGAAGAGAATGTTGACTATCTCGCCGAGTTGGTCGCCGCCTATCCGATCATCTCGATCGAGGATGGCTGCGCCGAGGACGACTGGGACGGCTGGAAGATCCTGACCGACAAGCTGGGCGGCAAGGTTCAACTGGTGGGCGACGATCTGTTCGTGACCAACCCGACGCGGCTGGCAACCGGGATCGAGAAGGGCGTGGCGAACTCCATGCTGGTGAAAGTGAACCAGATCGGCACGCTGAGCGAGACCTTGCAGGCGGTCGAAATGGCCCATCGCGCCGGCTATACCAACGTGATGAGCCACCGCTCGGGCGAGACCGAGGATGCCACCATCGCCGATCTGGCGGTCGCGACCAACTGTGGTCAGATCAAGACCGGGTCGCTGGCGCGCTCGGACCGGCTGGCGAAATACAACCAGTTGATCCGCATCGAAGAGATGCTGGGCGATGTGGCCGAATTCGCTGGCCGCTCGATCCTGAAGCGCTGACCTGAAACGCTGACTCGACGCACCGACGGTTCCCCCTTTATCGGGGGTCCGTTGTCGCAAGGCGCGGCCTTGTCCGGGGTTTGGGTCACAAAAAGCGCCTACCGAGAGAATTCTCGGTAGGCGTTTTCATTTGTAAGCCCCTTTTGGGACTGGTTCGCAGCGCCCGGGGTTTTACCAGGAGGTGATGACCGCGCCGTTATAGGCCTGTTCGATAAAGGCTTTGACCGCATCGGAGTGATAGGCCTCGACAAGGGTCTTGACCCAAGGCAGATCCTCGTCGCCCTTGCGCACCACGATGACGTTCACATAGGGGCTGTCGGCCTTTTCCATCGCGATGGAATCGGTTTTCGGGTTCAGGCCGGACGCGATCGCATAGTTGGTGTTGATGATCGCGATATCCGCATCCGCCAAGGTACGCGGCAATTGGGCGGCGTCGAGCTCAAGGAACTTGAGGCCCTTGGGGTTGTCTTCGATATCAAGCGGGCTGGGGACCAGACCCGTGCCCTCGGCCAGGGTGACCAGACCGAGATCCTGCAACAACAACAGCGCGCGGCCACCGTTGGTCGGATCGTTCGGGATCGCGACTTTTGCGCCATCTTCAAGGCTGGCCATGTCCTCGATCTTGTCGGAATAGATTCCCATCGGCGTGGTGATCGTATTGCCGACAACGACCAGATCAAACCCACGGTCTTTCATCTGGTTGTCCAGATAGGGCACGTGCTGGAACGAGTTGGCCTGAATGTCACCATCGGCCAGCGCGGTGTTCGGGATCACGTAATCGGAGAATTCCACCACGTCGATATCGAGCCCCATCGGGGCGGCGACCTTGGCCACTTCTTCCATGATTTCAGCGTGCTCGCCGGGGGAGACGCCGACCTTGATGTCCTCGGCCCAAAGGGTCGTAGCGGCCAGCGCCAGAACGGAGGTGAGGGTTGTAAGACGCAACATATGGTTACTCCTGTGAAGCGGTATGGGGAAATGGGTCTTAGAGGGGGGTTACTGCCCACGGCCCTTGGGGGCGCGTTTGTCGACCTTGGCGGCAATCCATTCCCCGACGGATTGCACCAGTTGAACAAGGACGATGAGGATGACGACCACCACGGCCATCACCTCGGGCATGAATCTTTGATAGCCATAGCGAATGCCAAGATCGCCCAGCCCTTCGCCGCCGACGGCCCCGACCATGGCGGAATAGCCGATCAGGCTGACCACCGCGAGGGTGAGCCCCAGCGTAATGGAGGAGAGCGCTTCGGGGATCAGGACCTTTCGGATGATCTGCAACGGGGTCGCCCCCATGGCGCGCGCCGCCTCGATCAGGCCGCTGTCGACCTCGCGGATGGCGTTTTCGATCAGGCGCGCGATAAAGGGAACGGCGGCCACGGTCAGCGGCACGATGGCGGCGGTCGTGCCGATAGAGGTGCCTGCAATCATGCGGGTAAACGGGATGATGGCGACGACCAGAATGATGAAGGGCACCGAGCGGGTGGCATTGACCACAAGCCCCAGCATCTTGTTGACCCAAGGCCGCGACAAAAGCTCACCACGTTGCGAGGTCGCCAAGAACACCCCGAGCGGCAGGCCAAGCAGAGTGCCCAATGCGGCAGAGATGGCGACCATGTAAAGCGTTTGCCAGGTCGCTTCCAAGAGCAGGTTGATCAAGTTAGCCGACATAGCCAAGCACCTCCGTCAAAAGTCCGTGCCGTTCAAGATAGGCGCGCGCCTGTGCCCCTTTGTCCGCATCAAGAGAGATCAGCAGGTTGCCAAAGGGCTGCGTGCCGATTTCCTCGACCGCGCCGGCAAGGATATTGACCGCAATGCCCAGATCGCTGGTCAAAAGCGCCAGCATCGGGTCGGTCGCGTGTTTGCCCGAAAAGGTCACGCGCAGGACCTCTTCGCACGGCCCCGAGGGGCGGTCATCGTGCATCTGCCCCTTGATGAAGGCCGGAAGGGTGACGCCGGTCACGCCCGAAAGGAACGAGCGCGTGGTCGGGTGCTGTGGCGCGGTGAACACGTCATAGGTTTCCCCGGCCTCGACGATTTTTCCACCCTCGATCACCGCCACATGGCTGGCGATATCGCGCACCACCGCCATTTCATGGGTGATCAGAAGGATGGTCAGGCCAAGCTCGCGATTGATGTCTTTCAAAAGCTGAAGCACGGTTTGGGTGGTTTCCGGGTCCAGCGCCGAGGTGGCCTCATCCGACAGCAACACTTTGGGTTCCGTGGCCAAGGCGCGGGCAATGCCGACACGCTGTTTTTGTCCGCCGGAAAGCTCAGCCGGGTAGCGGTCGCTTTGCGCATCAAGGCCGACGCGATGGACCAGATCCGCCACGCGCGCCTTGATCTTTGCCTTCGGGACGCCCGCGACCTCTAACGGCAAGGCAATATTGCCGGCCACCGTACGCGAGGCCAAAAGGTTGAAGTGTTGAAAAATCATCCCGACGTCGCGCCGGATCGCCCGCAAGGCCGCCCCCTGGGCCGCGCCGACATCTTGCCCACCGACCAGAATCTTGCCCGAGGTCGGCCGTTCCAGCCCGTTGACCATGCGCAGCATCGTTGATTTGCCCGCGCCAGAGCGCCCGATGATGCCGGTGATCGCGCCGGACTCGACCGTCAGGGAGACATCGTCGACGGCAGAGACACTGGTCCCGTCGGGTTTGGTAAAGGTCTTTCCCACCGTTTGAAAAACGATAGAGGCTCCTTGGGGTTTTCTGTCTGACATCTGGATGCGGTCCGGCTGATAAGAGCTCTATTTCCGGGCCGGTAGATAGATTTTACCGCTGAAGTTCAAGGCGCCATAGGCGCAGAGGGGGTGTGCTTCGGGCAAATTGGCCAGTCGGCTATGTTCTGGGCGCATAGATTAAAATTAGAACGAAACGGGTATAAATAGCAGACCAAAACTGGGTGGCGCGTGCGATGGGGCGGGGGCGCTGCCAAGCCCCTTACCGGATGGGTTGAAACGCCACGGATGGAGCCCAGCACAACAGAGGCTCAACGGAGGACCGCCCCCACAGAAATCCGCGGGGGCGTCGTTTCGTGGATGTCGGCTATGCGGGACTTTTGAGTCATCCGCTGATATCTAACAATTTTGACTGTCTCAAAGCGGATCGACGATACCGCCTGCTTCCAGGACTTGGCGGTCTTCAGTGCGGGCGCCATCCTTGTTTATGACGTAGATCATGGCGTTGGACGCTTTCGGATCCGGCACAATGAGAATTGCGGTGCGCAGCACTTCACCTATGTCAGAGCAGCTACCGAACGTGGTGGAAACGCGGGAAGAATTCTCCGCAAGAGCTATTGCGATCAACCGGATGTGATACCTATCTGCATTCAGGGTGGATGAGCTGCCCACGAAAGATTTGCAGTTGGATTACATCTACGTCGTCGCCGGTCTGATCGGCTTGTTCTTCGGAGGGGAAGCACTGGTGCGCGGCAGCGTCGGGATTGCCCGACGCATGGCCATCCCGCCTCTTCTGATCGGTCTAACCGTGGTGGGATTCGGCACCTCCACACCAGAGCTTCTTGTCTCGGTTCAGGCCGCATTGCGCGGTGTGCCTGACATCGCGGTGGGCAACATCGTAGGATCGAATATCGCTAACATCCTGCTGATCGTTGGCCTGACCAGCTTGGTCTGGCCCATTTGTGTCTCTGGCTCCACGCTGCGGCGTGATGCGGCTGTCATGGTTGCGGCGGCCATCGCATTGGTGCCGATCTTTGCAATGGGCGAAATCGGGCGGCTTTCGGGCGGTTTGTTGGTCATCGCGTTGGCTGGCTACCTGACCTGGGCCTACATTCAACCCGGTGTGGCAATTGATGGCGACGGGGACACGTC
The DNA here is from genome assembly GCA_033791545.1 of Pseudodonghicola sp. Lineage (GTDB taxonomy): Bacteria > Pseudomonadota > Alphaproteobacteria > Rhodobacterales > Rhodobacteraceae > Antarcticimicrobium. The sequence goes on along the minus strand of JASJGL010000058.1, from coordinate 28,743 downwards.
GGTGCCTGCCTCTATTCTTGTCTCTGCGCTCTGGGTTCTGGGTGGGTTGGTCGTCTTGATGTTCGGTGCCCAGTTTCTCGTCGATGGATCGGTGTCTATTGCCCGGGGCTTTGGCGTCTCCGAAGCGTTCATTGGCCTGACAATCGTGGCGGTGGGCACGTCACTTCCTGAACTTGCAACGTCAATCATTGCCGCCTTCCGGCGTCAGTCGGAAATCGCAATTGGCAACATCGTTGGGTCCAATATTTTCAACGTGCTCGGAATTCTTGGCGTGACGGCGCTGATCAAGCCTGTACCTATCGCCGATAGGTTCTTGACCTTCGACCTGCCAATCATGATTGCAGCCTCACTCGCGCTGACGGCAGTGCTGCTGACCCGACCTGTCATTGGCAGGGTTATCGGCCTGGTCGTTTTGCTCGCTTACGTTGCCTACGTGTGGTTCGCACAGTAACGGATCGATCAAGGAGAAGCGGCAGTCTTCAAGCATTGGTATTGTTCGGCCACCGTTACTGAGGCCAAAGTGCAGACTTGCCTCTGCGGCGACACAGAATGGCGTCAGTATGGGCTCATAGCGGTCAAGCGTCTTGTTGAGGACCGCGCCCGAATTGGGGCGCGATCCTCAACACATCCAGCAAGGGGCTTGGGGGGCTGTCTCCGCTCCCAAAGAGGGGAAAAGACAGCATCTTGGTCAGTCGTCGCGCCGGGGCAGGGTGAGGCTGGCCGTATGACGGGCGACCATCAGTTCCTCATTGGTTGGAATGACGCGGGCTGTCACCCTGCTGTCCGGCGCAGTGATGACGCCATCCCCCCGCGTATTCGCATCCGGGGACAGGCGCAGACCCAGCCACGCGCAGCCGGCGCAGATACGGGCGCGGATATCGGCGCTGTGTTCCCCGATTCCGGCGGTGAAGACCAAGGTGTCCAATCCGCCCAATGCGGCACTCAGCGCGCCGATCTCGGTGACGATCTTGTAAACGAACAGCGCAATCGCCTCTGCCGCCTTCGGCTCGGCGCTGGCCAGCAGATCGCGGATGTCATTGCTGATCCCCGACACGCCTTTCAGGCCCGAGTCGTGGTAGAGCATGGCTTCGAGCTGATCGATGCTCATCCCGCGCTCACGCAGCAGCCAGATCATCAGGCCCGGGTCCAGATCTCCGGGGCGCGTGCCCATGACCAGACCGCTCAAGGGGCTGAACCCCATTGTTGTGGCGATGCTTTTGCCATCCTTCAGCGCGCACAGGCTGGCGCCGCTGCCCAGATGGGCGACGATGGTTTTGCCCTGCGCCGCCGCCGGGTCAAGCTCAGCCAGACGTCCGGAGATGTATTCATATGACAACCCGTGAAACCCATAGCGCTGCGCCCCTGCTGCGGCGATATCCGCAGGCAGGCCATATTGCTGCGCCACATGGGGCAGGGTGCGGTGAAAGGCGGTATCGAAGCAGGCAACCTGGGTCAGATGCGGGTGGGATTTGGCCAAAAGCTCGATCGGTTCAAGGTTGCGCGGCTGGTGCAGCGGCACCAAAGGAATGAGCGACTTCAACTTGTCCAGAATGGCCGGTGTCACGATTTCAGGCCCGGTATGTTCAAGCCCGCCGATGCCGACGCGGTGACCAACCGCCGCCAGACGCGCGGTGTCTGGCTGCGCATCTATCCAGTCCACCGTCTCTGTCAGAAGCGCGTGCAGCCCGGTGTCCTTGACCCAAGCGCGCTGCAACAGCAGCGTGCCGTCCGGTTTGGTTGCGCTCAGGCGGGGCGCGGTGCCGATGCTTTCCAACTCCCCCTTCATATGCAAGGCGAGGCCGGCGCCATAGAGCGCGAATTTCACGCTGGAAGACCCGGCGTTGATCACTAGAATGCCATCCGTATCAGTCATGATGCCCCCCCGTATGCACCCCTGTGAACGCTGCCACCTCGGGCTGTGCCAGACGTTGGGCATGGGCCAGAAGGACCGCCACCGCCGCCGAGGCGAGCCGGCTTTTGGCGCTGTCGGCGCGGCTGGTCAGGATGATGGGCACCCGGGCCCCGAGAACAACGCCTGCGGCCTCGGAGTCCGCCAGATATTCCAGCTGCTTGGCCAGCATGTTGCCGGCCTCAAGGTCCGGCACGATCAGAATATCCGCCACCCCGGCCACCGGCGACTGGATATGTTTGATTTCCGCGGCCTTCAGGTTGACCGCATTGTCAAAGGCCAGTGGCCCGTCGAGGGTGCCGCCGGTGATCTGGCCCCGCTCGGCCATCTTGCACAGGGCGGCGGCCTCGATCGTCGAGGTGATCTTGGGCGTCACGGTCTCGACCGCTGACAGGATCGCGACCTTTGGGTCGGCGACCCGCAGAACATGGGCAAGGTCGATCGCATTCTGGACGATGTCGACCTTGTCGGTGAGCGTGGGGTAAATGTTGATCGCCGCATCGCTGATCATCAACATGCGCGGAGAGGCGGGCACATCCAGCACGAACACATGGCTGAGGCGTCGGTGGGTGCGCAATCCGGTCGTGTCCTGCATCACCGCGTGCATCAGGTGATCGGTATGCAGACTGCCCTTCATCAGCAACTCGGCCTTGCCGGACCGGCACAGCGCAACCCCGACCGCAGCCGCGGCTTCGGGCGAACTGGCGTCAACGATCTCATATTTGGAGATGTCGATATCGAGCGAGGCCGCAAAGGCGCTGAGCTCCGAGCTCGGCGCGATCAGCGTGGGCGTCACTAGGCCCTCATCGGCCGCTTCGCAGGCCCCGCGCAGAGAGACTTCGCTCAGGGGATAGACAACGGCCACCGGGATAGCATCAAGCGCCTGTGCGCGGTGGATCAGGTCGGAAAATATATGGTGATGCCGTGCCATTGTGGTTCGTTCTCCTAAGGGAAAATAGAAAGCATCGAGACAGCTATGCAGCGCAACTGTCTGCGAAGAAACACGTGCGAACGTTCCTTGCACTATACCTGTCCGCGGTGGTTTCTGATTGATCTGCCGCAAGGTCAGAGGGCCCATGCTTCCGGAAATTCGGAGCCTGACGCAGGCTATGGTTTGCTGTGTGCCGGTTTTCCATGCGACGGGGATCGGGGGCGCCGCTGGCCAAGGGTCATCTGGGCGAAGAAGCCCAAAAACAGACAGAGCAGATGCGCGCTGTCCGCGATGATTTCGAAACTGAACCAGATCTTGCAGCTGATGGCGATCAACGCCAGCCCGAGCCATGCCCATCGGTGCCGGGTCAGACACAGGATGGCTCCGATCAGCCCAAATCCCCCGGCAGACATGCCGACGTCCATTTCCTGAAAGATGTGAGGTTGTCCATAAGAGGCCAGCACGGGAAGAATTCCGAACAGGACGATGACAGAGCCGGTGATATCGATGGAAAAGAACATCACGACCGCGCGCAACGTGCCGGTGCGCCATTCATAATAGCCGATGACACCGGCGGCGAACAGGAACTGGCGCAGGAACATCGCCACATCGTGGGACAGGAACGTGCCGGTCAACAGGCGGAGCAGATCGCCCTCAAGGACGCTTTTGTAGCTGATGCCCCATTGCGCCAGCGCCATCTTCGGCAGCGATCCCCCCAGTGTTCCGGCCGCCATGTTCGCGACGAGCATGATAGTCAGAAACACGATCGTGAAACGCAGTTTTAGCAAGTGTTTCATGGGGTGCCGACGTGGATTGCGAATGTGCCCAGCAGGCCGAACAAGGCCACGATCAGCAATACCAGAAAGGTATCGGGAACCAGCGCGAAGTCCTCGGAGATTTCGGCCGCCCGGATTCGGGCGGTGACGTATCGCATCCTGAGATAGGCCAACAGGATCACGACACCTCCCGCGGCCAACATCAAGACTTCGGACCACATGGCCGCCTTTTCACCACTCAGCCGCGCGGCGGCGAGGCCAAATCCGACGATCGCCATGGCCGTGCGGACCCAGGCCAGAAAGGTCCGCTCATTCGCCGAATGGTCTGCGTAGTTCTCAATCATCGTCTTGTCCTATTGAAATCGTCTTGTCCTATTGAATAAGCCCCTTGATCCCGCCAGACACCAGACTGTTGACCTCGAACAGGATGCGCGGCGCGGCCAATCCGCCGGGGCTGGCCAGATAATGCGGCGTCCATTCGGGGTCGAACTTCTGCTTGAAGCTGCGCAGCCCCTCGAAGTGATAGAACTGTTCGCCATGGGTGTAGACAAAGCCGCCGACCCGGTTCCAGACCGAGGCCAGACGATTGCTTTCGATCCCGGAAAACGGCGCCGCGCCAAGCGAGAACCAGTCAAACCCCTGCGCCGCGCCCCAAAGCATCATTTCGGCAAACAGCGCGTCCATTGCAACCTTGAGCCCCGCCGGATCATAGCGCATCAGGTCCAAAGACAGCTCATGTTTGCCGCCGCTCTGAAACAGGTTGGCAAAGGCGACAACCCGCCCGGTGTCGCGGTGGCGCAGCACGGCATGGTCAAAGTTCGCAAGATAGGTCTCGTCGAAATAACCCAGTGAGAACGCCTTTTCCTCGCCCTGTTTCATCTCCATCCAGGCATCCGAGATCTGGCGCAGCTCTGGCAGGATCGAAGGGACCTCTGCCTTGGGGATGACAACGAAGTCATAGCCTTCGCGCTTGGCCCGGGAACTGGCGTAGCGAAAGCTTTTTTTCTCCGGACCGTCCAGCGTGAACCCCTGCAACCTTACCCGCGCGACCTCGCCGATCTTGAGGATCGAGAAGCCGAGGTCGAGATAGGTGGTCAGATATCTGGAGGACACTGCATAAAAGGCGCAGCGTTTGCCCGCCTTGTCCGCGACTTCGCGCAGCTTCCAGATCAGCTGTCGCCCGGCCTCGATATCACCGATCGGCTCGCCCTGCGAAATCAGCGATCCCCCGGTGTCGCCATAGGCGATATAGGCGCGCTCGTCCTCGGACAGCAGAAAGGACTTGTCGCCAAGCAGGGCGATTTGCGCCTCCGTGTTCTCGCTTTGCATCGCGAGCCGATAGACGGCCTCAGGAATCGCCTGCGTTCGGGCTGGCCGGGCGCGTCGGTTCAGAAGCGAATTCAGCAAGATCGCGGCAAAGACCATCGCCACCACCAGGCTGGCGCGCAGGAAGCGCGAGGCGTCGCCATGCAGCGCGAATTCCCACCACAGCGCATCGCGGTACTGTACGTTGGAATGGGCAAAGATCCCGAGCCAGAACACGATCAGGATCAGCCCAAACAGGCTTGCGATCCAGACCCCGTTCAGACGAAAGACCGACACGGAATCAAAGCGGTAAAAGGCCGAGCGGAAACTGCCCAGCAGGACGATGGTCAGGCCCATTGTCACGGCCTCTTCCCAATCCAGCCCCTTGGCCAGTGACGCCACAAGTCCCAGGATCATCAGCGCCATCGCGATGACCCAGGCCCGGTGCAGCTTTCGGTACAGCCCGCGCGACACCACGACCAGCAGCAGACCCGCCACGCTTCCCGCGAGGTGCGAGGCCTCGATGAAGGACAGTGGCAGGATATCGCGCAGGATGCCCAGCCGGGCGGTATCGGCTGGAAGGGTGCCCGACACCAGCAGCACGGTCCCGCCCAGCAGCGCGATACCGGCGGCAGCAATCGGCACGACAGGGCGGACAATGCGATAGGCCAGAACGGCCTTTTTGCTGACACCATGACGCTGGCTGATGACCCAGACACAGGCCATCCCGGTGACCGCTAGCAGGAACGGCAGCAGCGAATAGATCAGCCGGTACAGGATCAGCGCCGCCAGCACGTCAGCCCGTCCGCCCGCCCCAAGGCCGGCAATCAGGCTTGCCTCGAACACGCCAAGCCCGCCGGGCGAACTGCTGACGATGCCAATGGCGATGGCACTGACAAAGACCACGAAGAAATAGGCGAAGTTCTGCGTCAGATCGGCGGGCATAAGCACATAGAGCGTCGCCGCCGCGCCAAGAATATCGACAACCGCAACCACCAACAGATAGCCTGCCAGCTTGGGGCCGGGTAGATCAAAGCCGAAACCGCCAATCGCCAGATGCCGCCCGCCGCGCGCCAGCCAGACAAACAACGCCCCCAGCGCAAGCAGCAAAAGGGCGCCAAGGCCGGTCTCGATCGGGCCGCTAAGGGGCAGAACCTGGGGCAGGCCGACTGGATGGGCCACCAGCAGACAGCCAAGGATCAGGCTTAGCCCCAGCCAGAACCCGCTCCATGTGGTTGCGATGATCCCGGCCACCTTGCCCAGATCCAGCCCAAAGGTCGCATAGATCCGGTAGCGTACGGTCGTGCCGGTCAGATAGGAAAACCCCAGCAGGTTCGAAACCGCCATGCCCGACGCCCCGGCCAGACCGGCAATCGGCAAGGGAACCTGCCCGCGCGCCACGGTTTGCACACCCAACACATCATATAGCGAGATCGCGAAAAAGCTGAGCGCCGTCGCGCCGAGAGCGAGGAGCAGCGAGGTCCAACTGTTGCCCGCGATGTCTGCCTTGATCGCACTCCAGCTGAGATCGGCGGCCATGTCGTGCAGGATGAACACCGTCAGTGCAACAATCAGCAGGGGGATGACAATTCGCACCGCCGGCAAGCCCAAGGCCTTGTGGATGCGGGCGTGCGCCGATCCTTCGGGGATCTCCGTATGCGTGGCGGTGTCTTTGGTCATTTTACCCGTTCCTGCACCCTCTTCAGGGCCTGTCCTGAACCTTGTGTGTCAGTCGTGTATCCGGTGTCCGCCCATGCGGTTTCAGATACGTAAACATCGACGTGCCCAGTAAACAGTATGGCGACCAGTTCGCGGGCCGCAAACCATTCCCGGACAGGGCGGCTGTCTTTCTCGGTTGCCTAGCGTCAGGTCGGTCGCGTTTCTTGCTGCGCTGAGGTGTCGAGATTGCCGCCGGGGCGGCTACTTCTCAGCCATGCCAGCCTGTCATACCGGTGGACAGCGATCGCACCGATTCGGCGTGCCAATCCAAGCCGAACGATTTGGAACCCTAGTCTCGGGGAAAGGCACGGCGGTCCACCAGCGCAGGTTTTCATGCCGGAGTCACAGGGTGAACCCCTTTTCCCCTGTTTGTACAGCAAAACAGGTAGGTCGTGTAAGGGGCGGAAAGTAAGGGGTAAATGGATTAGACGTGGTAGGCCCGGCAGGACTTGAACCCGCAACCAAAGCGTTATGAGCGCTCTGCTCTAACCAGTTGAGCTACAGGCCCGTCTGGCTGTTTGGGTATCATGATCGCCGCCCGCGTCAAGCCCAACTGTCGTCAAAGCGGGGGCAAACCGTCGTCAAACCGTTGCACAAGGCGGCGCAATCGACTACCCCGCGCGCAACCAGCGAAAGGACCGTCCGATGACGACAGGCAAGAACGGCATCACCTATGCCGAAGCGGGCGTGGATATCGACGCGGGCAATGCCCTTGTCGACCGGATCAAACCGGCCGCCAAACGCACCGACCGCCCCGGCGTGATGAGCGGGTTGGGCGGCTTTGGCGCGCTGTTCGATCTCAAGGCGGCGGGTTACAGCGACCCGGTTCTGGTGGCGGCCACCGACGGGGTGGGCACCAAGTTGCGGATCGCCATCGACACCGGAAATGTCGACGGCGTCGGCATCGATCTGGTGGCCATGTGCGTCAATGATCTCGTGTGTCAGGGGGCGGAACCGCTGTTCTTCCTCGACTATTTCGCCACCGGCAAGCTGGAGACCGAAAGCGCGGCGCGCATCGTCGAGGGTATCGCCGAGGGCTGTGTGCAGTCTGGCTGCGCGCTGATCGGCGGCGAGACGGCGGAAATGCCGGGCATGTATCCGAAAGGCGATTTCGACCTTGCCGGATTCGCGGTCGGCGCGATGGAGCGCGGCACCGCGCTGCCCGAGGGAGTGGCCGAGGGCGATGTGTTGCTGGGGCTGGCCTCCAACGGGGTGCATTCCAACGGCTATTCGCTGGTGCGCAAACTGGTCGAGATCTCGGGGCTGGGCTGGGAGGATGCCTGTCCCTTCGCCGAGGGAAGCCTTGGCGCGGCGCTGCTGACGCCGACTCGGCTTTATGTGACGCAGGCGCTGTCGGCGGTGCGTGCGGGTGGCGTGCACGGGCTGGCCCATATCACCGGCGGCGGGCTGACCGAAAACCTGCCGCGCGTCCTGCCCGAGGGGTTGGGCGCCGAGATTGATCTGAACGCTTGGGAGCTGCCTCCGGTGTTCCGTTGGCTGTCTCAGACCGGCGGCATGGCCGAGGCCGAAATGCTCAAGACCTTCAACTGCGGCATTGGCATGATCGTGGTCTGCGCCGCCGATCGCGCCGCCGCGCTGGAAGATCTGCTGACACAGGCTGGCGAGAGCGTGTCGCGTCTGGGTACAGTGACGGCGGGCGAGGGTGTGAGTTACACCGGGGCCTTGCTGTGAGTCACAAGCGTGTGGCGATGCTGCTTTCGGGCGGCGGTTCGAACATGGTCGCGCTGGTCGAGAGCATGACCGGCGATCATCCCGCGCGCCCCTGTCTGGTGCTGTCGAATGATCCGCAGGCCGGCGGGCTGGTCCGGGCGGCCGAGCGCGGGGTGCCCACGGCGGCGGTGGATCACCGTCCGTTCAAGGGCGACCGCGCCGCGTTCGAGGCCGAGCTGATGAAACCGCTGTTGGAGGCCGAGCCGGACATCATATGTCTGGCCGGGTTCATGCGGGTTCTGACCGCTGGTTTCGTCGCCCAGTGGCAGGGTCGGATGCTGAATATCCATCCCTCATTGCTGCCGAAATACAAGGGGCTGCACACCCATGCCCGCGCGTTGGAGGCGGGGGACGGCGAACATGGCTGCACCGTGCACGAGGTGACCCCGGCGCTGGATGATGGACCGATTCTGGGTCAGGCGCGGGTGCCGATCCTGCCCGGCGATACCCCCGACGATCTGGCGGCGCGAGTTCTGGTGCAGGAACATCGCCTGTATCCGGCGGTTCTGCGCCGCTTTGCCGCAGGCGACCATACTCCGATTTTCCTGACCTGAGCGGGGCCTGCGGGTGGCCATTTGCAAAGCCGCGACGAAGGGCGTATCACGACCTTGCCCCGTGAGCGGGCAGGGGGGCTGCTTCGTCGCGCGCTCTCTAATTACCGACAAAAAACATAAGAAGCGCCCTTGATGAAAACGCTGACCACGACGCAGGAGTTGCAAGACTTTTGCGATACGGCCCGGACCCACCCCTACGTGACCGTCGACACCGAGTTTCTGCGCGAGCGCACGTATTTCTCCAAACTCTGTCTGGTGCAGCTGGCGATGCCGGGCGACACCGACGAAAATGCGGTTCTGGTTGATCCGCTGGCCGGAGAGATGTCGCTTGAGCCCTTGTACGAGCTCTTTCGTGACGAAAGCGTGGTCAAGGTGTTCCACGCGGCACGGCAGGATCTTGAGATTTTCTGGGTCGATGCGGGCGTGTTCCCGAAACCGCTGTTCGACACGCAGGTGGCGGCGATGGTCTGCGGCTTTGGTGAACAGGCGGGATATGAAACCCTGGTGCGCAAGATCGTGCACCAGCCGGTGGACAAGACCTCGCGCTTTACCGATTGGTCGCGCCGCCCTTTGAGCGATGCGCAAAAGACCTATGCCCTGGCCGATGTAACCCACCTGCGCCGGGTCTATGAATATCTTGCCGAGGAGCTGGAGAAATCGGGCCGCAGCCATTGGGTGACCGAAGAGTTGCAAGTCCTGACCGATCCGGCCACCTATAATGTCCAGCCGGAAGACGCTTGGCGGCGGGTCAAAACGCGCACCAACTCGTCAAGGTTTCTGGCGATCGTGCGCGAACTCGCGGCCTTTCGCGAGAGCTACGCGCAGGAAAACAACGTGCCGCGCAACCGGGTCTACAAGGACGATGCGCTGGTTGAGCTGGCCTCGGTCAAGCCACAGACCCATGCGGATCTGGGCGGTCTGCGCCTGCTGCTGCGCGAGGCGCGGCGCGGGGTGATCGCCGAGGGCATCCTTGCCGCGGTCAAACGCGGGATCGACTGCCCGACCGCTGATTTGCCGCAGCCAGACCGCAGCCGGGAAAAGCTGCAGGTGAACCCGGCACTGGCCGATCTTCTGCGGGTGCTGCTGAAGGCCAAGACCGAAAGTGCCGGCGTTGCAGCCAAGCTGATCGCGCCGAGTGCCGATCTGGATTCCATCGCAGCGGGGCAGCGCGATGTCCCGGCGTTGAAAGGCTGGCGGCACGAGGTGTTCGGCGCCGATGCGCTGCGCCTGTGCGAGGGCAAAGTCGCCCTTGCGGCCAAGGGCCAGACAGTTCGGGTTATCGAGATTTAGTCCAGACAGTTCGGGTTATCGAACTTTGGCAAAGGCTTCTTCGGCGGCGCGTCTAGCGCCGCCGCGTGCTGCGCACATTGCTCTCACCGGCAACGCGAACCTCGCGGACGCCAGAAATCTCTTGCTTGGTCATCGAATGGGCGGCGCGCACGGTGCGCGAAAAGGCGGTGCCGAGCGGCGTCGGCTGTGCGGGATAGACCACGCGGAACGACAGCGACAGGATGCCCTCGGCCTTTTCCTCGGGGGTGGTGACCGGGCGCAACTCCACCTCGTAGGGGCCTTGGCGAGTCGCCAGCCCCTCGGCATAGATGATGACGCCTGTGCTGGTTTGTTCGACCCGCAGTTCGGTCACCTCGGCGATGGGGACGGTCATATCCACCTTGTCAGGACGTGAGAACATGCCGCGCCGGGTCTTGGGCACCAGCGGGTTGGTTTCTTCGACCGGCTGCACCCGCTCGGTCCGGCTTTTTCCGAACCAGTTGCCGGGGTTGAGGCGCGAGCCGCTCCAGCCGCCACAACTGGCGAGCAACATGCTGGAGACCAGCAGGACGGTCAGAGGTTTTTGCATCATACCCAGTCTCGTTCTAAATCGGTGCCCCCCCGGTTACCGCATCCGGGCGCCGTTGAAAAGCCGCAAGCCGGGTCTGGACAGCCCCGCAGGCGCGGCATAGGTCAGGGACAGGCAGCAATCCCAGGAGCATCAGATGGCGACCCCCGCATTTGAAGAGATTGTCGAGGATTTTGAATTTCTCGAGGATTGGGAGGATCGCTATCGCCATGTGATCGAACAGGGCAAGGCGATGCCTCCGTTGGATGACGCGCTCAAGGTGCCTGCGACCAAGGTGGACGGCTGCGCCAGTCAGGTCTGGCTGCACCCGATCATCGAGGATGGGGTGTTTCGCTTTGACGGTGACAGTGACGCGATGATCGTGCGCGGGTTGGTCGCGGTTTTGCGCAAGCTTTACAGCGGGCTGCCGCTGGCCGAGGTTCTGAGGGTCGATGCCCGTGCCGAAATGGCCCGCCTTGGGCTGAATGACCATCTTTCGGCGCAGCGCTCGAACGGGGTGCGCGCGATGATCGAACGGATTCGCAAGGTCGCGGCCGAGCACGTCTGAAACCGGGGCCGGGCGGGCTGTCTTTCGGTCTCCGGGAATGGCCCGGTCAGGGTGAGGTCGTCGGGCGCTTGGCCCAGTCTCGCAACGTCCTGTCCAGATCGCCATAGCCGGTGAAACGCCGCTCAAAGATCAGGCCAAGCTTTTCGGCGCAGCCGCGGGCCTTTTGCGTCAGCGCTGGGTCATCTGTCTGCGCCTGATAGACCAGCTTGGTGTAGTTGCCGAAGTACATCTCCAGCAATTCCGGGTGTTGGTCCAGCCGGAGCGGTTTCCAGACAAAGGCATCGAATTGGCGGACCAGAAAATCGGTCAGGTAAAACGCCGTCGCCTCGTCATGGGCCGCGAAACGCACGTTGCCTTCGAAGAAGGAGTAGCAATGCGGCCCCTCGACCATCTCGACCCCGAGCCGATCACAGGCGGATTTGAGCCGCCCACCGGTGCCACAATCAGCATAGACGACATAGATATCATCATAGCTGCGGCGATGCTCGGTGATGGCCGACTCGATCGCTGCGGGGATGGAGTCGGGGTGATTGTGCAAGATCGCCGGCAGGCAGGCCAGATCCATGTGGTCCCAGCCGTTCTGCGTCTTGAGGTCGAGGATCTCGCGCGCCAGCGCGCCGCAGGCCAGCAACAGCACGCGCCCGGGTTTGCGCTCGGGTTTGCGGGCCGGGGCCGCAAGCCCGGAGTCGGTCAGGGATTGATCCGAGAGGCTGGTGGCAGTGCGCGGCGGCGCATAGGGCCGCCGCGTGGGGCGGTCGACAGAGCGCCGCCGCACCATTGTCAGGCGCTCATCGCGTTATGCCGGCGCGCGATATGGTCCTTGGCGGTTTCCACCGCGACAGCGGCATCGCGGCAATAGGCATCGGCCCCGATGGCCTTGCTGAATTCTTCGTTCAGCGGCGCGCCGCCGACCAGAACGATGTAATTATCGCGGATGCCCTGTTCGATCAGTGTGTCGATCACGACTTTCATATAAGGCATCGTCGTGGTCAGCAGCGCGGACATGCCAAGAATGTCGGCCCCTTCGGCGTCCAGCGCCTCGAGATAGCCGTCGACTGCGTTGTTGATGCCCAGATCGACCACCTCGAACCCGGCGCCCTCCATCATCATGCCGACAAGGTTCTTGCCGATGTCGTGGATGTCGCCCTTGACGGTGCCGATCACCATCTTGCCCACGCGCGGGGCGCCGGTTTCGGCCAGCAACGGTTTCAGGATCGACATGCCGCCCTTCATCGCGTTGGCCGCCAGCAGCACCTCGGGTACGAACAGGATGCCGTCGCGGAAATCATTGCCGACAATGGTCATGCCGCCGACCAGCGCCTCGGTCAGAACCCGGTACGGGGCCCAGCCGCGCCCAAGCAGGATGTTGACGCTTTCCATGATCTCTTCCCTGAGACCGTCGTAAAGGTCGTCGAACATCTGTTGGACGAGTTCGTCGTCGTCGAGTTCGCTCAGGATGATGTCTTCTTCTTCTTCGGACATGCGATGCGGTTCCTTGACTGGCGGGATGATCCCGGTTGGTCCGTTTTACTCTTTCTTGCCAGATGAGTGCGCGCGCACTTCGATATTTGCGACACCCGCGGCCCTGCAACCGACCATAGGGGGGAAAATGCGGAATTGATAATGAGCATTTCGCAGGAAGAACATGGGGAGATTGCATTTGTTCCCTTTATGTTCTAGTCTGGGGGCATGAACTGTGAAACCCCCATTGATCCGGCCCGGCGCAAAGCGCGCGGTGTGGCCAGCAACCCCTCCGGTCGGTTCGATCTGGCCCGGAGCGAGATGCACGACGGTTGGGATGAGGGGGAGGAGCCGCAACCGTCGATCCGCACCGAGGTGCGCGACGAAGTGGTGAGGAGCGCGATCAGCTACAACCGTTCGCCGGACCTGCCGTTTGACCGCTCGGTGAATCCCTATCGCGGCTGCGAACACGGCTGTGTCTATTGTTTCGCGCGGCCAAGCCATGCCTATCTTGGACTGTCGCCGGGGCTGGATTTCGAAACCCGACTGCTGGCGCGGCCCGGCCTGCCAGAGGTGCTGGCGCAGGAGTTGAGCGCGCGGCGTTACAAGCTGGCGCCGATCGCCATCGGCACCAACACCGACCCGTATCAGCCGTTGGAGAAAGACCGCGCCATCACCCGCGCGGTGCTGGAGGTGCTGGCGGCGTTCAACCATCCGGTTGCGATTGTCACCAAGGGCACCGGGATCGAACGCGATCTGGACATCCTTGCGCCGATGGCGGCCAAAGGGTTGGTGCGGGTCGGGGTCTCGGTCACGACGCTGGACGCCGGGCTTTCGCGCCGGATGGAGCCGAGGGTGCCGACTCCGGCGCGGCGGTTGCAGACGATACGCCGGCTCACCAATGCGGGGGTACCGGTGCGGATCATGATCTCGCCCATCGTGCCGGGGCTGACCGATCACGAGGTCGAGGCGTTGCTGGTGGCCGGGCGCGATGCGGGGGCGGATGCGGCCAGTTGGATCATGTTGCGCTTGCCGCGCGAGGTGTCGCAGCTGTGGCAGGACTGGTTGGCCGAACATGAACCGGGGCGGGCAGAGAAGGTGATGGCGCGGCTGCGCGAGATGCATGGCGGGCGCGACTATGATCCGCGCTGGGGCCACCGGATGCGCGGCGAGGGCGAATATGCGCAGATGATTGCACAGCGGTTCAAGGCGGCGGCGCGGCGGCTCGGGCTGGACGCTGCGACGCTGCCGTTGCGCTGCGATCTGTTCGCCGTGCCGCCGCAACCGGGGGATCAGATGTCGCTGTTTTGAACTGGTGTCTTGATCCTTGGCGGAGCGGGGGCCACATCCTTATGCAACGGAGTGAATACGGATCGAATACGGACTGAAGATCGGGGGGGCAGGGATGTCGTTTTGGGATAAGCGCTATCAACGGGACGGCTATCTGTTCGGGACAGAGCCGGCGGGCTTCGTTCGCGAACAGGCCAGGGCGTTGGCGCCGGGGTCCCGCGTGCTGTGTCTGGCCGATGGCGAGGGGCGCAATTCGGTTCATCTGGCCGAGCTCGGACACGAAGTGACGGCTTTTGACGCCTCTGTCGTGGCGCAGGACAAAGCGCGCGCGCTGGCGGCGGACCGGGGCGTTTCGGTCGCCTTTCACCACGCCGGGGTCGAAGATTGGGACTGGAGCCAGCCCTATGACGCCGTGGTCGGTGTCTTCATCCAGTTCGCGCCGCCGGATCTGCGCGACCGTCTGTTCGGCTGGATGGCGCAGGCGGTGGCGCCGGGCGGGCGGGTGATGCTGCACGGCTATGCGCCGCGGCAGGTGGGCTATGGCACCGGCGGACCGGGGGTGCCCGAAAACCTGTATACCGAGGCGCTGTTGCGTCAGGCGTTTGAGGGCTGGGAGATCCTGCGCTTGGCAGATTATGACCGTGAAATTGACGAGGGGCCGGGGCACTCCGGGCGTTCGGCGCTGGTCGATCTGGTGGCGCGAAAGCCGGTTTGACGCGGCGACAGATCGGGGCCGCCGGGCGTGGCGTGTAGCGTATGAGATTTAGACGCTTTTGACAAAAAAGAGGGGCCGCTCGGGCCCCTCTCTCATGCTCTGATGTGCGCAGGCTTACTTGCCGAGCAGCGCCTTGACCTTGCCGGCCACGGCCTCGGCGGTGATGCCGAATTTCTCGTACAGCACATTGGCCGGTGCCGAGGCGCCAAAACCTTCCATGCCGACGAAATCGGCCTTGGCCTCGCGCCCGCGTTCGCCCAGCAGCCAGCGATCCCAGCCCCCGGCGCGCACGGCGGCCTCGACCCCGACGCGTACCGGACCCGCCGGCAGCACCTTGCGGCGATAGGCTTCGTCCTGTTCGGCGAACAGTTCCATGCAGGGCATGGAAACCACGCGGGTGCCGATGCCTGCGGATTGCAGCAGGTCGCGCGCAGCCATCGCGATGGAGACCTCAGAGCCGGTGGCGATCAGGATCGCCTCGCGCTTGCCCTCGGCCTCGGCCAGAACATAGGCGCCCTGCGCGGTCAGGTTGTTCATCTTGTGCTCGAGCCGCACCGTCGGCACCCCCTGACGGGTCAGCGACAGCACGCTGGGCGTTTCCTTCGACGACAGCGCAAGTTCCCAGGCCTCGGCGGTTTCCACCGTGTCGGCGGGGCGGAACACATAGGTGTTGGGCGTCGCGCGCGAGATGGCAAGATGTTCCACCGGTTGGTGGGTCGGGCCATCTTCGCCCAGGCCGATGCTGTCATGGGTCATGACAAAGACGGTCGGGATGCGCATCAATGCGGCCAGCCGCATCGCAGGGCGGGCATAGTCGGTGAAGGCCATGAAGGTGCCGCTGTAGGGGCGCACGCCGCCATGCAGCGCCATGCCGTTCATCGCCGCCGACATGCCATGTTCGCGGATGCCCCAGTGCACATACCGCCCCTTGCGGTTTTCCGGCGTGAAGATGCCAAGATCTGCGGTCTTGGTGTTGTTCGATCCGGTCAGGTCGGCCGAGCCGCCCACGGTTTCGGGCATCAACGGGTTGACCAGTTCCAGCACCATTTCTGAACTGGCACGGGTGGCCAGCTTGTGCTGGGACTCGCTGGCCTGTTTCTTCAGCGCGCGGATGGTCGCGCCAAGCCGCTTGGGCACGTCGCGGGCATAGGCGCGGTTGAATTCGATCTGGCGCCGCTCGGACAGGCCGGCAAAGCGAACCTCCCAATTGGCACGCACCACCGCGCCGCGCTGGCCGATACGCTCCCATTCCTGCTTGATGGTGTCGGGAATGGTGAAGGGGGCCGAGGTCCAGCCATAGGCGGCCTTGGCATCCTCGATCAGCTGCGGATCGGTCAGCGCGCCGTGGCCCTTGGAGGTGTCCTGCGCCGAAGAACCCAGAGCGATATGGGTCTTGCAGGCGATCATCGAGGGTTTCTTGGTCGCCTTGGCTTTGGTGATCGCGTCATCAATCGCCTCGGGGTCATGGCCGTCGATTTGCTGCACGTGCCAGCCCGAGGCGCGAAAGCGCGCGATCTGGTCGGTGCGGTCAGAAAGATCCACGGTGCCGTCGATGGTGATGTTGTTGTTGTCCCACAGCACGACCAGCTTGCCCAGACGATAGCGCCCGGCAAGGCCGATGGCCTCTTGGCTGATGCCTTCCATCAGGCAGCCGTCGCCGGCGATCACATAGGTGTGGTGATCCACGACCTTGCGGCCATAGCGGGCGCGCTGGATTTCCTCGGCCATGGCAAAGCCAACGGAATTGGCGAGGCCCTGACCCAGCGGGCCGGTCGTGGTTTCGATCCCCGGCGCATGGCCGTATTCCGGGTGGCCAGCGGTGATCGCGCCCCATTGGCGGAAATTCTTGATCTGCTCCAGCGTCATCTCCGGATAGCCGGTGAGATAGAGCAGCGAATACAGCAGCATGGAGCCGTGACCCGCCGACAGGATGAAGCGGTCGCGGTCGGCCCAGTTCGGGGCCGAGGCATCGAACTTCAGGTGCTTTTCATATAGGACGGTGGCCACGTCGGCCATGCCCATCGGCATACCGGAATGGCCCGAATTGGCGGCGGCGACGGCATCCAGCGTCAGGGTCCGGATGGCGGCGGCCTTGTTCCAGTGATCGGGATGGGCGGTGCGCAGGGCGGTCAAATCCACGAGTGTTTCCTCTGGCGTTGCGGGCGGATAGGCCGCTCAATACCAGTCGGGGGCCAAAGATCAAGCTTGGGTGCGGTGCTTTGCATGGTGTAGGTCAGGTCCATGGTCCAAGTGCTTGAAACCAAAGGGGGGGTATTTTGCCCTAGGTTTCGCTAGACTGGATGGCAACCGGCAACCGATGCGATTCGGGGTGGCGAAGGCTGCCCGGTCCGGACCCGGCGACGTGGTGGAACCAACCGCATGAGAAGGTAAGGGGCATGAGCCAGTTAAATGAATTAGAGAGCCGGATCACGGCCGCGATGGAGCGGATTCAGGCCGGTCTGGGGGCGTTGTCTGACCGCATGTCCGAACAGGCGGCCGATCTTGCGTCGGGTCTTGCCTCGGCTGACACGGAAGCGGCGCAAGAGGATGCCGCTTTGGTCGAGGCGCTGGAGGAGGAAAAGCTGGTCACCGCCCAGCTTGAGGAGCGGCTGAAACAGATCAAGGCCAAGCATGGCGAAGAGATCGCGGCCTTGGAGGCGCAGATCGCCGCGTCTGGCGAGGCTGAGGCCCTGCGGACCGAGACCGAGGCCTTGCGGACCGAGAACGAGGACTTGAAGGCGCTTCTGGCCGATACGGGCGAGGTCGATGCGCTAAAGCAAGAGGTCGCGCGGTTGACGGCAGAGTTGGCCGAACGCGATCAGTCCGACACCGCCGCGACAGAGGCGCTGCAGATGCTTTTGGCCAAACAGGCCGAGACTGCCGCGCGGCTCGACATGGATGTGCAGCGCCTGCGCCAGTCCAACGATCAATTGCGCGAGGTCAACGCGACCCTGCGCGAGACCAATCAGGCCGCAGTGGGCGAACCCGCCCTGATCAATAAGGCCATGCTGGCCGAGTTGGAGGGGTTGCGCGCGATCCGCGCGACCGATGCGGCCGAGGCCGGCGCGATTCTGGCCCGGCTGGAACCATTGCTTGCCAATGCCGTAAGCCTGCCAGAAGGGGAGGATGAATGATGCCTGAGGTCACGATCCATATCGGCGGGCGCGATTTTGAAGTCTCCTGTCAGGAGGGCGAGGAAAGCTTTCTGCATTCGGCGGCCAAGATGCTGGATGACGAGGCGCGGGTCTTGTCAAACCAGATCGGGCGCATGCCCGAGGGGCGGATGCTGTTGATGGCCGGTCTGATGCTGGCGGACAAGACGGCGGCGGTTGAAGACCGGATCAAGGAGGTCGAGGCGCAGCTGGCCGAGCGCGAGGCCGAATTGGCCCAGCTCCGCTCCGCGCCCGCACCGGTGCCTGAACGGATCGAGGTGCCGGTGGTGCCGCATTCGGTCACCGAGACATTGGCCGAACTGGCCGCGCGTGCCGAGGCGCTGGCCGCCGAGGTCGAGGAAAAGACGGTGGAATAATCCCCCGCGCGCTTTGTGGCGAAGCCCTTGCGACCGGTATCTGTCTGTCGGGGCGCTTGCCCGCGCAACACCAAGCAACAAAAAAGGGGGCCGCGTGGCCCCCTTGTCGTCTTTCTGGATAGTGTCGTCTTGCGGGAAGGCGCGCCCGATCAGGCGTTGGCTTCCCGGATCTTTTCGGCAGCGTCCTTGTCATAGGTGACGCCCTTGGTCTCAAACAGTTGATCCAACTCGCCGGACAGCATCATCTCGGTGATGATGTCGCAGCCGCCGACAAACTCGCCCTTGACGTAAAGCTGGGGAATGGTCGGCCAGTCGGAAAACGATTTGATTTCCTGACGGATCTCGTCGTCGGCCAGAACGTTCACATCGGCATAGTCGATGCCCATGTAGTTCAGGACACCGGCCACGCGGCTGGAAAAGCCACATTGCGGCATGTCCTTGGTGCCCTTCATGTAAAGCACCACGTCGTTTTCGGCGATGGTGGTCTGGATGCGGTTTGTTGCGTCGGTCATAGATCTAGATCTCCGTTCGGGAGGGGGGGCTGGAGAGGGCTCGGACAGGATCAGTCCGGAACCTTGGTGGTCAGCGCCAGCGCGTGCAGTTCGCCGTTGGCGCCGTCCATCTTGCCTTTGAGCGCCGCATAGACGGCGCGTTGCTGTTGTACCCGGTTCTTGCCGCGAAAACCTTCGTCGATCACCTCGGCTGCATAGTGGTTTCCGTCGCCCGCCAGATCGGTGATGGTGATCTTGGCGTCGGGAAAGGCGGTGCGGATCAACGCTTCGATATCGTGGGCCTGAATCGCCATTCGGGGCAAACTCCTGTTGGTGTCGGACCAGATGTAGGGCGATGGCGGCTGGCGCGCAAGACGCAGCCGCGTATCCCGGTCCGGGAAAAAAGGCTCACCCCAGAGCGTTTTCAAAGCTGCTGCGGTAGATCGCGGACAGCTCTGCCAGCGGCGCTTCGGAGCCGTCGAAGCGTACATTTTCCCCGGTGAAACGTCCAACCGAGACAATCGGCACCCCGACCTTGCCCGCTTCAATCATCAGCGCCTCGGCCTGATCGAAATTGCAGGCGATGAGGTAGCGGCCCTGATCCTCGCCGAACAGGGTCTCGGTCGCGCCTGCGTCCAGATGTACGCCAACGCCGGAGCCTTCGGCCAGCTCGAACGCGGCCAGCGCAAGACCGCCGTCGGACAGGTCGGTGCAGGCGGTGATCAGCGCGCGATTGGCGCGGATGAAATCGCCGTTGCGCTTTTCCGCCTCCAGATCAACCGTGGGGGCATCGCCGTCTTCGCGGTTGAAGACCTCGGCCAGCAGGGCGGACTGGCCCAGATGACCATGGGTTTCGCCGACCAGCAGGGCGACATGCCCTTCGCGCACGGTGGTGCCGATGATCTCGTCTTCGTTGGCGATCAGACCCACGGCGCCGATGGTGGGGGTGGGCAGAATGCCCTCGCCGTCGGTTTCGTTATACAGCGACACGTTGCCCGAGACGATCGGCATGTCGAGCGCCAGACAGGCGGCGCCGATGCCTTTGATGGCGCCAACGAGCTGGCCCATGATCTCGGGCTTTTCCGGGTTGCCGAAGTTCAGGTTGTCGGTCGAGGCCAGCGGCGTAGCGCCGACCGCGGTGAGGTTGCGATAGGCCTCGGCCACCGCCTGTTTGCCGCCCTCGACCGGGTTGGCGCGCACATAGCGCGGCGTCACGTCAGAGGTGAAGGCCAGCAGCTTGCCGGTCTCATGCACCCGCACGATGCCAGCGCCAAGCCCCGGATTGCGGGCCGTGTCTGCCATCACCATGGTGTCGTATTGTTCATAGACCCATTGTTTTGCCGCATAGTTCGGTGAAGAGATCAGCGCACGCAGCCCGTCAATCGGGTCGATCTGGGGCACGTCGGCCAGCGGCTCGGCCGCCGGTGTCTCGACCCAGGGGCGGTCGTATTCCGGCGCGGTGCCCGACAGCGCCTTGAGCGGCAGGTCGGCCATTGTCGTGTTGTTGTACATGACGAGAAAGCGATCCTCGGCAATGGTTTCGCCGACGATGGCAAAGTCGAGATCCCATTTGTCGAACACCGCGCGCGCCACGTCCTCTTTTTCCGGGCGCAGCACCATGAGCATACGCTCCTGGCTTTCCGACAGCATCATTTCATAGGCGCTCATGTTCTCTTCGCGGCAGGGAACCTTTTCCAGATCCAGCCGTACGCCCAGATCGCCCTTGTCGCCCATCTCGACGGCGGAACAGGTCAGACCCGCCGCGCCCATATCCTGAATCGAGATCACCGCGCCGGTTTGCATCAGCTCCAGCGTGGCCTCCATCAGGCGTTTTTCGGTGAAGGGGTCGCCGACCTGAACGGTGGGGCGCTTTTCCTCGATGGTGTCGTCGAATTCGGCGCTGGCCATGGTGGCGCCGCCGACGCCGTCGCGCCCGGTTTTCGCGCCGAGATAGACCACCGGCATGCCAACACCGCTGGCGGCGGAGTAAAAGATCTTGTCGGTATCGGCCAGACCGGCGGCAAAGGCGTTGACCAGACAGTTGCCATTATAGGCGGCATGAAAGCGGACCTCGCCGCCGACGGTGGGCACGCCGAAACAGTTGCCGTAACCGCCGACGCCCTCGACCACGCCATGCACCAGACGCTTGGTCTTGGGGTGATCCACCTCGCCAAAGCTGAGCGCGTTCATCGCGGCAATCGGACGTGCACCCATGGTGAAGACATCGCGCAGAATGCCGCCAACCCCGGTCGCCGCCCCTTGGTAGGGTTCGATATAGGACGGGTGGTTGTGGCTTTCCATCTTGAACACCACCGCCTGGCCGTCACCGATATCGACGATGCCGGCGTTCTCGCCCGGGCCACAGATGACCTGCGGGCCAGAGGTCGGCAGGGTGCGCAGCCATTTCTTGGAGGATTTATAGGAACAGTGTTCGTTCCACATGGCCGAGAAGATGCCCAACTCGGTAAACGTCGGTTCGCGCCCGATGGTGTCGAGGATGCGGTTGTATTCGTCGGAATTCAGGCCGTGGCTTTTAATCAGGTCCGGAGTGATTTTTGGCTCTTGCATCGCTGGTGCATCCCCGCATGGCGTCGTTTGCGCCCTAATAGGGCAACGGCCGGTTGGGGGAAAGGGTCTAGCGTGTCGCGCGCGTTGTGTTCGCGTAGGGCCGGAGGTCGTTGGACAAAAAAAGAGGCCGAGCACTAAGCTCGGCCCAAGTCCAACAGGGAGGTATGAAGATGATGAGCAACTAAGCGCCATCGCCTTCGAATGCTGATTTAGGGATCGCTTTATGTACGTTCAAGCGCAATTGCGCCGTGTTGGTTGAAAAACGGCTATGCGTTTCGCGCATGGCTTAGATTTTGCCAAGTTGCCGGAGCTGCTTGCGATGCGAGATAATCTCGTCCTGCACGAAATCGCGGAAGGCGGAGATGCGTTTGGAATGGCGCAGCTCCTCGGGGTAGGCGAGGAAAACGGGCACGTCGGCGGATTCGATCTCGGGGAGGACGCGCACCAGATGCGGGAAGTCCTCGGTCAGGTAATCGGGCAGGGCGCCGATGCCCAGATCGTGCAGTACCCCCTGCAACACGCCGAAATAGTTGTTCACCGTCAGCATGGAATGGGGGTTGTTTGCCATCAGTTGCTGCACCAGCGAAGCCCCGGCGCCCACTTGCGGGGCGTTGGGGTTCTGGCAGACCAGCCGGTGATCGGCCATATCTTCGATATCTGCGGGAATGCCGTTGCGCTCCAGATAATCGCGCGACGCATAAAGCTGCATCTGTACGGTCATCAGGCGTTTGCGGATCAGGTCGGCCTGGCTGGGTTCCTTCATGCGGATGGCCACGTCGGCCTCGCGCATGGGCAGGTCAAGCACGCGCTCTTCCAGCATCAGGTCGATCTTGAGGTCGGGGTACTTCTCGTACAGTTTGGTCAGGCGCGGGGCCAGCCACAGGGTGCCGAACCCGGTGGTCGTGGTCACCTTGAGTTCGCCGAACACCTCTTCTTCGCTGTCGCGGATGCGGGCCGAGGCCGCCTCCAGCCGTTTGCTCATGGCGCGGGTGGCGTCGAACAGCAGTTCGCCCTGTTCGGTCAGAATCAACCCGCGCGCGTGGCGGTGGAACAGCGTGCTGTTCAGTGATTCTTCCAGCGCGCGGATTTGCCGGCTAACTGCCGACTGCGACAGGTTCAGCCGTTCGCCGGCATGGGTCAAGCTGCCCGCGTCTGCGACCGCATGAAATATTCGAAGCTTGTCCCAGTCCATATCCGTCACTTTCGTTCGTCGGCTCACGCGCTATGAGTAATTCCGCGGCGTCTAACACGCCCTATCGTCCTTGGTAACAGATCTTTGGTAACAGATTGGTGGGAAAACTCTGTTCAGGTCAATGATCTTGACCTATTATAAACTGAATGTTGCAAACTGATCAGACGTTGGGAGGCGCCGAATGAGTACGCAAAAGATTTCGCTCAACGACCGTTTTGACCTGGAGAAATCTCCGGTCCTGTTGAATGGGACACAGGCCCTGGTCCGGTTGATGTTGATGCAAAAGGCGCGCGATGCGGCGGCCGGGCACAATACCGCCGGGCTGGTCACTGGGTATCGTGGCTCGCCGCTGGGGGCCGTTGATCTGCAGATGAGCCGCGCCGCCAAGCCATTGGCCGCGAGCGACGTGACCTTTCAATACGGTCTGAACGAAGATCTGGCGGCAACCGCGCTTTGGGGCGCGCAGCAGGCCGAGATTCGTGGCGAAGGCAAGTATGACGGTGTTTTTGGCCTGTGGTACGGCAAGGGGCCGGGGGTGGACCGGTCCGGCGACGTGATCCGGCATGCCAATATGGCGGGCACGTCGCCCTTGGGCGGGGTGGTGATGGCGATGGGGGACGACCACACGGGGGAGTCCTCGACCGTTTTGCACCAGTCGGAATGGGCATTGATGGATGCCTATGTGCCGATCGTGAGCCCGGCCGGGGTGCAGGAGATCCTTGATCTTGGCATCTATGCCTTTGCCTTGTCGCGGTTTTCCGGTCTCTGGGTCGGCTTGAAGACGATGAAGGACACCATCGAGGTGACATCGGTCGTTGACGGCTCCCCCGACCGGGTGCAGCTTGTCACGCCGCAATTTGATATGCCTGCGGATGGGCTCAACATCCGGCTGGTCGATGAGCGCACGATACAGGAACAGCGGTTAATTGACGTCAAACGCTTTGCCGCCGAGGCCTTTGCCCATGCCAACAAGATCGACAAGCGGATCTGGGGCAAGCCGGGGGCCAAGATCGGTCTGGTGGCGGCGGGCAAGAACTGGCTTGACCTGCAGCACGCCTTGTCGCTGTTGAATATCGACGAGGCCGAGGCCGAGCGTCTGGGGATCACCACCTACAAGATCGCGCAGGTCTTTCCGCTCGACATGAAGGGATTCCACGACTGGGCCGAGGATCTGGACCTGATCGTGATCGTGGAGGAAAAGCGCAAGCTGATCGAGGTGCAGGTCAAGGAGGCGATCTTTGATGACCGCCGGGGCCGGCGCGTCTATGGCTGGTACAAGGGCGGCGCTGGCGGCATGCACCGCGAAGAGCTGTTCCCGACCCGGGGTGCGCTTGACCCGATCATGATCGCTGAAAAACTGGGCGGAATCCTGATCGAAGAGGGGCGCGAGACCGATGGTGTCCGCGCCGGGCTGCAGGCGCTGAGTGACGCGCGCCGCAATGACAACGCTGAAGAGATCGCCAGCCGTCTGCCCTATTTCTGTTCCGGCTGCCCGCATAACACCGGCACCAAGATTCCCGAAGGCAGCCGCGCCTATGCCGGCATCGGCTGTCATTTCATGGTGCAATGGATGGACCGCGACACGCTGGGGTTCACCCATATGGGCGGCGAGGGGGCCAACTGGATCGGCGAGGCGCCGTTTTCCAACACCAAGCACGTGTTCCAGAACCTTGGCGACGGCACCTATAACCACTCTGGTGTTCAGGCGATCCGCGCCGCGCTCGCCGCTGGGACGACCATGACCTACAAGATCCTGTTCAATGACGCAGTCGCCATGACCGGCGGGCAGGACAACGAGGGCGGGTTGACCGCGGCGCGCATCGTGAACGAGATCAAGGCGATGGGGGTCAAGACCCTTGCCGTCGTCTATGACGAAAAGGAAGACGTGGATTTCAAGGCGCTGCCCGCGGGCGTGCCGACCCATGAGCGCGCCGAGCTGATGCAGGTGCAGGAAAAGATGCGCGAGGTCGAGGGGGTCTCGGCCATCGTCTATATCCAGACCTGCGCCGCCGAGAAACGCCGTCGGCGCAAGCGTGGCACCTTTCCCGACCCGGACAAGCGGGTGTTTATCAATACCGATATTTGCGAGGGCTGCGGCGATTGCGGGGTACAGTCCAACTGTGTCTCGATCGTGCCGAAAGAGACCGAGTTGGGGCGCAAGCGGGCGATTGACCAATCCTCATGCAACAAGGACTTTTCGTGCATCAAGGGGTTCTGCCCGTCGTTTGTGACGGTGCAGGGGGCCAAGATCCGCAAGGAGGCAACCACCGATCTCGACCTGCCGCATCTGCCACTGCCGCAGCTGCCACAGATTTCGGGCACCCATAACGTGGTGATCACCGGGGTTGGCGGAACCGGGGTGGTGACCATCGGCGCGGTGCTGGCGCAAGCGGCCCAGATCGACGGCAAGGGCGCCGGCATGATGGAGATGGCCGGGCTCGCCCAGAAGGGCGGCGCGGTGCATATCCATTGTCGCATCGCCGAGAAACCCGAGGATATCAGCGCGATCCGGGTCGCCACGGGTGAGGCGCATGCGCTGATCGGCGGCGATCTGGTGGTGAGCGCGGGGGCCAAGACGCTTGGCCTGATGACCACGGGGCGCAGCGGCGCGGTGGTCAACAGCCACGAGATCATCACCGGCGATTTCACCCGCAACACCGAATTCACCATCCCCACCGACCGGCTGTCGCTGGCGCTGGAGGCGCGGCTTCAGGATCGGGTGTCGCTGTTCGACGCCTCGGAACTGGCGCGGGTGACGATGGGGGATTCGATTTATTCCAACATGATGGTGTTCGGCGGTGCCTGGCAGCGCGGGCTGATCCCGGTCAGCCATGAGGCGATCACCCAGGCGATCGAGTTGAACGGCGCCGCGGTGCCGCGCAATCTGCGCGCCTTCGAGATCGGACGCTGGGCGGTGTTGCATCCGAAAGAGGCGCAGGCGCTGTTGACCCCCAATGTGGTCGAACTGCCGCAATCGCTGGATGAAAAGATCGCCTATCGCGCCGAACATCTGCTGGCCTATCAGGGCAAGCGATTGGCCAAGCGCTATGGCCGGATGCTGGACGGGATCGAGGACAAGGGGCTCAAGGAGGCGGTCGCGCAGGGCTATCACAAGCTGTTGGCCTATAAGGACGAATACGAGGTTGCGCGGCTTATGCTGACGAACCGCGACAAGGCTGCAGCCGAGTTTGACGGCGATCTGAAGCTGACCTTTCACCTTGCGCCGCCGATTCTGGGCGGCAAGGACGCTGACGGGCGGCCGAAAAAGCGCGAATTCGGCGAATGGATGCTGGGGCCGCTCAAGCTGATGGCGCGGATGAAGGGGCTGCGCGGCACGCCGCTTGACCTGTTCGGCTATTCCGCCGAGCGCAAGATGGAGCGGGCGCTGATCAAGCAATACGAGCGAGACATGAAAGAGGTCTTGCCCAAGATCACGCCCGAGACCCGCGATATCGTCGTGGCGCTGGCGCTGCTGCCGTTGCAGATCCGGGGCTTTGGCCCGGTGAAACTGGCGAACGAGCAGAAGGCGGCCAAGCGGCGCGAAGAGCTGTTGGCGGCCTTTCGCCAAGGCGGGCCAGAGATGAAGGCGGCGGCAGAATAGCGGCGGAATAGGGGTGTCACACAAGCGTCACCGATCTTATGCAAAACCGTCAATCAGCGTAATCTCACGCTGACCGGTTCGGAGCGCTTCTCATGTCCTCGCCCCTCATGACCTCGCGTCGTCATATCGCCCGCGATATCACCTATGCCCATTCCGCCGCCACGCGCGGCGGGCGGACGGTGATCCGCCTGATGGAGAACACCACCGGTCGGCTGCGCCTGATCCGGCGCGCCGACGGCTATGAAAGCGCCGTCGCGGCTGGGCAGGATTTCTGGTCGGTGATGGTCGAGCGCTACGGGCTGACGTTGGACGTGGTGGGCGGATCGCTGGAGAATATCCCGCGCGAGGGGCCGCTGATTCTGATCGCGAACCACCCCTATGGTATACTTGACGGTCTGATGATGGGACATATCCTGAGCCGGGTGCGGGGCGATTTCCGCATCATGGCCCATAGCGTGTTCCGCCGGGCCGAGGATATCGAGCGCGCAATTCTGCCGATCAGCTTTGACGACACCCGTGAGGCGATGCGCGAGAATCTGGCCACCCGCAAGACGGCGTTAGAGTATCTGGGTACGGGCGGGCTTGGCACGGGCGGGGCGGTCGGGATCTTTCCCGGCGGGACGGTCAGCACCGGGGCGAAACCGTTTTCGCATCCGATGGACCCGGGTTGGCGCGGCTTTACCGCGCGGATGGTGGGTAAATCGAAGGCCACCGTGGTGCCGGTGTTTTTCGATGGCCACACCAGCCGATTGTTCCAGATCGCCAGTCACTTGCACAGCACGCTGCGCATGGGATTGCTGCTCAAGGAGTTTCGCAAACGGGTCGATACGCCTGTTCGCGTGGTCATCGGCGCCCCGATCGGGCGCGACATCCTCGACCCGATGGCGGGAGAGTCACGTATGATGATGGATTTCCTGCGCAAAGCGACGTATGAGCTGTCTCCAGAACCGCTGAAATCATACGATTACGGCTTTGAATTCGAGGAACGGCATCGCGCCTGATACACCATGGCAGTAGGCATTTTTGATTCCGGACTGGGCGGGCTGACCGTCCTGGACGCCGCGCAGAAACATCTTCCCGAGGTGGAGTTTCTGTATTTCGCCGACAGCGCCCACGCCCCCTATGGCGTGCGCGATGCCGAGGACATCTATCAGCTGACCAAATCCGCGGTCGAGAACTTGTGGAGCCGGGGCTGTGATCTGGTGATTCTGGCCTGCAACACCGCCAGCGCCGCCGCCCTGCGCCGGATGCAGGAGGCGGGCGTGCCCGAAGGCAAGCGGGTGCTGGGGGTCTTCGTGCCGCTGATCGAGTCGCTGACTGAACGGCAGTGGGGCGACAATTCGCCACCACGTGAAGTGGCGGTCAAGACCGTCGCGCTGTTCGCCACGCCCGCGACGGTTGCAAGCCGTGCCTTTCAGCGCGAGCTGGCCTTTCGCGCCATCGGCGTCGATGTGGAGGCGCAGGCCTGCGGCGGCGTGGTGGATGCCATTGAGGAGGGCGACATGATCCTCGCCGAGGCGCTGGTGCGTTCGCATGTGGAGGCGCTTAAACGCAAGATGCCGCTTCCTGAGGCCGCGATATTGGGGTGTACCCATTACCCGCTGTTGCAGCAGGTGTTTCAGCAGGCACTGGGGCCGGATGTGACGGTGTATAGTCAGGCCAATCTGGTGGCCAGCAGTCTGGCGCATTACCTGAACCGACACCCCAACATGCAGGGCGATGGCGCCAGCGGTTTCCTGACCACCGGCAATCCCGGCCGGGTGAGCGACCATGCCGCCCAGTTCCTGCGACGACCGATCATCTTTGAGCAGGCGTGATGCGCGAAGCTGTTTTCGCCAACACGTTCTATATGAAACACTTTATATACAATAGGTAAGAGGGCGAAGATGACCCATAACGTCGCCATTCTCGGGGCCAGCGGTTACACCGGGGCCGAGCTGGTCCGCTTGATCGCCCAGCACCCCAATATCGACATCAAGGCCCTGTCGGGCGAGCGCAAGGCTGGCATGGCCATGGCCGATGTGTTCCCGCATCTGCGCCATATGGATCTTCCGATCCTTTGCAAGATTGAGGAAATCGACTTTTCGCAGATCGACTTGTGCTTTTGCGCGCTGCCGCACAAGACCAGCCAAGAGGTGATCGCGGCGCTGCCCAAGGATCTGAAGATCGTTGATCTCTCTGCTGATTTCCGGCTGCGCGATCCGGACGAATACGAGAAGTGGTATGGCAACAAACATGCCGCCTTGGTTGAGCAGGGCGAGGCGGTTTACGGGCTGACCGAATTTTATCGCGAAGAAATCCGGTCTGCGCGCCTTGTCGCGGGCACTGGGTGTAATTCGGCGACCGGTCTGTATGCTTTACGCCCGTTGATTGCCGCCAAGGTGATTGATTTGGACGAGATCATTTTAGATTTGAAATGCGCGGTGTCCGGCGCCGGGCGGTCGCTTAAGGAAAACCTGCTGCATGCAGAGCTGAGCGAGGGCTATAACGCCTACGCCATCGGCGGCACGCACCGGCATCTGGGCGAGTTCGATCAGGAGTTTAGCAAACTGGCCGGGCGACCTGT
>JASJGL010000057.1:0-11591 GCA_033791545.1 Pseudodonghicola sp. | reverse complement strand
ATGACCGGCACCGAGCCGCTGTGGAAGCTGCGCTCGGACCGGGCAGCGGGGCGGGCCAAGCTGATGGATCTGTCGCAGCGGTTCGGGCTGGCGGTGGAGCCGGAGGCGCGGGTTTGCGACCTTTCGGTCGGAGAATGCCAGCGGGTCGAGATCCTCAAGGCGCTGTATAACGACGCAGAGGTGCTGATCCTGGATGAGCCGACCGCCGTGCTGACGGCGCAGGAGGCCGAAAGCCTGTTCGCCACGCTGCGCGAGATGGCCGCCAAGGGGCTGTCGCTGATTTTCATCAGCCACAAGCTGCACGAGGTCATGTCGGCCTCGGACCGGGTGGTGGTGTTGCGCGGCGGCAAGGTGGTGGCCGAACGCGCGACCGAAGCGACCTCGAAAGAAGAGCTGGCCGAATTGATGGTGGGGCGCGCCGTGAAACGCCCCGAACGCCCCCCTGCCCGCCCCGGCGCGGTGCTGCTGGAAGCGGTCGATGTCACATTGGGCGGCAAGGGCGGCGCCTCGCTGCAAGGCGTCAGCTTCAAGCTGCACGCGGGCGAGACGCTGGGCATCATCGGCGTCTCCGGCAACGGTCAGACGACGCTGGCCGGGCTGGTTTCCGGCCTGTACCCGCCCGACGGTGGCGCGCTGCTGGTCAAGGGCCAGACCCCCGCGCGCCATGACGTCCCCCATGCCATCGCCGCCGGGATCGGGCGCATCCCCGAGGACCGCAATGTCGAAGGCACGATCGGCGACATGAGCACGTGGGAGAACGCGGTGCTGGAACGGATCTGGTCGCCGGAGTTCTCCTCGCACGGTTTGGTCAAACGCGCCGCCGCGCGGGCCGCGACCGAGGCAATTGTTCGCGATTACGACGTGCGCGGCGCCACCGTGGACGGGCGCATCCGGCTGTTGTCAGGCGGCAATATGCAAAAGCTGATCCTTGGCCGGGTGCTGACGGCGGGGCCTGACATTCTGGTCGCGGCGCAACCCAGCCGGGGTCTGGACGAGGGTGCCATCGCCGGGGTGCATGAACGCCTGCTGGACGCGCGCGGGCGCGGTGCCGGGGTGCTGCTGATCTCCGAGGATCTGGACGAGGTGATCGCGCTGTCGGACCGGATCCGGGCCATCGTCGGCGGCCGCCTGTCACCCGCGATCCCGGCAGAGCGGGCGAATGCGCAGCTTTTGGGCCTGATGATGGCAGGCGACTGGAGCGCGGCGGAACAGATCGAGGCAGAGGCACCCCCCCATGAGATTTGAACGACGCGAGCATCCCTCGACCACGTTGAACCTGTTGGCGCCGCTGGGCGCGGTGCTGGCGGCGCTGATCGTTGCCGGGCTGCTGATCGCCATCGCGGGCGCCAATGTGTTTCAAGCCTACGGGCTGATCCTGAAGGGGGCTTTTGGCTCTCGCCTCGGGTTTTCCGAGACGCTGACGCGGGCGACCCCGCTGATCCTGACCGGGCTTGCCGCCGCCGTGGCGTTTCGCGCCCGGCTTTGGAACATCGGCGCCGAGGGGCAATTCTATGTCGGGGCGCTGGCGGTGGCGGCCTTTGGCATGATCCCGGCGGTGGCCGGGTTGCCGGCACCGCTGGCGATTGTGCTGTGCCTTGGTGTCGGGGCCGTGGCCGGGATGGTCCTGCTGCTGCTGCCGCTTGGCCTGCGGTTGAAATTCGGGGTCGATGAGGTCGTCACCAGCCTGTTGCTGAACTTTATCGCGGTGCTGTTCGTGTCGATGATGATCGAAGGTGCTATGAAGGACCCGCTGGCCTTTGGCTGGCCGCAATCGGTGCCGGTGCCCGACAATGCCGTGTTGCCGAAACTGATGGCGCGGACGCGGTTGCACGCCGGTCTTTTGATCGCGCTGGCCATGGCGGTCGCGGTCTGGTGGCTGCAGGCACGCACGGTGTTTGGCATGCGCGCGCGCGCCGCCGGGCTCAGCCCGCGCGCCGCCGCTTTCGCCGGTGTGCCGCTGGGGCGCACGCTGGTGGCGGTGGCCTGTCTCTCGGGCGGGCTTGCCGGGCTTGCCGGCGCGATCGAGGTCATGGGCGTCAAGGGCTATGTCACCACGGATCTTTCGCCCAACTATGGCTATTCCGGCATCGTCATCGCCATGCTGGCGAACCTGAACCCGATCGGGGTGATCGGAGCGGCGCTGTTTTCGGCGGTGATGTTCGTGGGCGCGGATTCGATGTCGCGCGCGCTTGGCATCCCGTCCTACATCGCCGATGTCACCGTCGCCCTGTCGCTTCTGACCATGCTGGTGGCGCTGTTCCTCACCCAGTACAGGATACGCAGATGAGCCTTCTTTTCGATATCCTCAGCTCTGTCGGCATGTGGGAAGCGGTGCTGCGCATCGCGACGCCGCTGATCTTTGGCACGCTGGGCGTGCTGCTGTGCGAACGGGTCGGGGTGCTGAACCTCGGGATCGAAGGGATCATGACCTTTGGCGCCATGGTTGGCTGGCTGACTGTCTATTCCGGCGGCAACCTCTGGCTTGGCCTGCTGGCGGCGGCGGCGGGCGGTGCACTGTTTGGGCTGTTGCATGGGGTGCTGACGGCACTGCTGGGGCTCAGCCAGCACGTCACCGGCCTTGGCATCACGCTGTTCGCGTCAAGCTTTTCCTATTTCGTGTTCCGGCTGGCGGTGCCCACGGCCTCCTCTCCCCCCACGGTGGAACCGTTCCGGGCCTATCCGGTGCCGGTCCTGTCCGAGATCCCGTTTCTGGGGCCGGTGCTGTTCAACCAAACCGCCCCCACCTATCTGGCGCTGGGGCTGGTGGCGCTACTGGCCTATGTGCTGTACCGCACCCCGCTGGGGCTGGCGATCCGCATGACGGGCGAGAACCCGCACGCGGTGGATGCGCAGGGCATCGATCCGATCCGGCTGCGCATCGGCACCATCATGGCGGGCTCGGCGTTGATGGGGGTGGGCGGAGCGTTTCTGACGCTGGCGGCGTTCAATTCGTTCTTTCCGACCATGGTGCAGGGGCGCGGCTGGATCTGCGTTGCGCTGGTGGTCTTTGCGCTTTGGCAGCCCGGTCGGGCGCTTTTGGGCGCGCTGCTGTTTGCCTTTTTCGACGCCTTCCAATTGCGGCTTCAAACCGTGGTCGACGGGGTGCCCTACCAGTTGTTCCTGATGCTGCCCTATGTGCTGTCCATCGTGGCGCTGATCGTCATGGCGCGGCGCGCCCGGGTGCCGCAAGCGTTGATGCAGCCCTATCGCCGCGGCGAACGCTAGCAGCCCCTTTCCGAGGGATCAGAGTGACGCGCGCCGGTTTGGCTTATGCCGCGCGCTCAGACCCACCGCAAATGGTCGCAAATTCCGACCAGCTTCAGACCCGCGAATTTGCTTTTGAGGGTTTCGCCAGCTTTCGTCACATTGGCGGCCAGGTTCATGTCGGGAAACGCCTCGGCGTGGATGCCGCCGGCAACAAAATAGGCATCAAACCCGTTGTCTGCGGCCCCTTTGATATCGGTTGGCATGCCATCACCGACCGCCAGCAATCGGGTTTTCGGAATCTCCTTGCCCGCAAGCGCGGCCGCCCTTTTCAGCGCTTCGTCATATATTTCGGCCTGAGGTTTCCCGGCATGAATCACGGTACCGCCCAGTTGGGCATAGCGCTGCGCAATCGAGCCGGCACAGATGACCATTCGCGGACCGCTTCGGACCAGCAAATCGGGGTTTGCGCAGATCATTGTCACCGCGTTGTCGCGCATCTTCACAAGACAGCGATGATAGACATCCACCGTTTCGATGTCGTCATCGAGCGGACCGGTCAAAAGGCAGATCTTGGCGTCCTTCAAGGCGACGATCGGATTTGTCAGCCCCTCCAGAACCGAGCGATCCCGCGCCGGGCCAAAGTGAAACAAGGGCGCATCAGGTTGGGTCGCAACCAGAATTCCGGTGACATCGCCAGAGGTAAGAATGGTATCGAACGCCGCACGCGGAACACCGAAACGCGCAAGCTGCGGATAGACGTCCTTGGATAAGCGCGGCGCATTGGTGATCAAAATAACGAAACGGCCACTGGCACGAACCCGGCACAATGCGTCAACGGCATCGTCGAAAGCGGCCACGCCGTTATGCAGAACGCCCCAGATATCGCACAGCAGACCATCGTAATGATCGATTAGTTTGCAAAACGGGGTCAGCCCGTTTGCGGTGTCCAAGGTCTGGGGGGATGTTTCCATGAGATGTCTTGGGCTAGCCCCCAACACCCCCTTGGTCAAGGAGAACCTCTTGCGGGGCAGAGCAGGCTACTTCGGTCGCGAATTGAAACCATTTCTTGCTATTCACCGGGTTTGTCTATACGGGTTTTTAGTCTGGCGTCCCTTCAAAACGCACGACCAAAACGCACGACGGTTTTTCCAAAGTCAATCGCAGCACATCAGGATCTCTGACCTTGCTGCCGGAATTTTCGGTTAAGATCCAACGCCGCCCACGTCTCTCTGCGTGTTGGCTCTCTCTTGCGACCCGCGAATTTGTTAGACTTTGCCGCATGGCCGGTCAGACGCTGAATTCTGGCGCATGATGCACGGCTGATCCAAATCCATTGCAGGGATCAGCCGTCTTTTTTCTATTTCTGCAAGCGTTCAATTTTCGAACGACACTCGATCGCCACCCTTGGTGGTCGCGCTTTTCAATAGCCACCACGCGTGACTGTGCTTTCGAACTCGATTTGTGCCCTCTCGATGTCCCTGCGCGAGCCTCGTGCGCGGACGTATCATGGGCGTGCCGACCTCATGACCTCGGTCATGGTGTCGTTGGAGCATGACCAAATTTTGGATAAATTTCTGCTTTTCACCCCCGGCCCTGTGAATGTGGCCGAGACCCTGCGCCTTGCGATCAGCAAGGAGGACATCTGTCACCGCGAACCTGATTTCGATGCCCTTCTTGGCAGTATCGAACACAAACTGATTTCGCTGTTTCAGATCAGAAACCGCACACGCTATCGCGCTGTGGTGATCACCGGGTCCGGGACTGCAGCAAATGAGGCCATCCTGTCCTCGGTCGTGGGAAAGGGCGCGATCCTGATCCTGTCGAATGGCGAGTTTGGCGGGCGGTTGCACAAGATCTCTCTGATCCACAACAAAAAAACACACCTGATCAACGTGCCTTGGGGAACGCCGTTCGATCTGACGGAGATTGCCACATATCTGGCGACCCACAAGATCGCTGTCGTGGCGATGGCGCATCACGAGACCTGTTCCGGCATGTTGAACCCGCTGGCCGAAATCGGCGCCTTGGCCAAGGCCAATGGCGCGCTGTTCGTGGTCGATGGGGTCAGTTCCGTCGGCGCGGAAGGGATCGACATGGAGGCGTACAACATCGCCTTCGTGTCCAGTTCCAGTTCCAAGGCCATCGGCTCCTATCCCGGTCTGTCGTTTGTCGTTGGGCGCAAGAAACACTTCAAACGTCTGAAACGGCACGCGGCGAAAACCACCTATCTGAACCTCGCGACGTTCTACGCCTTCCTGAAAGATCACAGCCAGACGCCCAATACACCTGCGGTTCCGCTGTTTTTCGCGCTTGAGCAGGCGTTGATCGACATTCTGCGCGAAGGCGTGACGACACGGTTTGCCCGCATCAAGGCCCGCGCGGATCTGCTGCGCGACGGGATGCGCCGGCTCAACCTCGACTTTCTGATCGAGGAAGCAGACATGTGTTCGATCCTGACCACGGTGCGCATGCCGCCGTCGATGTCCGTTCGCGATCTGCGCGACCGGCTGCGCGAGAAATCCATCATCATCTACGAGGGCAAAGGCTGCTTCGCCGGCAAGGTCTTTCAGGTCGGCAATATCGGTGAGCTGTCCGACTATGACATCCGCTTTTTCCTTGCCGCGCTCAAGGACGTGTTGCTGACATTGCAGGCAGAAGCCGCGGCTCTGGTTGCACCGGTGCGGCCGATGGGCGCGAACTTGCTCATGCCCCCCTCCTCTGATCGCATGCTGGTGAAGGTGGTGGTATGATGGGCAAGTTGAAACAGCTTTGGGCCACCAAAACCCGCGATGATGAATGGTGGTCGTCTTTCGTCACCTCGCCGCTCGCCATCGTTGCCAATTATGGCGCGGTCGAACTGACGTCGATAACGCCTAACCGCATAACCGCGGCGTCGTTTCTGGTCGCCGTGGTGGCAACGCTCGGGATTCTTGTCGGCGGGACCGGCTGGTTCGTCGCGGCGGCGGTCTTGATCAACCTCAGCCACATCCTTGATTGCATGGATGGGCAAATGGCGCGCTATCGCAAGGTGTCATCGCCCATCGGCAGCTATTATGACCGTCTGACCGACCAGCTGCAGGTCGCGCTTTGGTTCGGGGCCACCGGATACGCCGCCTATGCGCAAACAGGCAGCGCAACCCCGGTCTTTCTCGCCATGATCGGCATCGCCTTCTACGGCTTGCGCGGCTACACCAAATACATCGCGCTTGAGATAGAAACCGCGCGTGACCCGGAGTACCCCGCCAAGATGGCGCAGTTGAAACAGGCTGAAACCACAGCGGGCCTGGGCTTTGGATTTCGCGCAAACTGGGCGTGGTTCCTGAGAGAGCAAAGCAAGATATTCGACTTTGATGAAGGGGTGTTCATCTTCATGCTGTCTTTCGCCCTCGTGTTTGATCAGCTCGTCCCCATGCTTTGGATATTTGCGGCAAGCCAGATGTTCTGGGGCCTCTACCGGTCATGGCTCCGGGGGAAAAACATCGGGGAAAACCGAAAGATCCTCCTCCAGAAATAGCCCCCCTCGCAACGGCATGCCAAGGATAGAATGATATGAGATATGAAACCCACCGCCCACCAATGGCCGTTATACTGGCCGCCGGAATCGGCTCCCGACTCAGCCCGCTGACCGATAAATGCGCCAAAAGCCTGCTGTCCGTCGGCGGCTCTGTCATCCTGGAACGGATGATCCGAAATTGTTTAAGCTGTGGGATATCCCAGTTCGTTCTGGTGCTGGGGCACAGAGCCGATGAAATCAAACAATTCGTCGACAAGACCTTTCGGGGTATCCGCGTCACCTATGTGATCAACGACCGCTACAGCGAGACAAACACTGGATATTCCTTGATGCTGGCCTCGACG
Source organism: Pseudodonghicola sp. (assembly GCA_033791545.1). Taxonomy (GTDB): domain Bacteria; phylum Pseudomonadota; class Alphaproteobacteria; order Rhodobacterales; family Rhodobacteraceae; genus Antarcticimicrobium. The sequence goes on along the minus strand of JASJGL010000057.1, from coordinate 4,526 downwards.
GCCATCGGCACCGCTGAATTTATCAAGTTCGACGCCGACGTGGTGTTCGACGTCAAGATCCTGCGCCAGCTCGTTGATAGTGATCGCTCGAACGTGTTGTGTATTGACCGGAACATCGCGTTGGAGGATGAAGAGGTCAAGGTCATCACGGATGATCAGATGCAGGTGCTCGAAGTCGGAAAATCCGTCGACCCCAAACTGGCCTTGGGCGAATCCATCGGGATCGAAAAGATCAGCGCCAAGACCGGCCCGCTTCTTTTTGCCGAGCTCTCAGAGATGATGAAAAGCCAAACCCACCTGCAGGATTATTACGAAGCGGCCTATGCGCGGCTGGTAGAAAAAGGCACAGTCTTTCGTGCGCTGGACATCACCGGCCTGAACTGGACCGAGATTGATACCCCCGAAGACTTTGCCGCCGCAAATGAGATTTTCGGAACCCCGATAACAACGGTGTCACGTGGACAACAACGCGCGTTGGACGAGGCCGCAGACAAGCGCGCCAATCCAACGTGATCAAGAATACAGGTTTGACCGATCGCCTTTGACTGGCAACCTGTGAACGACCGCAGCCAGACTATCGCCATTCCGGCAACAGGGCGCTGCATTTTGGAAGGACAAACCATGGGTAAGGGAAACAACAAACGCGGAAACAAAGAAGCCAAGAAACCAAAGCAAGAAAAGCCAAAGGTTTCGGCAACTGCGAATTCGCTGTCGGGAAAACCCGCGCTGTCGATTGGCGGCAAAAAGGCGAAGTAGCCCTTTCTGCTGCCGCCCCGGCTCGCAGATGAATCCTCTTGCCTCTTCGAACAAATCGTTCGAAGAGGCCCTATCCGGACGGGCCCCTCGGACATCGGCCGATACGCCTGCGACGTGTCCCACCCCCCCTGTAGTTCACCCCAGGAGTCGACATGAGCGAAGAACACGAGACCGCCCAGAAGATGCATTACATCTGCCAGACCTACGTCGAAAAGAAGGCTGGGCGCTCCGGGCAGATGAGCTTGCAGATCGATAAACAACTGCAATATTCCACGGCGGCACAGGCGCAAGAGCGGGCAGAGCGCGAAAGCCGGTCCGACGCCTGCGCCGGGGCTGATGCCTATATGGTGGTCGAGGATCAGGAGTCCGGTGAGGTTGGAGAGCCGACCTTTATCGTCAGGCTCGGGAACGTCCCTGACGCAGATTGATCGCAAGACCTCGTGAACCTGTCGCGCTTTTGTGGTGCCGAAAGACAAGCCAGAGCCGTTGAAGACACGGCCCCGAAGACATACCGGGAAGAGGCCGCCGGAAAGCGCTAAAACAACCGGTCTTGAACGCGGCTTTGGCCCCGCGGTGACGCCGCCCTATTTGGGATCGGCGTCGCGCTTCACGGGCTGTTGATACCGGGTCACCAGAATTTTCATACAACCCATTCGGTATTTCCGTTACACCAACGGGCACGCATGAAACGGCCTCTCGTTGGCGCGTCGTCCGGGCGGAGGGTCCACCATTGAAGAAACGCGTCATCCTGTCGGCTCTCACCGCGATCACGGTCGTGGTGCGCCCTGTCGTCCGCCAGCCGCAGATCGACCTTGCTGAAGGCGCGCGCAGATGATCGACGCCGCCCTGATCCCGCTGCAGCGTCGCCTGCTTGCACTGCCAGCCCATTGGCTCGCCGATCGGGGGGTGCATGCGGATCATATCACGGTTGCCAGCTTCCTTGTCGGAGCCCTGACCTTGCCTGCCCTTGCCTTTGGCCTCTATGGCACGGCGCTGATCCTGATCGCGCTGAACCGGGTGATGGACGGCCTAGACGGCGCTGTCGCGCGGCTGAGCAAACCGACCGATCGCGGTGCCTTTCTCGACATCGCGCTGGATTTCGTCTTCTACGCGCTGGTGCCGCTGGGCTTCGCGCTGGCGGACCCGGGCCAAAACGCGCTGCCTGCAGCCGTGCTGATCGCGGGGTTCGTCGGCACTGGCTCGTCGTTTCTGGCCTTTGCGGCCGTCGCCGCCAGTCGTGGCCTTGCGGCCGAGAGATATCCTTCCAAAGGCATCTATTATCTCGGCGGCCTGACCGAAGGCTTCGAGACCATCGCGCTTTTCGTTGCGATGTGCCTGTTCCCGGCTTGGTTCCCGGTGCTTGCCTATGTCTTCGCCGCAGCCTGCGCTATCACCACGCTGACACGCTGGCGGCACGGCTGGGGCGCGCTCTCCCCAGATCGAAAAATTTGAAAAACCCTGTAACGATTGCCTGCGCCGAAAGTCTCTTTAAACGGTTCACATAACACAAGGATCGCCTATGCGCCTGATCACCACGCTCTCGCTCCTGGCCGCTTTCGCCGCGCCCCCCGCGCTGGCGGACTGGCAGGACACGCTGGACGCCGCCCGCGACCAGACCGTTTATTGGAACGCCTGGGGCGGAGATGAGCGGACCAACGCCTTCATCACCTGGGTCGGGGAACAGACCGAGGCGCGCTATGGCGTGTCGGTGCGCCAAGTCCGTCTGAGCGACACCGCCGAGGCCGTGACCCGCGTAATCTCGGAGCTTGCGGCAGGCAAGGACACCGACGGTTCGGTCGATCTGATCTGGATCAACGGGCCGAATTTCCTTGCCATGCGGGAACAGGATCTGCTGTTCGGGCCCTTTGTCGCGGATTTGCCGAACGCGCGCTATGTCGACCTGTCGCCGGGCGCGCCTGCCGCGCTTGATTTCACCGTGCCGGTCGAGGGGATGGAAAGCCCGTGGCGGCTGGCGAAATTCGTCTTCACCTATGACAGCGCGCGGGTGGAGACGCCGCCGCGCAGCATGGCGGAGTTCGTGGACTGGGCCGCCGCGACCCCCGGCCGGTTCACCCACCCCGACCCGTCGAACTTCATGGGGGCCACCTTCCTGAAGCAGGCGTTGATCGAACTGGCCCCCGATCCCGCCGTGCTGCTGGACCCGGTGACAGAGGCCGCCTTCGCCACGCAGACCGCGCCGCTTTGGGCATGGTATGACGCGCTGCGTCCCAACATGTGGCGCGGCGGCACCGCATTTCCGGAAAACCAGAGTGTACAGCAGCAATTGCTGAACGACGGCGATGTGGATATTTCCGTCTCTTTCGACCCGGCCTCGACCGCGGCGGCCATCGCGCAGGGCCTCCTGCCGGAGACGGCGCGCGTCTTCGTGCCCGAGGGTGGCACCATCGGCAACGTGAGCTTTGTCGCCATCCCCTATAATGCGGCCAATGCCGAAGGGGCGCAGGTGGTGGCGAACTTTCTGCTCGAACCGGCGGTACAGGCGCGCATGCAGAACATCGAGGTTCTGGGCTCCTTCTCGGTTCTGGACCCAACGCGGCTTGATGCCGAGGGCCACGCAGCGTTTGCGGCTCTGCCCGGCGCAGCGGCGCTGCCAACGCTTGAGGATCTCGGCCCGACGCTCCCGGAACCGCACGCCAGTTGGGTGAGCCGTCTCACCGAGGCCTGGGCACGGCGCTACACCCGGTGAACTTGTCTGCCGCAGAGGGGCGCGGTCTGCGGGCACTTGTGCTCCTCATCGTCGCCGCCGGACTTGTCCTGCCCATCGCCGCCGGTCTTTGGCAGACGGCGCGGGCAGGCTTCGGCATTTTGCCCGCCATCGGGGCCGGTGAAATCTCGCTCGCTCCGCTGCGGACCCTGGCCGACCTGCCGGGCTTTGACACGGCGCTGCGTCTGACGCTGGTGACCGGGCTTGGCGCGACCGTGCTGTCGATCGCGCTGGCGGTGGGGGTCTGCGCGGCGATGCACGGGCGGATGTCGCCCCGGGCGAGCGGACGGCTGCTGACCCCCTTCCTTGCGGCGCCCCATGCGGCCATTGCCATCGGGCTTGCCTTCCTGCTGTCACCTTCGGGCTGGATAGCACGGGCGCTCGCGCCGCTGATGGGCTGGAACCGGCCACCGATGCTGGCAAGCGTGAACGACCCGGACGGGGCGGCGCTGATCCTTGGATTGATGGTCAAGGAGGTGCCGTTCCTGCTGCTGGTGATCCTGTCGGCGCTCAGCCAAATTCCGGTGCGCCAACACCTCGCGGCGGGCCGATCGCTGGGCTACGGACGCGGCATCGTCTGGATCAAGGTGATCATGCCGCAGGTCTGGCCGCTGATCCGCCTGCCCGTGATGGTGATGCTGGCCTATGCCTTGTCGGTGGTGGACATGGCGCTGATCCTCGGCCCGTCGAACCCGCCGACTCTGGCCGTCCTGCTGCTGCGACTGTTCTCCGCGCCCGATATCGCGCTCCTGCTGCCCGCCTCCGCCGGGGCGTTGGTGCAGGCCGGACTTGTCGCGCTCGCCTTCGGCCTGCTCGTCGTGCTGGAGCGCGCGGGGCGCGCCATCGGGCGCTGGTGGGTGCGCCGGGGCGGCAGGGGTCTGTCGGCCGAACCCGGGCTCTGGCTGGCAACCGCGCTGTCCGCCCTGCTCTTTGCCGCCGGTGCGCTCGCCATGCTCTCGCTGCTGCTCTGGTCGCTGGCCTGGCGCTGGCCTTGGCCACGTCTGGCACCCGAAAGCTGGTCGCTGCGGGCCTGGTCCACCCCCGG
>JASJGL010000056.1:0-10102 GCA_033791545.1 Pseudodonghicola sp. | reverse complement strand
CCGAAAAAGACGGGCCGCGGGTGGCGCTGGCGCGGTTCTATATCGACCGGATGCTGCCGGAACATGGCGCGCTTCTGGCCCATGCTCAGGCCGGGGCCGAGGGGCTCTATGCGCTGGGCATCGACGATCTGGCGCGGGCCTGAGGGATGGATGGTGGCCCGCCCCTGACCATGCGGTACCCGTGGGACACTCCGCCCGCGCCGGGTGAGGCGATCGAAGTGGCGCAGGGCGTGCTTTGGATGCGCCTGCCGCTGCCGATGAAGCTGGATCACGTCAATGTCTATGCGCTGGATGACGGCGACGGCTGGACGGTGATTGACACCGGGTTCGACAGTAAGAAATCCCGCGCGATCTGGGAAAGGCTGCTGGCCGGACCCTTGGCGGGCAAGCCGGTGACCCGCGTGGTCGTCACCCACCACCACCCCGACCATATCGGGCTGGCCGGCTGGTTTCAGGTCGCGCACGGGGCCGAACTGGTGACCACCCGCACCGCATGGTTGTTCGCGCGGATGCTGGTGCTGGACGTGCAGGAGGTCCTGCCAGAAGAAACGCTGGCCTATTATCGCAGCGCCGGGATGGAACCGGGCATTCTGGCCGAGCGGATGGCAGAGCGCCCGTTCAATTTTGCCGATGTGGTGGCACCGCTGCCACTGGGGTATCTGCGCATCAAGCAGGACGATACGATCCGTATGGGCGGTCGCGACTGGGACGTGCATATGGGCAACGGGCACGCGCCCGAACACGCCACATTCTGGAGCCGCGACGACAATCTTGTCCTGACCGGCGATCAGATCCTGTCTTCGATCAGCCCCAATATCGGCGTTCACGCGACCGAGCCGCAGGCCGATCCACTGGCCGACTGGCTGGAAGCCTGCGAGCGGTTGTCGCTGCTGGCGCGGCCAGACCAACTGGCGCTGGGCGGGCACAAGCTGCCGTTCGTCGGTCTGCCGCTGCGGATGCGTCAGCTGATCGAGAATCACCATGGCGCCTTGACCCGTCTGCTAGATCATCTGGACACGCCGAAACCGGCCGCCGCCTGTTTCGCGCCGCTGTTCAAGCGCAAGATCGACAGCGGTGTCTATGGGCTCGCGCTGGTCGAGGCGGTTGCCCATGTTAATCACTTGTATCACACCGGGCAGGCGGTGCGGACACGTGGGGATGACGGAACCTGGCTGTATCAACGCAAGCTGTAATCAGAATGATTAACGCAGGGTGGGATCGCCATGGATGACAAGATCAAAACTACGGCCGAGGCGAGCGAGGATGCGGTCCTTCCCCGTGTGCATGAGGTGCATTGTGATCCCAAGGCCGAACCCCGCTTGGAGGGGCTGCGCGCGGGGGGCGGAAAACCAGTGTCCGATAAAAGCCCGGCGCGCTGGGCCTATGAGCGAATCATCCTCTATATCCGCAATTTCGAAGAGCAGCTCGATAACGCGCATGAGGTTGCGATGGGGTTCACCGGCGGCGACGCCGGGGTGCTGCGAATCGAGGGGATCGGATATTACGATCCCGATATCGTCACCTTTTATGGCGATGACGGCACCGGCGGGCGGACCCAGCTTATCCAGCATGTAAGCCAGCTCAACGTGATGCTGCGCGCCATGCCCAAGCCACAGCCAGACAGCCCGCCAACGCGGATCGGCTTTCGTCTGGCCGCTGGCCTGGACGAAGAGCTGGCCGCAGAAACGGACGCAGACTAGCACCGGGGCTGGCGGGGGTCGCCCCGTGCCCCTTGTGCCGGGGCGCTGCGGATCTGGCCCGGCGAAATGTGCAGAAATGCCGCGCCGGCGCCGAAATGGCTGCATTGACCGGGTGACAGCCGCTGGCAAATTCAGTATCCAAAGTGGCAACGCGACCATAGTCTGACAGGATGGGAACAGATGGCAGAGCATAAACACGGCGATATGGACGTTTCAGTCCAGACCGAAACCTTCAACGGTTTTGTCAAATTCGTCACTTGGACGGTGGTCTTCCTGCTGGCACTGCTGGTGTTCATGGCGATCTTTGCGACCTGATCATTTTGCCTTTGCCTGAACGGGGGACCTTCCGTGGTTCGTTTGCTGTGCCTGTGTACGGCGCTCCTGCTTGTTGCGGGCTGCGTCGAAAAACAACCTTTGGCCGATCGTGAAACCATCGCGGCGGTGTCCTATCGCAATCCGGGGCCGTCAACGCTGGCCCTGTACACGATGGTCAACAACCGCACCGGCAAGGGCGGCCATACCTCGCTGATGATCAACGCCTCGGAGCGGGTGATCTTTGATCCCGCCGGCTCGTTCCGCTCTCCGGTTGTGCCGGAGCGCAACGATGTGCTGTTCGGGATCACGCCGGGGGTGGAACTGGCCTATCGCGGCTCGCACGCGCGCAGCACCTTTCACGTGGTGGTCCAGACCGTCGAAGTGACCCCCGAACAGGCCGAAATCGCCTATCGGCTGGCGCTTAATAACGGCGCAGTTCCGGGGATCTATTGCGCCAATGCCACCTCGACCCTGCTGAAAAAAGTGCCCGGGTTCGAGAGTGTCGACGTTACCTTCTATCCCACCCGGCTGGAGCAGCAGTTCGGTAGCCTGCCCGGGGTCCGGACCGAGCGGTATTTCGAGAACGACAGCGCCGATCTCGATCAGGGGATCGCCCAGAACAACGCCCGTCTGGTCGCGCAGCAGCAACTGTCAGAGTAGATAGAGCAGCCCGTAAAGCGTGCCGGCCCCGGAAAATATCGCCAACAGCACGTTTTTCGTAAGCAATCCCACCGCAATCGTGACCAGCGCTGCCAACAGGCGCGGGGTATCAAGCGCGCCGCCGGTTGCCTTGGGCCAGACCACCAGCGGGGCCACCAGCGCCGGTAGGATCGCCACGGCGGTATAGCGCAGGTGCCGCATCAGCCAGTCCGGCATCGGCCGATCACCCACCAGCCCGATGAAGAGAAAGCGCAGCGCAAAGCTGCCCACCGCCAGCCCGGCGATCATGATCCAGAGGGTGCTGGTGTCGAACCCTGTCTGCTCCGGCGTCATGTCCAGGTTCCCTTCTTACGCAACAGCACTTCGACGCGGGCGCCGGTCATCATGCCGGCCAAGCCCGCAAGCATCAGGCCAAGGTTATACGGCAGCCCCGCGCCCAATAGCGCCACGATCACCGAGACGAGCGCGGCGGCCACATGTGCCGGGGTGCGCAGCATCGGCATCGCCATCGCAAGAAAGGCGATTGGCAGGGCGAAATCCAGCGCCCAGCTTTTCGGGATCTGCGCGCCCAGCAAGGCGCCCACGAAGGTGAAGATGTACCAACAAAGAGTCACAAGCGTGACCGAGCCGAGGTAATAGCGCATGCGCTGGGATATGCTCAGGTCGGGCTCGGTCTCGAACCGGACGATGGAGCAGGCATAGGATTGATCCACGATCAGATAGGCGGCGAAGGCGCGCTGCCAGAGCGGTGCCCCACCCAGATAGGGGGTGAGCGAGGCCGAGTACATCGCCATGCGCAGGTTCACCGCCAGCGCCGAGGCCAGGATGATGAAGATCGGTGCGTTTTCCTGCAACAGTTGCAGCGCGGTAAGCTGTGCGGCCCCGGCGAAAACCGTGGCGGTCAGCACCATCGTTTCGGTCAGATCAAGCCCCGCTTCGGTTGCTAGAACCCCAAACAGCATGCCGAAGGGGCCTGCGACCAGCACAAAGGGCGCCCCGTCGCGCAAGCCTTTCCAGTAGTAGGAGTTGGGGGAGAAAGCCATTGCCCGTCCTTAACCTGTGTACGGATTGCCTATACGCGAACGGATGGGGGTTCAATTGCTCGCGGCCCAACAAGGTCGTGAGCGGCGCGACCGGGCCGCTTATGCCGGGGGGGTCTCGGGCAGTCCGGCGTCGAGCAAGGCGCGCAGCGGGGCCATCTCGCCGGCGCGCAACCGACCGTCGCGCATCACGAACATGCTGCGCAACTCGGTCCCCTCAAGCACCGCGCGGGTGCCGATGCGGCCCAGATACCCGAGGGTGAGGGATTTGTTGCCCCAGTCCAGAATGCTCAGGTCCAGTGTCATCATGTCGCCGTCCATCGCCGGAGAGACGAAATTGGCGTGCACGTCCATCAGGCCGATGCCTTTTGCGTCCAACACGTTGCACAGCCGCCGGTGGCCGCCGGCGGTTTTCTGAAGATAGGTGTGAAAGCAGCGGTCGAACCAGCGAAAGTAGTTCGGATAAAAGACAATCCCGGCCGGGTCGCAATGGCCGAAACTGATCTGGATATCCATCGAGAAGTCTGGGTTTGGCATGTCTGTGGTTTTTCTGTTTTGTGATGTGTCTTGCACAGGGTGTGGGCGAGGGTGCCCGGGGGCTTTATACCGCAATTCTGCGGCGGCGCACCTTATCGGATTTGCATATCCGGGGGGCCGGGGGCGGGGTTGTTCAGGGTCTCTGTTGCGGGCGGGGTCAGCAAGATTGACCGCAAACCCGGCGCCGATATGCTGAGGGCGGGAGGAAAAACGTTGATTGCAAGCTCCGGAGCGGGCACAAAAGGTTAACAAGATAAGCGTGGCAAAGTCACGCATTCACCTGGGAGGGGAAAATGAAGACATTTTTGACACTGACACTTGCTGCGAGCCTGATGAGCACGGCGGCCTGGGCTGAAACCGCGAAGATCGGTTTTGTCACCACGCTGACCACGGGCGCCGCGGTGATTGGCAAGGACATGCAGAATTCGGTCAATCTGGCGGTGGAGCATCTGGGCGGCAAGGCGGGCAATCTGGATCTGGAGGTGATCTTTGCCGATGACGGTTTCGCGCCCGAGACCGGCAAGCAGGCCACCGACAAGCTGGTGAAACAGGACGATGTGGATTTCGTCGCAGGATATATCTGGAGCCACGTGCTGCTGGCCTCGCGCAAATCGGCGCTGGATGCGGGCAAGTTCCTGATTTCGGCCAATGCGGGCCCAAGCCAGATCGCCGGGAAACTGTGCGACGAGAATTTTTTCTCGACCTCGTGGCAGAACGATCAGACCCCGATGGCGATGGGCGAGGTGCTGAACCGGCAGGGGGTCAAATCGCTGTATGTGATGGCGCCGAACTATGCCGCGGGCAAGGATATGGTCTCTGGCGTGGAACGCACGTTCAAGGGCGAAATCGTCGGCAAGGACCTGACCAAATGGGGCGCCGATGCGCAGCTTGATTTCTCGGCGGAACTGGCCAAGGCCAAGGCGAGCGGCGCGGACGGGCTCTTTGTGTTTTACCCCGGCGCTGCGGGCGGGGCCTTTATGAAACAATACGATCAGGCCGGATTGAAGGATATGTTGCCGCTGTATTCGGTGTTCACGGTGGACGCGCTGTCGCTGCCCAAGCTGCAGGCGGCCAATCTGACCGGGGTTCTGGGGTCGCGCACGACGCAGGAATGGGATCCGACGTTGGACAATGCCGCGAACAAGAAATTCGTGGCCGACTACAAGGCCAAATACGGCGCTTACCCGTCCTATTACGGGGCGCAGTCCTATGACGCGATCATGCTGATCGCCAGCGCGGTCGCCAAGGTGGGCAACACCACCGACAAGGACGCGCTGCGCGCGGCGCTGAAAGCGGCTGATTTCGACTCGGTGCGCGGCAAGTTCAAATTCGGCACCAACAACTTCCCGGTCGAGAACTTCTACCTGCGCGAAGCGGTGGTTGATGCCGACGGGGTCTGGACCACCAAGGTGGTCGAGACGGTCTTTGAGGATCACATCGACAGCTATGCTGCCGATTGCAAAATGTGAGCTGATCTCCTGACATTGATCGGGCCGGACGGTGTCGCGTTCGGCCCCCATTAGACATGGGGTTTGGTTTGGACTTTTCTCTGCTGATTATTCAGGCGTTGAACGGGGTGCAGCTTGGCTTGTTGCTGTTCCTTGTGGCCTCGGGGCTGACGCTGGTGTTCGGGATCCTCGATTTCGTCAACCTCGCGCATGGCTCGCTGTATATGATGGGCGCGTTCATCTGCGCCTCGCTGACCTTTCTGTTCGGGAGCTTCGTTCTGGCGGTGCTGGTGGCGCTGCCGCTGACCGGGGTGCTCGGATTTCTGGTCGAGCGGTTTGTCGCCCGTCCGCTGTATGACCGGGATCATCTGGATCAGGTGCTGGGCACCTTTGGTCTGATTCTTGTGCTGGATACGCTGGCGCATCTGATCTGGGGGCCGGCGGGCATTGCCGTGCCGCTGCCTGACTGGCTTCAGGGTCAGATCGCGCTGAGCGAGACGCTGGTGATCCCGACCTTCCGGCTGGTGATCATCGGCGCCGGTTTGGGCGCGGCTGCCGGGTTGTTCTGGCTGGTGAACCATACCCGGCTGGGGATGCTGATCCGGGCCGGGGCATCGAACCGGACCATGGTTTCGGCGCTGGGGATCGACATCCAGACCCTGTTCGCGTTGGTCTTTGCGCTGGGTGCGATGCTGGCTGGGCTGGCCGGGATGCTGATTGCCCCCATCACCGAAGCCTCGATCGGGATGGGCAACAACATCATCATCACCGCATTTGTCGTCATTATCGTGGGCGGCATCGGGTCGATGAAGGGGGCGTTCATCGCGGCGTTGATGATCGGGCTGATCGACACCATGGGGCGGTCGTTTCTGGATGACCTGTTCAAGCTGTTCATGTCCTCGGACGCTGCCGAAAACTCGGCGCCCGCTGTTTCGGCCATGCTGATTTATATCATCATGGCGCTTGTTCTGTCCCTGCGCCCGCAGGGCCTGTTTCCGCCAAGGACGCGCTGATGATCTCTTTGACCCGCCGCAGCTGGCTGACGCTTGCTGTCATGGCCCTGTTGGCCGTTCTTCCGCCAGTGTTCTACCTGACGGGCAATCCCTATTACCTTGATCTGGCCACGCGGCTGGCGATCCTTGCCATTGCGGCGGTCAGCCTGAACCTGATTCTGGGCTATGGCGGGCTGGTGTCCTTTGGGCACGCCGCCTTTGTGGGGCTGGGAGCCTATGCGGTGGGGATCCCGGCGCATCACTGGCTGTATGGCGGGCTGGATTTTCTCGCCACCACCAGCGGCCTGGTGCAGATCCCGCTGGCGGTGGCGGTCTGTGCGCTTTTCGCTTTGGTGACCGGGGCGATCTGTCTGCGCACCAAGGGCGTCTATTTCATCATGATCACCATGGCCTTCGCGCAGATGATTTATTACCTGATCGTGTCGATCGAAGAATATGGCGGCGATGACGGGCTGGTGATTGATACCCGCTCAGAACTGCCGGTCGTGAACCTCGACAATCCGCTGCACCTGTTCGGGCTGTCCTATGTCGCGCTGGTGGTTGCGATGCTGCTGGTGCGGATGATCGTCAAATCCCGCTTTGGCATGGTGTTGCAGGGGGCCAAGGGCAACCCGGAGCGCATGGTGACGCTGGGCTTCAACGTCTATGCCTATCGGCTGACGGCCTATGTGATCTCGGGCGCGATGAGCGGCTTTGCCGGGGCGTTGCTGGGGAATTTCACCACCTTCATCAGCCCCGAGATGATGGACTGGTCGCGATCGGGCGAGCTGATGTTCATGGTCATTCTCGGCGGCGCGGCGACCACGCTGGGGCCGGTGCTGGGGGCCATTGTCTTTATCGTGGCCGAGGAAGCCCTGTCGTCGTTTACCATCTACTGGCACCTGCCGTTCGGGCTGATGCTGATGGCTGTCGTGCTGTTTGCGCGCGGGGGTCTGATGGGGATGCTGCGCGGACGCGGGGAGGACCGGGAATGAGCGTTGTTCTGGACATCGCTGGCCTGAACAAGAGTTTCGGCGGCATCAAGGCGACCGATGATCTGAACCTGAGCGTCGAGGCCGGAGAGCTGCACGCGGTGATCGGCCCCAACGGGGCGGGCAAGACGACGCTGATCAGCCAGCTTTGCGGGATGCAGAAACCCGACAGCGGGCGGATCCGGTTCAAGGGGCGCGACATCACCGGGATGAAACCCTATGCGCGGGCCCATCTGGGCATCACCCGCTCGTTCCAGATCACCTCGCTGATCTTGGAGATGAGCGTGCTCGACAATATCGCCTTGGCGGTGCAGGCGCGCGACGGGCATTCGTTTCGCTTCATCCGGGCGGCGCGCAAGATTGCGCCGTTGCGGCGCGAGGCAATGGCGCTGTTGCAGCGGGTCGGGCTGGCCGACAAGGCGGATCTGCCGGCCGGGGCGCTGAGCCATGGCGAGCACCGGCATATGGAAATCGCCATCGCGCTTGGCGCGCGGGCGGACCTGATGCTGCTGGATGAGCCGATGGCCGGGCTGGGCATCGAGGAAAGCGCCGAGATGGTCGCGCTGTTGCGCGAGCTCAAGGGCAAACATTCAATCCTGTTGATCGAGCATGACATGGATGCGGTTTTTGCCCTGGCCGACCGGATCTCGGTGCTGGTCTATGGTCATATCATCGCCACCGGCACCCCGGACGAGATCCGCAGCAACGACGCGGTGCAGCATGCCTATCTGGGCGAGGAATAACCGATGCTGGTACTCGACAAACTGACCACACATTACGGCTCCAGTCAGGCGCTGTTCGGCGTCGATCTGCGGCTGGAGGCGGGGCAGGTGGCGACGCTGCTGGGGCGCAATGGCATGGGCAAGACCACCACCATCAACTCGATCATGGGGATCGTGAAGCCAAGCGGTGGCTCGATCACCTTCGACGGGCAGGAACTGGTCGGGCAGGCGAGCTTTAAGACCGCCAATCTGGGGCTGGGTCTGGTGCCCGAGGGACGCCAGATCTTTCCCAACCTGACGATGATGGAGAACCTGATCGCTACCGCCAGCAACCATCTTGGCCGCTCCGACCCTTGGACGGTGGAGAAGGTCTTTGCGCTGTTTCCCGAGTTGGAGACGCGGATCTCCTCGATGGGCAATCTGCTGTCCGGGGGCGAGCAGCAGATGCTGGCGATCGGGCGGGCGCTGATGACCAACCCCAAACTGTTGATCCTCGACGAGGCGACCGAGGGGCTGGCCCCGCTGGTGCGGCAGAAGATCTGGCACGCGCTGAGCGAGATCGCGGGGCAGGGCATGTCGATCCTTGTGGTCGACAAGAACCTCAAGGATCTGTTGCGCATCGCCGACCGGCATTTCGTCATCCAGCGCGGACGGGTGGAATGGCAAGGCAGCAGTGCCGAGTTGGAAGCCAACGACGAGGTGCGGCAGAAATATCTCGGGTTCTGAACCCGGCGCGGTGCGAAAGGGGGCTGTCTGCCCCCTCGCGGCCCGGGGGCCGCTCCCCCCGAGAGTATTTCGGGCCAGAAAACGAGCTGCTGGAAAGACGGGGCGGCGCAGGAATGCGGCGCCCCTTTGAGGGGCTCAGCGCCCTTTGAACACCGGTTTGCGCTTTTCGCGAAAGGCCATGACGCCTTCGATGAAATCGGCGCTGTTGCTCAGGGGGGTCTGTTCCATCGCCTCGGCGCTGATCGCGTCGCCATAGGAAAGCCCGTCCATTCGCCGTATCAGGCGCTTGGCGGCGGCGGCGGCGAGCGGGGCGCCCGTGGCGATACGACCGGCCATGGCTTGGGTTGCCGCGTCGAGACCGTCGGCAGGGTGGAGTTCGTTCACCAGCCCCAGATCCTGCGCCTCCTGCGCCGGGATCTTGCGCCCTTCAAGGATCGCCTGCAGCGCGCGGCGCGGACCCATGGCGCGTTCCAGCAGCCAGACATTGCCGCCGTCGGGGATCAGCCCGATCGCGGCGAAGGCCAGATAAAGCGTGGCCTCATCGGCCATGCACACCAGATCGCAGTTCAGCGCCAGCGCGGCCCCGATCCCGGCAGCGGAGCCGTGCACCTGCGCGATCCAGATCTTGGACGAGGCGGCGATGCCGGTGAGGATCGGGCGATATTCGGTTTCGATCTGCTGGTGCACCGGGGGATTGAGCCCCTCGGTCAGGTCGGCCCCGGCGCAGAAACCTCGGCCCGCGCCGCGCAGGATCACCACGCGCACGGCGGCGTCGGTTTCCAGCTCGCAGACGGCGCGGCGCAGCGCATCGCGCAGGCTGGTGTTGAGCGCGTTGAAGGCTTGCGGTCGGTCCATGGTGACGGTGGCAATGGCGCCGTCGCGGGTGAGGGTCAGGGCAGTGTCGGTCATGTCATGGCCTTTCGAGCTCAGGTCAGGGCACCGGCGGCGCGCAGGCGCGCCAGCGTGTCGG
>JASJGL010000055.1:0-52354 GCA_033791545.1 Pseudodonghicola sp. | reverse complement strand
CAGGCGTGATGCGCGAGGCTGTCTTCGCCGACACATTCGAGATGAAACACTTTATATACAATAGGTAAGAGGTCGAAGATGACCCATAACATCGCCATTCTCGGGGCCAGCGGTTACACCGGGGCCGAGCTGGTCCGCTTGATCGCCCAGCACCCCAATATCGACCTATAGGCCCTGTCGGGCGACCGCAAGGCTGGCATGGCCATGGCCGATGTGTTCCCTCATCTGCGCCATATGGATCTTCCGATCCTGTGCAAGATCGAGGAAATCGACTTTTCGCAGATCGACCTGTGCTTTTGCGCGCTGCCGCACAAGACCAGCCAAGAGGTGATCGCGGCGCTGCCCGGGGATCTCAAGATCGTCGATCTGTCCGCCGATTTCCGGCTGCGTGATCCCGACGAATACGAGAAGTGGTATGGCAACAAACATGCCGCCTTGGCGCAGCAGGACGAGGCGGTTTACGGGCTGACCGAGTTCTACCGTGACGAGATCCGGGGTGCGCGGCTGGTGGCCGGCACCGGCTGCAACGCCGCGACCGGGCAGTTTGCCCTGCGCCCGTTGATCAGCGCCGGGGTGATTGATCTGGACGAGATCATTCTGGATCTGAAATGCGCCGTTTCTGGTGCCGGGCGCTCGCTCAAGGAAAACCTGCTGCATGCAGAGCTGAGCGAGGGCTATAACGCCTACGCCATCGGCGGCACGCACCGGCATCTGGGCGAGTTCGATCAGGAGTTTAGCAAACTGGCCGGGCGACCTGTCAAGGTGCAGTTCACGCCGCATCTGATGCCGGTGAACCGGGGGATTCTGGCCACCGTCTATGTCAAGGGTGAGGCGCAGGTGATCCATGACACGTTGGCGGCGGCCTATGCCGATGAGCCCTTCCTTCAGGTGCTGCCGTTTGGCGAGGCGCCGAGCACGCATCACGTGCGCGGGTCGAACTATTGCCATATCGGGGTGGCGCCGGATCGCATTGAAGGCCGTGCCATTGTCTTTGCCGCGCTAGATAACCTGACAAAAGGTAGCAGCGGTCAGGCGTTGCAAAATGCCAACTTGATGCTAGGTGAGAAGGAAGAGGAGGGGCTGACCATGGCCCCGCTGTTCCCGTAGGGGCAGATACCGGGATAGGGTGGCAATGAGAAATCTGAAGAAAAAACGTCGTATTCAGGTCATCGTGTTGGCCGCTGTTGCCTTGACGGCCTCGACCGCGCTGATCGGCTATGGGATGCGCGACGGCATCAATTTCTTCCGCGCCCCCAGCCAGATCGTGGCCGAACCGCCGTCGCCAAGCGAAGTGTTCCGCATTGGCGGGCTGGTCGAAGAGGGCTCTTTGGTGCGCGGACAGGGCGAGACGGTGCGGTTTTCCGTGACCGATGGCGGTGCCACGATTCCTGTTGTCTTTACCGGCGTGCTGCCCGATCTGTTTGACGAGCAACAGGGCATGGTTGGCACCGGAAGTTACGTAAACGGTGTCTTTGAAGCCACTGAAATCCTTGCAAAACACGATGAAACCTATATGCCGAAAGAGGTTGTGGACGCGCTGAAGGAACAGGGCGTTTACGTGGAGCCGGGCGAGAGCTGATCGCGCCTGTGTCGCGCTGACGCAGGTGCAGAACGGGCAAAGTCCTTTGGGTGAGATAGTGAGAAGGCCGGGCGCGCATCGCCCGGCCTTTTTCTTGTGGCGCACGGTGCTATGAGCCGGTGTTAATCCTTTTGTTGCAGCCTTGGCCCTGTTTCGACAGGAGGGCGCGGATGCAGGATGTGCGGCAGATCGCTGGGGAGATCGTGGATCGTGAAGGCGGGTTCGTGAACGATCCCGACGATCCCGGCGGGGCGACAAATCACGGGGTGACGATCCACACGCTGCAGCGGTTAGGGCTGGATCTGACCGGCGACGGTTTGGTGGGGGTGGCGGACGTGCGCGCCTTGAGCCGGGCGCAGGCGGTCGAGATCTTTATCCGCCACTATTACACCGGGCCACGGATCTCCGAGATGCCGGGCGCTTTGCAACCGGCGCTGTTCGACATGTATGTGAACGCGGGGTCAAACGCGGTCAAGATCCTGCAGCGGTTGCTGCGGGAGATGGGCTATGAGGTCGCGGTCGACGGGGTGATAGGGCCGCAGAGCATTGGCGCGGCACAGGATGCGGCGCAGCCTGACCCGGTGGCGCTACGCGACGCCTATGGGGTGGCGCGGCGAAATTACTATTTCCGATTGGCGGATCAACGCCCGGCGAGCCGTAAATATGCCCGCACCCGGTCCGGCGACAAGGGCGGCTGGATCAAACGGGCCGAGGTGTTTTTGTCACTGCGCTATCATCTGAGCGGCGCAGAGTTTCGTGAAAGGGTGTCCGCATGGGGATGATCGTCGATTTGTTTTCGCTTATGTTCGGAAATGGCCGCAATGGGTTACGCGAAACTGTTGAAGTCTTCCATGAGAATGCAGAGGCGGGGGCGCAGCGCGGGGCGCAGATGCGGAGCCAAGCCTTGACGCAGCTGGGGGCCGAGTTTGCCCGCCCCGGTCCCGGTCGGTTCGACCGGGTGATGGATGCGATCAACCGGCTGCCGCGCCCGGCACTGGCGCTGGGGACGCTGGGCTTGTTCGTGGCGGCGATGGTCGATCCACTGTGGTTTGCCGCGCGCATGCAGGGGTTGACGCTGGTGCCCGAGCCCTTGTGGTGGCTGCTGGGGGTGATCGTCTCGTTTTATTTCGGGGCGCGCTATCAGGTGAAGCACCAGAGCTTTCAGCGCGAGATCGCGACCAAGCTGAGCCAGACGCCGCAGGTGATGGACAACCTTGCCGCGCTGGGGCGGATGCGGGGCGATGCGCCGGGGGCGGCCGATACCGCTGGGGATGCGCAACTGGCGCTCTCGACGACGCGGCCTGAACCCAACCCGGCGCTTGCGGATTGGCGGGCAAACCGCGGCAGACAAAATGCGGCGGATAAGTTGTAATCGGGATGCGACAATCTGATCACGCCGCTGGCCCGAAAGTGATTGGCTATGGCATCGTGCATAGATTAACAACGGGGCATGATTACAGAACTCGGTCACTTCGCCCTCGTGCTCGCCTTTATGGCAGCAATTGTTCAAATGGTCGTTCCCATGGTGGGCGCCCAAAAACGCTGGTCCAGTTGGATGGCCGTGGCAGAACCTGCCGCGACGCTGCAATTGCTGATGACCGGCTTTGCCTTTGCGGCGCTGATGCATGCCTTTGTCACCTCGGATTTCTCGCTGCGGGTGGTGACGATGAACAGCCATTCGGCCAAGCCGATGCTGTACAAGATCAGCGGGCTTTGGGGTAACCACGAGGGCTCCATGCTGCTCTGGGTGCTGATCGTGTCGTTGTTTGGCGCGATGGCGGCTTGGTTTGGCGGCAATCTGCCGCCGACGCTGCGGGCGCGGGTATTGTCGGTGCAGGCGGCGATCGGCGTTGCCTTCTATGCCTTTATCCTGTTCACCTCGAACCCGTTTTTGCGTCTGGCGGTGCCGCCCTTTGATGGCGAGGATCTGAACCCGCTGTTGCAAGATCCGGGTTTGGCCTTTCACCCGCCGTTTCTGTACCTTGGCTATGTCGGGCTGAGCATGTCGTTCAGCTTTGCCGTCGCCGCCCTGATCGAGGGCCGGGTCGATGCCGCTTGGGCGCGCTGGGTGCGACCTTGGACGCTGGCGGCCTGGATCTTTTTGACCATCGGCATCGCGCTGGGATCCTGGTGGGCCTATTACGAATTGGGCTGGGGCGGGTTCTGGTTTTGGGATCCGGTCGAAAACGCCAGTTTCATGCCTTGGTTGCTGGCCGCGGCGCTGTTGCACTCTGCCATCGTGGTGGAAAAGCGCGAGGCGTTGAAAAGCTGGACCATTCTGTTGGCGATCCTCGCCTTCGGCTTTTCGCTGATCGGCACATTCATCGTGCGTTCCGGCCTGCTGACCTCGGTTCATGCCTTTGCAACCGACCCCGAGCGGGGGGTGTTCATCCTGATCATTCTGGCGGTCTTTACCGGCGGCGCATTGGTGCTGTTTGCGGCGCGGGCCAGCGTGATGGAGGCGCGGGGCGTCTTCAGCATGGTCAGCCGCGAAGGCGCGCTGGTGGTCAACAATATCCTGCTGGCGGTGTCGAGCTTTGTCGTGTTCTTCGGAACGCTTTGGCCGATCGTGGCCGAGATGGCATTTGATCGCAAGCTCAGCGTCGGGCCGCCGTTCTTCAACTCGGCCTTCACGCCCTTTATGGTGGTGTTGGGGCTGGTCCTGCCGATCGGCGCGATGCTGCCGTGGAAGCGGGCGCGGCTGGGGCGGGTCATCTGGTCGCTGCGCTATGTCTTTGCGCTGGCGGTGTCCTTGGCCCTGCTGGTCTGGGCGATGCAGACCGGGCGCAGTGCGATGGGGCCGGTTGGGGTGTTCTTGGGCACCTGGATCGTGTCCGGGTCCGTGCTGGATTTGTGGACGCGGACCGGCCGATCTGGTGGACGCCTGAAACGGCTTGTGCGCTTGCCGCGCGCCGACTGGGGCAAATCAGCGGCCCATGCCGGGCTGGGCATCACCATTTTTGCCATTGCCGGGCTGACGGCGTGGGAGCAGGAGGACATTCGTGTTGTCCAGCTGGGTGAGCCGTTCACGGTAGGGGCCTATGAACTGACCCTGACCGGGGTTGAGCAGCTGCGCGGGCCGAATTATTTCACGACCATGGGCACGGTTGTGTTGGCCCGGGATGGCCGTGTTCTGACCCAGTTGCATCCTGAAAAGCGGGTCTATCCGGTGGCGCAGATGCCGACGACCGAGGCGGCCATCGACAACGGGCTGACCCGCGATGTCTATGTGGTGATCGGGGACCAGCAGGCCGATGGCGGCTGGACCGTGCGCACCTATATCAAGCCATTTGCCAATTGGGTCTGGGGCGGTGCGCTGCTGATGGCCTTGGGCGGGCTGTTGAGCCTGAGCGATCGGCGCTTTCGCGTGGCCGCTGGCGCGCGCAAGTCTGTCCAACAGACGGTGCCAGCAGAATGAGGCGCGTCGCTGAGCTGTTTCGCGGCGCGCTTCTGCTGCTGGTCCTGATGCTCTCGGGGCCGGTGGCTGCGGTGCAACCGGATGAGATTCTGGCCGATCCGGCGATGGAAGCGCGGGCACGCGAGATCAGCAAGGATCTGCGCTGTCTGGTGTGCCGAAACGAGAATATCGACGAATCCAACGCCGAACTGGCCCGCGATCTGCGCCTTCTGGTGCGCGAACGGCTGGTGGCGGGCGACAGCAACACCGAAACCGTCGCCTTTATCGTCGATCGCTATGGCGAATATGTGCTGCTGCGCCCGACCACGATCGGGGCGAACTGGCTGCTTTGGGCAGCGGGTCCGCTGATGCTGGTGATGGCGCTGGTGATGGCGTGGTTCTATCTGCGCGGTCGATCCAGCGCGGCGCGGCCACAGGAAAGCGCCCTGACCAAGGACGAGCAGGAGCGGCTGCGCCATATCCTTGAGGAGTGACGCCCAGTCGCCCCTTTCCCCCGGTTCTAGCCTGCGCCACTGTCGCTGCGACATGCCGGGCGACGCCAGACGGAACCAAAGGGAGACAGGGCCATGGACTATCAGACCATCACGCTTGCGATCGAGGGCGGGCTTGCCGTTCTGACGCTGAACCGGCCCGACAAGATGAACGCGATGTCGCGGCAGATGCGCGCCGAGATCACCCATGCGATGGGGCAGGCGGCGCAGCAGGCGCGGGCCGTAGTGCTGACCGGTGCCGGGGCGGCCTTTTGCTCCGGGCAGGATCTGGGCGATGCTGGCGGCGGCGCCCCGGATCTGGAGCGCGTCTTGCGCGACGAATACGGGCCGATGCTGCGGGCGATCTATGACTGCCCGGTGCCGACCTTGGCGGCGGTCAATGGTCCGGCGGCCGGGGCGGGGGCAAGCCTGGCACTGGCCACGGATGTGGTGATCGCCTCCGAGCGCGCCTATTTCCTGCAGGCCTTCACCCGGATCGGGCTGATTCCGGACGCGGGTGGGACATGGGTTCTGCCCCGGCAGGTGGGGCTGGCCAAGGCGATGGGGGCGGCGCTGTTTGCCGACCGCATCCCGGCGCGACAGGCCGAGGCCTGGGGCATGATCTGGGAGGCGGTGCCAGAGGACGATTTTGACGCCCATTGGCGCAAGCGCGCGACCTATCTGGCCGAGGGGCCGACGGTGGCCTTCGGGGCGGTGAAAACGGCGCTGCGCGGCAGTTTCGACCAGAGCCTGGAGGATCAACTCGCGATCGAGGCGCATCTTCAGGGCAAATGCGGTCGCACACGTGATTTCCAGGAGGGGGTCGTGGCCTTTTCCGAAAAGCGCGCAGCAAAGTTCGAGGGGCGCTGAGCGTCACGCCTGCCTAGTGCGCGCGCAAATCTTTCACAGTTCCTGGCGTCAGGATTTCAGCGCACGCGCCAGTGCGCAGAATTTCTCCAGACTGACCTGTTCGGCCCGTTCGGTGGGGGGGATTCCGGCGGCTTCAAGGATCTCTTCGATATTCGGGGCCAGCCCCTTGAGCGCGGCGCGCAGCATCTTGCGGCGTTGGTTGAACGCGGTGGCCACCACATGCGAAAGCACCGCCGCATCCGCCGGATAGCGCGGGGCTGGCAGGGCCTCCAGGTGCACCACCGCGCTCGACACTTTTGGGGGCGGGGTAAAAGCCTCGGGCGGCAGGCTCATCACGATGCGCGCGGTGCTGCGCCACTGCGACAGGATCGCAAGGCGGCCATAGGCCTTGGAGCCGGGCTGGGCGACGATCCGCTCGGCCACTTCGCGTTGGAACATCAGCGTCAGGCTTTGCCAATACGGCGGCCAGTCCGCCGGGGTCAGCCAGCGCACCAGAAGCTCGGTGCCGATGTTATAGGGCAGGTTGGCCGCCACCCGGATCGGCGGCGTGAGATGCGCCAGCGGGTCGATCTCCAGCGCATCGCCATTGAGGATCTGCAACCGGCCGGGATAGGCCACCGCGATTTCTTCCAGCGCGGGCAGACAGCGGGCGTCCTTTTCGATCACCAGCACCCGGCGCGCGCCTTCGGCCAGCAACCCACGGGTCAACCCGCCCGGACCGGGGCCGATTTCGAGCACGTCACATTGCGACAGATCGCCGGCCTGACGGGCGATCTTGGCGGTGAGGTTCAGATCCAACAGGAAATTCTGCCCCAGCGCTTTGCGCGCCGAAAGCTGGTGGTCGGCGATGACATCGCGCAGCGGCGGCAGGGTATCGATGACGCTCATTGCTTCCTTTCACCGCAAATATCCCCGCCGGAGGCCTGAAATCCACGGGGCCGGGCGTAGGGTTTTCCACCTCCGGCGGGAGTATTTTCAGCCAGAAATAGCCAGCAACTCATTGGGTCGTCGCCATCTTCTGCGCCAGTTTCAGGGCCGCGATCAAGCTGGTGGGGTTGGCGATGCCCTGGCCTGCGATATCGAAGGCGGTGCCGTGATCGGGCGAGGTGCGGATGAAGGGCAACCCCAGCGTGACGTTGACGCCACGGTCGAAATCCAGCGTCTTGATAGGGATCAGGGCCTGATCGTGATACATGCAGATCGCGGCGTCGTAGCGGGCGCGGGCGGCGGCGTGAAACATCGTATCGGCCGGGTGCGGGCCGGTCAGGGTGAACCCCTTCTGCGGGATCTCGGCCAATAGCGGTGCGATCCAGTCGATCTCTTCGCGGCCCATGACGCCGCCTTCACCGGCGTGCGGATTGAGCCCGGCAACAGCGAGTCGGGGATGCGCGATCCCGAACTGCGTCCGCAGGCTTCGGGCGGTGATCTCGATGGTCTCGCGCAGAAGCTCGGGGGTGAGGCGGTGCGGCACCTCGGACAGCGCGATATGAATGGTGGTGGGCACCACGCGCAGAGTGTCGCTTGCCAGCATCATCACCACCCGCTCTACCCCGCCAAGGGCGGCGAGAAATTCGGTATGGCCGGGATAGGCGAACTCGGCACCGTCGATCAGCGCCTTCTTATGGATTGGCGCGGTGCAGACGGCGGATGTTTGTCCGGACTGGGTGAGCGCCACGGCGCGCTCGATCGCGGTGATCACACCGCGCGCATTTTCTGCGTTGGGGTGGCCGGGCGTGTTCCCAGCTGCGAACGGGTGCGGCAGCACCGGAAGCGCGGTGGTGCAGACGCCGGTGGCCTGCGCGGGATCGTCGAGTTCAACGATCGGCGTGCCAGCGGGCAGGTGGCGCGGATCGCCGATCCACAGGAACGGGCAGTCGGCGCGCAGGATGTCCCAGGCGCGCGCGGCGATTTCCGGGCCGATCCCGGCCGGTTCGCCGCAGCTGAGCGCGATGGGGCGGGTCATTTCTCGACGATCAGGGCGTCGGCGCGAAGTTGCTCCAGATGGCTGGTGGCAAAGCTTTGCAAGCGCTGTTCGATCAGGGCGTTGGCGATCTGCTCCCGGCTGGCGTCGGCCACCGAATCGGCGGTGCGGCCACAGAGCATGAGCAGCACAAGCGTTTGCCCGTTGTTGCGGGTCAGCGCTGTGGAGATCTCATCTGTATCAAGCTTGGCCAGTTCCAGCGCGACGTCGCGGGGAATTTCGCGGGGTGCCTGTGTCTTGCGCTCCAGCACTGCGGGCGGCTGGTCCTTGGCGATACCATAAAGATCGTCGCAGGTGTCGATCTGCTCGGTGATCGTGCGCGCCTTGCTCAGGGCCTCAGCCGAGCGGCCACCGGGGATCAGGTAGCTGGCATAGTCGATCTCGGCGTAGCGCGGTTCACCCACCCCGGTTTCGCGGATGCCGCGCATCTGGAACAGGGCGACGGCGTTGGGCAGGGTCAGCGGCGGGGTAATCTCGCCTTTTTGCAGACCCAGGATCACCGGCTGCAGCGGCGCGGGCAAGCGCGATAGCGCCATCCAGTCAAGTCGGCCCCCTTGGGTGCGGCTGTTGGAGGCAGAGTATTGGGTCGCGGCGGCGGAAAACGCGTCATAGCCATTGACCTGTGCGATCTGCTCGGCCAGCCCACCGACTTGGGCGGCGGTCTGCGGCGTCACCGGGATGATCACCTCGGAGAGCAAGACCTGAATGCCGCTTGATGCGCTGCCACGGCTCATGGCGCGGTCGATCTCGGAATCGGAGGGGCGGGCGCGAGAGCCGAAGCTGGCGGCGATATAGTCGCGCCACAGCAGGTTCATCTTGACGAAATCACGCAGGGTCTGGCGCGACACGCCGCCCTCGGCCAGGGCTTGGACGAGTTCATCGGCGCTCAGTTTGGTGCGCGCGGCGAACTCGTCGATGCCGGCCTTGATCTGTTCCGGGGTGAGTTTGATGTCGACGGTCTTGGCAACTTGTTGTTTCAGCCGATCCTCGATCAGCGCCTTTCGGGCCATTTCGCCATGATCGCCCGGCGCGTTCAGCAGGCGCAGAAGCTGAGCGCGCTGTTCCAGCTCGTACCGGGTGATGGCGTCACCGTTTACGGTGATGACCGGCGAGAACAGCCCTTGGGCCAGGCCGGGACGAGGAAACGTCGCGATCAGGATCAGCCCGAGCATCGTCAGCAGGCCGGTTGCGGCGCGCGTGTGCCGGTTCATGATATGTCGCAGGGGGGTCAGGATTTTCCGCATGATCGCCTGTATTTCACTGTTCCACTCTCGACGGCGAAGCCGCTGAGGGTGATGGTAAAGCCGAAATCTGTCGAAGGCTCGACACTTGTTGAAGAGGTATAGTCCCGGTCGATCGAAAGGTCGACTGTCACGCATTCGTTTCGATAGATAAGGCCGACGCCCGCGCTTGAGGCGGTGTCGTCGGCAATGTCGTAGCGCAGATTGGCGCTGGCCGTCCAGCTCGGGTTAACCTGATAGCTGCCGTCGAACCAGAATTCAGACACTTCGGCGGTGCGCGCCTCGGCGGCGTCGATGCCGAGCCAGAGATAGGACCCACTGAGACTGGTGCGTTTGTTGGACCAATTGCCGCGCAGTTCAGCCTTTGAAATGTTGAACGAGTCGTCCAGCAGGCCGCGTCCGGTCAGGGACAGGCCCTGGCCGATCAGCAGTTGGCCGGCGAGCAGAAAATCGGAGGTTGTGCCAGACAGGCCCGACGTGGTCGAGAAATTCGGGTCGGCCAGCCCGCGAAAGACCTGTCCCACCGTCGCGCTGGCTTGCCAGCCAGATGGGGTGTAACGCGCCCAGTTCATCCCGACGGCAAGGGCTGTGCCATCCTCGCGGATATCGGCAGAGGGGAAGCGCGACAACGACAGCAGATTGCCCTGGTCGAACTCGACAAAGCGGCTTTCGTCGATCGGGGACACGGCACCGTTGACGTCACTCCAGCCAAGTTGGACCAGCGGTTCCAGGAAATGGGTGACGCCGTCCGCGCCGCTGCGTGTCATCGGATAGCGCAACGACAGCGCAGCCTCTGGCGTGGTGCGGGTGATCGTGTCGGGATAGGTGCTGTCGTCCCCGATCTTGAACCAATCGGCCGAGACGCCCATCTGCCAGTCTGCCCGCAAACCGGACTCGAAGATCCAGTTGCGCCGCCATTCAGCGTCGACGGTTGTGCGGGTCACGTCGCGCCCGGCGATGTTCACCTCAGAGGTGCGGCGATAGCCGCGCATGTCGACCCCCAGCCGCAGCTCGCCGCCCAGATTTTCGGGAAAAAGCCGCTGTTCGAAGGCGAATTCTGCGATCCGCGTCGGCAGTAGCGACTCGTCTTCGCCGTCGATCAGGGAGGTGTAGTGGATCACCGCCGAGCGGAAGGAATTGTCACGTGTCGTCCGGGTCAGCTCAAGCGAACTTTTCAGCCGGTCATAGTCGGTCAGGCCGTAGTCTGACAGATAAGCATTGTCCGAGGCTGTCTTGACGTCAAAGCTGAGCTTGAACCGGTTGGGCAGGTCAAAGCTGCCGGTGCCGAAGAAATAGCCGCGGTTGTCGCCGGGGATCAGTTCATCGTTGGTAATGGAGCCTTCAAGCTCGATCTTGCCGCGGCGGAAGGCCTGGCGATAGCGCAGCCCCAATGTCTTGGTCTGCGACGAAAGATAGGGGGTGACGGTCAGATCCTTGTGATCGCCGATTCGAAAGAAATAGGGAACCCGGATGCCGGTGCTCAGCTGCGAGGTGGTGCGGATCGACGGGACCAGAAAACCGGTCGCACGTTCCAGCGACGGGTCGGGCAGGCGCAGTGCCGGGAAGTAGAAGACCGGAACGTCCAGCACCCGCAGTTGGGCATTCTTGAAATAGAGCTGTTGCTCTTGCTGATCGTGGATCACGCTGCTGGCGCGGATCTGCCAGAGCGGCGGGCGGCCGCTTTCGCAGATATGGCAGGAGGTGACCGTGGTCTTGTAAAGCTCCGTATAGCGGCCACCAACGCGGACCATTTGCAGCGCGGCCAGTTGCACCTGCTGGTCAAACACCATGCGGGCCCCGAGCAGGAGTCCGTTGCTCAGGCCACGGTCCATTTCGGCGGCATCGGCCAGTACGGTGAAGGTGTCGCCCTGATCAATGCGGATCGGCCCCTCGATCGAGAGTTTTCCCGATCCCCGGTCAAATGTGATGCGTTGCGCGCGCAGGCGGGTGTCGCCCTGGAATGCTTCGACGTTGCCCTCGGCCACCAGTGTGCGGTCTGGGCTGATAAAGACGCGGTCGGCCACCAGCATCGCTGGCGGGTCGACTTCGGTTTCGCTTGCTCCGGGCAGGATCGTTTGGGCCTGCGCGGCGCCAGCAAAGCTTTGGCCGAGGGTCCAGACGCCGAGGGTCCAGACAATGGCCCAGACAAAAGCATAGCCCAGCCCCGCGAGGGACGCCGAGACAGTCTTCGAGACAGTTGCCGGTACTGGGGCCAAAACTGGGGCCAAAACTGGGGCCGAGACCCCGGCGGATATGAAATTGCGTGGTTTCACCCGTCCTCCGCGTGCAGAAGCAACCCAAGAGACAGAAACAGCGCGGCCAAGGGCGGGGCCCAGGCGGCCAGTGCAACGGGAATCTGTCCGTTTTCACCCAGAATTTGGGCGAAGTTTCGGATGAAATAAAGCGCGAACCCCAGTAGCACCGCCGACAGTACCGCCAATCCGGTGCCGCCAAAGCGGGTGTGGCGCATGGTGAAGGCGGCACCGACCAGCACCATTGCCACCAGAAACAGCGGCCGGGCCAGTTCGACCTGATACCAGACCTCGTGTCGACGGGTCGAAAACCCGGCGAGCGCGAGTTGGCGGATGGTCGCGGGCAACGCATAGATCGACACGCCGGCCGGCCGGCCCAGGCTGTCGCGAATGCGCGCGGGGGTCAGCGTGGTGGGGATGCGCAGGGTGTCGTGGTGGCTGGCGCTGGCTTCGGGGTTGAGCCCGGCGGCCAGCGGCCAGACCTTGGCGTTGCTCAGCACCCAGTCGGTGTCCTGCAAGCGGGCGCTTTCGGCGGTGATGCGGCGCACCGGGCTGCCCTCCGGGGCATAGGTCAGGATCGTCACGTCATAGAGTGTCACCGCATCGCCGCCGTGGCCGGTTGCGTGAATCACGGATTGGCCTTGCGGGCTGCCCTGACGCAGCCATATCCCCTCGCCGTTGAGCGAGAGCACCGATAGGCCGCTGCCGTGGAACCGCTCGGACAGTTGGTTGTAGCGGTTCGAGGTGCCGGCGACGATCGGATTGAGCATGGTCACGGTCAACCCGCCGATCACCAGCGCGACGGCGACGGGCGCGGCCAACGCGCGCAGGCCAGAGCGTCCGGTGGCGCGGGTGATCACCAGTTCGCTGCTGCGGGCAAGCCCGACAAAAAGCACGATGGTAGACAGAATCATCAGCAGCGGCAGCATCTGGCTCATCGCGCCGGGGGCGCTGAGCAGAGTGAGCCGGATCAACTGGCCAGCGCCCACATCCAGCCCCTCGAACCGACGAATCTGTTCGATCAGATCGATCAGCAGGATCAGCGTCAGAAAGACGGTCGAGATGACGGCAAAGGCCTGCAGAAAGCGCCGGGCGAAATAGCGGTCTAGAATCATGCGGGCGCGCCTTTGGCACCAGTCATGACAGACAACAGATCAGGCCACGGCATAGTGCCGCTGTCACGTACTGGCACTGCAATCCCCCCGGAGCTGGCCTTGGTTTTGGACGGACCTTAATGCAATTGCCAGCCGGGGAAAACTGCTATCTGGTCATTGCGCGACCTGCGCGTTACCTATGTCCAAGCCCGGAAAATTCAGGAGAACCGCATGACACGCCCGACACCAATCCGCTTTGCCGAACTTGATCTTGATGGCCTGGCCGGGGCTGCCGGGCGGGTGGCCG
The DNA here is from genome assembly GCA_033791545.1 of Pseudodonghicola sp. Lineage (GTDB taxonomy): Bacteria > Pseudomonadota > Alphaproteobacteria > Rhodobacterales > Rhodobacteraceae > Antarcticimicrobium. The sequence goes on along the minus strand of JASJGL010000055.1, from coordinate 39,142 downwards.
TGACCATAACGCCCGAGGGTAAAATGGACCCTGCGGCGCGCCGTGTGAACCGTCTGAGCAAGGGCGCGCTGGCGCGGCTGGTCGAAAGCGAGGGGTTCCAGAAGGTGAGCAGCGGCGAGGTGATCTCGCTGGCCTGGCCCGCGGGCATGGCGGCCGAGGCGCTGGACATTCTGGTGTTGTCGCGCGGCGGCGACGCGGTAGCCGCGCGCAAGGGCGGCGCTGCGCTGGCGAAACAGGCCGGAGGCGCGCCGGTGTTGCTGGCGTTGGGGGCCGGGTATCGGCAGGCGGCGGCGCTGGTGCAGGGGATGGCGCTGCGCGGTTATGAGTTCGACGTGCACAAGAGCGCGCCCGAGGGCAAGGCCCCTGCGGGCGAGATCACGGTGATGTCGCCCAAGTCCGACGAGTTGGACGCGCAGAGCGCGCCGCTGCTGGCGGTGGTTGACGGGGTGTTCATGACCCGCGATCTGGTCAATGAGCCGTCCAACGTGCTGACCACCACGGAATTTGCCACGCGTCTGGAAGAGATGCGCACGCTGGGGCTTGAGGTCGAGGTTCTGGACGAGCCGGAGTTGGAAAAGCTTGGCATGCGCACGCTTCTGAGCGTCGGGCAGGGCTCGGCCACCCCGACCAAGGTGGTGGTGATGCAGTGGAAGGGCGGCGAGACGGATGCCGCACCGCTGGCGCTGATCGGCAAGGGCGTGGTGTTTGACACCGGTGGTATCAGCATCAAGCCCGCCGCTGGCATGGAAGACATGACCATGGACATGGGCGGCGCGGGCGTCGTGGCTGGCACCCTGCGCGCGCTGGCGTTGCGCAAGGCGAAAGCGAACGTGGTGGGTGTTGTCGGACTGGTCGAGAACATGCCCTCGGGCACCGCCACCCGTCCGGGCGACGTGGTGAAATCCATGAAGGGCGACACCGTCGAGATCATCAATACCGATGCCGAGGGGCGTTTGGTGCTCTGTGACGTAATGTGGTACGCGCAGGAGCGGTTCAAGCCGGTTGGCATGATCGATCTGGCAACGCTGACCGGTGCGATCATCATCGGGCTGGGGCATGAAAATGCCGGGGTCTTTTCCAATGACGACGCGCTGTGCGGCGATTTCCTCAAGGCGGCCGCGGCAGAGGGCGAGGGCGCTTGGCGGATGCCGCTGGGCAAGGCCTATGACGATATGCTGAAATCGCGCATCGCGGATGTGAAGAACGTCGGAGGGCGCCCGGCGGGCTCGATCACCGCTGCACAGTTTTTGCAGCGTTTTGTACAAGAGGGCACGCCGTGGATTCACCTCGACATCGCCGGGGTCGCGCTGATCAAGGAGGGCACGGATCTGGCGCCCAAGGGCGCGACCGGCTGGGGCGTCATGGCGCTGGACCGGCTGGTTCGGGACCGGTTCGAAGCCGCTTGAGATCATGGGGGCCGCGTATTTCTATCACCTGACCCGCCGCCCGCTGGAGCAAACCCTGCCGCTACTGCTGGACAAGGCGCGCGCGGTGGGGTGGCGGATCGTGGTGCGCGGCTCGGATGCGGGCCGCTTGGATTGGCTGGACGAAAAACTGTGGCAGCAGGGGGCCGAGGACGGGTTCCTGCCGCATGGGCGCGCGGGCGGGCCGCATGACGCGGATCAGCCGATCCTGCTGACGACAACGGCGGAGTCGCCCAATACGCCTGCCTGCCTGATGACGGTGGACGGGGCCGAGGTGACGCCGGAAGAGGTGAAGTCGCTGGAGCGGGTCTGCATCCTGTTCGATGGCTTTGATCCAGAAGCGCTGAACCGGGCCCGCGGCCAGTGGAAAACGCTGACCACTGCAGGCTGTTCGGCGCAGTACTGGTCCGAGGAGTCCGGCCGCTGGGAGAAGAAGGCCGAGAAGTAGAGCGCGCCTGCGCGGACCGGGCGATCCGGATCACGTGAAACGACATCCTTGAAACATCGCGCCCTCGATCAAGCTGCTGTTCTGGGGGCAACGGCGGCCTTTTGCCCATGCAAGGGGAGAGACGTGGCTGGGAGCTGCCGACGCGTTGAAAGTCTCATTTACATCAATGGGATCCGGTCGGAAGACGGGGGCTCAATATGGAGATGCAGAATGCTCAGAAAACACTTGGCGATACTGGTTGCAGTTGCCGCGCTGCTTGCCCCCGTGGCTTCATCCGCCCAGCCGATTCCGGCACCATCCCCGGCGCCCGTCATGGCTGCCCCTCATGGGCCGGGCTGGGGCCTGCTGGTTCCGGTCGCGCTGCTCGCGCTGATTGCCGGAGCGTTGACGCACAAACACTGACAAACATGGGAAGGGCTTGCGCGTCGCAGGGCGCGCAAGCCCAGTCCCGAGGCAAAACCGGGGTTTTGCCTATCGCTCCAGAACCAGCTTCTGCCCGGTGATTTCAATCCGCCCCCAGCGTTCCAGATAGGACATGCCCAGAAGCGACTGCTCCATCTCGCCCTGTGTCACCCAACCGCGGACATTGCGGTCGGAGACCGGGCCGAGGCCGATCTGCTTCAGCTGCACCGCAGCGGTGCGCACCATGCCATTGGCGGTGTTGGCGCGCCCGGTATAAGCTAGGTCAGTGATATCGATCCCGGCCTTGCGGGCATCCTTGGCACTGAGAACAACGGCACTGGCGCCGGTATCGACCATGAAATTCACCGGCGCGTCATTGACCAGAAGCGTGAGATAGAAATGCCCGTCCGGCGCGCGTGCGGCCTCGATCCGGCCATCGGTCGCCACGGCGGCGCGCCCCGGCATAGCGGTGTGCCGGATATCGTCCCACAGTCCCACGACCGCGATCACGCCAAGAAAGATCAGCGCCCAGCCCATCGCCTGTTGCAGGGTACGCCCGAGCGACTGGCGGTTGGACACAATCATCCAGACGATCAGAACGCTGCCCAAAAGCCCCAGATAGGCCAGATTGCCCAGATCCCAACTGCTCATACGGGTAACCTCCGAAACTGCATCCACGATATGTAAGCCGTGTCAGCGCAGTTACCAGTTGGCCAGTCCGAATGTGCGCAACCCATCCAGCACGAACTGCACCGAAAGCGCCGCCAGAAGCATGCCGAGCAGGCGGGAGATGACGTTGATCCCGGTCTTGCCCATGGCGCGTTCAAACAGACCGGCGGAGAGAAACAGCAGGAACAACAGGACCAGAACCGCCAGCATCACCCCGATCACGATCGCCAGTCCGGCCAGCCCCGGTTTCTGCCCTGCCAGCAGGATAACGGAGGCGATGGAGCCGGGCCCGGCGATCAGTGGGATCGCCAGCGGAAAGACCGAAGGATCTTGACCGTCGTCTTCCTCGTCGGCTTCTTCGGCCTGCCCGGCGCGCCGCTTGCTGCGGCGTTCAAACAGCATGTCGAGCGCGGTAAGGAACAGCAGGATGCCCCCGGCGATGCGGAAGGCGGCCATGGAAATTCCGGCAAAGCCCAGAACCGCCTCGCCAAAGCTGGCGAAGAGCGTCAGCAGCACCGCCGCCGTCAGGCAGGCGCGCAGGCTGATGGCCCGGCGTTGCGCTTGGGTCATGCCCTGCGTCAGGGCGACGAAAAGCGGGGTCAGCCCGATCGGGTCCATGATCACGAAAAGCGTGACAAAGGCGGTGATCAGGAACGCGGTGTCCATGGCTGTCCTTGTGTTGATCTGCCCGCAGTCTGGCGCGGTGATCCGCAAAAGGAAACCCCCAGGCGGAGGGGGTGAGGGGGCCGAGCCCCCCTTGTTGGGCGCGCCTCCGGCGGGGGGGTGGCACAAAAACTTGACAGCTCCCCCTCAATTCGAAGCCGCCGGGAGGCGGTTATTTTAGCAGAGTGGTTACATCCCATAAAGGTTGGGCAGGAACAGCACAATTTCGGGGAAGGCTATCAACAGGGCTATGATCAGAAGGTCGACAACGACAAACCAGAATACCCCCCTGAATATCGTCGTCAGGGATGCCATATTGCCGACCACACCTTTGATGACGAAGACGTTCATACCCATCGGTGGTGTGATCATCCCGATCTCCAGCAGTTTGACCAGCACGACGCCAAACCACAGCAGGCTGTAGCCGGTCTCATCCACAAGCGGCAGAACGATCGGCAAGGTCAGCAACATCGCCCCAACCGGTTCAAGCATCATCCCCAGCAGCAGGTAGACCAGCACAACCCCCACCATTATCAGAACCGGCGACATCCCAAAGGCCAAGATCGAAGACGACAACGCATCTCCGATTCCCGACAGCGCAAGGAAGCGGGTCAACAGGCTGGCGCCAACGGCGATGATCAACAGCGAAGCGGTGGTGGTCAGTGTTTCCACGATGGCCATACGCAGCGCCCGGAAGTTCAAGGTGCCATACAAGGCCGCCACGAGCGCCGACAACATCGCGCCAATCGCGCCGGCTTCGGTCGGTGTGAACGCGCCACCGAACAGGCCGGCAAAAACCCCGATCACGATCAACAGCACGGGCCATGTCTGACCCAGTGCGCGGATCTTTTCGCTGCGGGTCGCCTTGATATCAACCGGCGGTGCCAGTTCGGGGGTCAGTTTGACCCGAACGAGGATCAGAAGAATATAGGCAATCAGGGTTATCAGCCCGACCACAAGACCGCCCAGAAACAGCTGGCTAACGGATTGACGTGAAATGATGCCATAGAGGATCATCAGGATTGAAGGCGGAATAAGGGCGCCGATGGTGCCCGCCGCAGCAACCGTTCCAGTGGCCAGTTCAGCACTGTAGCGGTGGCGCATCATCTCGGGCACGGCGATTTTTCCCATCGCCGCGGAACAGGCAACCGACGATCCGGTTACCGCCGCAAAGCCCGCACACCCAAACACCGATGCAATGGCCAATCCCCCCGGCAACCCCGATAGCCAAACCTGCGCCGCACTGAACAGGCCCTGCGTCAGCCGTGTGTGGTAGCAAATGAATCCCATCAGCAAGAACGCAGGGATAGAGCTCAGCACCCAGCTGTTGGCAAAGTTATAGGGAACGATCCCGAGCGACCCCCAGGCAATGTTCCAATTGAACATCGACCACAGGCCGCCAAAAGACACGGCGATCAGAGACACGCCGATGGGGATCCGCATCAGGATAAGGAAAAACAGCGCGCCAATAAACAGCCCGGCGATTTGTAGTTCAGACATTCGGCGTATCTTTCGGCAAATAGGGGTCTTCAATGTTCAGGCTGTTCAACCCGCTGTCTTTCCCTGTTGCCAGGGCGACAAACTTCAAGGCCGAGACCAGAGACATCAGGCCAAACCCTACAGGCAGAACAAAGTAGGTGGGCCAGGTGATGACCTTGCCGCCCGCCTCGATCGAGTAGGCGCCGGTTGCGTATTTTGCCAGCGCCTCTTGTCCTGTTCGAACCGCGACCGCCGCTGTGACAACCGCTGTGATCAAAGCCGCGCAGATCAACAGCAGTTTTTGCACACGGCCTGGAAAGCGCTCGACCAAAAGCTCGACCGCGATATGGCTGTTCTTTTCTTCCACCAGCCCCAGCGGCAAAAATGAAATCGCCACCATGTAGAATGCCGAGACATAGAGAATGGTGGCGTTCAGCGGTTGTTCGAACAGAAACCGCATCACCACATCCAACGAGACATGGGCGACCAGAAACAGCACCAGGATACCGGCAATACCTGACGCGCCGACATTGAACCAAGAGATCATCTTGCCAATAGGTTTCAACGGAAAACCTCCCTTTTCATCATCCAAAAGGAAAGAGGCGCCCAGACAGGCTGGTGCGCCCCTCATGGAGACTTACTGCGCGTATGTGGCAGCGTCGATTTTCGAGATGACCTGATCCCAGTACAGCGCTTGCAATTGTTCTTTGGATTCAACGTCTTTGACCAGCCCGTACCATTTCTCAAGCAGCGGCGGGAAATCGGCTGCAATCTCTTCGGCGCGTGCGATGCCATAGGTATCCTTGAACAGGGCCGCGACAGTTTTGAGATCCTGTTTCACGAAGGCCTGCACCGCAGCGGTCAACTCTGGATCGGCTTGGTGGATCTTGATCCCTTTGTCCTTTGCATTCTGGATGGCGGTGGCATCATCGGTATAGAAGTTCCAGGTGGTGCTGGCTGTCATTTCGCTGCCGCCCCAAAGCAACGCCTCGCGGGAGTCAACGCTCATGGCGTTCCACCGGTCTGCGTTGACATTGGCCGAGGCTACGCCGGCGAAGGCACCTCCCGGCACACCCAGAGTGATATCGGTGACTACCTCGTGCAGGTTGTAATTGGTCAACTCAGGCGCGCTGAGCATGGCGCAATCCAAAATCCCCTGATCCAGGGCCTCGTACACCTCGTTTGTTGGCAGGCGCACAGCTTGCGCCCCAAAATGTTCTGCAAACCGGACGAACCCCGCCCCGCCAGCCCGCAGACGTTTGCCTTTCAGGTCTTCTACCGTGGTTACCTTCACGCCCTTGCACAACAGGTTGTAAAGCGGCGTGACGCCACCGCCGGTATAGACTTGGTTCTGCGCTTTGAATTCAGCCAGACATTCGGGGCAATCGTTGAATGTGTATTCCAGCATGGCGCCGGCAAACGCCAAGGGCTCTTTACCTGTGGGGGCCTCTGCCAAGTTGATCAGCAGGTTCATCTCGTGCAGGTAGAGGTTGGTGCTGTATTCGGCGGCATAATACGGGGTCAGGACAAAGCCGACATCCGCCAAACCGTCGCGCACACCCGGGCTTGTTTCGGGCAGGCTCAGCAGCGACATCGCAAAACCTTTGACCGAGATTTCGCCGTCTGAGCGGTCTTGGACGGCAGCCGCATAGTCGTCGACCGCAAGGCCGATGGCCGAGGTGTTCGGATAGCCGTAAGCGAAATTGAGTTTTTCAGCCGCGGCCACTGGCAGTGCGGCCAGTGCGGTTATCCCTGCAATGGCGGAAATCATCGTTTTCGTGGTTTTGAAATAGGTCATATATGCTCCTCCCGAGCGCGTGAAGTGTAGGGGTGATTTGGCGGCGCTACCGTCTTCCCTGTCGCAGAAAGTCAGTCGCGGGTTTCCTCCAACCGCGCGCCGATTTCATGTTGTACCGTGCAATGCTGGCGGAACAACATACTCAATAGTATGTTCGCATACTCAACGCTGGCATGACAGTGTCAAGTTGCTTCAAATAGGATTTCGAGAACTGACGCCACGGAACGACCTGAGAGGTTTGGAACCCAGATGTCCGTGGACAGAGCAAGCTTTGCGATATGATAATCTGAACTGAGAAGACGGAAAGACGCGATGGCCTCAGGGGATCGAAAACCATACAAGCGCAAGGCCGAGAGTCGACGGGAAATCATGCAGGCGGCAGCCATCTGTTTCATGCGGCATGGGCTGGAAAAGGCAACGATGCACGATGTGGCGCGCGAGTTGAACGCAACCAAAGGCCGCGTTTACCACCATTTTCGATCCAGGAATGAGATCATTTTGCCGTCTACCGCCAGGCCATGCAGTTCTGTTTCGACGCTGTGCGGCCCATTCTGGCCCAAGCCCTGCCGGCAGACGAGTCATTGCTGCGCATGGCGACAGCCCACGGCCATGTGATATGATGGACATACTGCCATATCAGCGCAGTATCCGCCTTGGGGTGGATGTCTACTTGCGCGGATCCTCCACCGAAGCCGAACGCGCGGTGCTCGCGGAACTGATTGCCCTGCGCAATGAATATGAGGGCCTCTATCGCGCGGTGATGCGGCAAGGAAACGCCGACGGTAGGCTGTCAGTGCCCGATGAAGCCCTTGCCGGGCGTGGCTTGATGGGGGCGCTGAACAGTTTGGTTGACTGGCACCGCGCCCGCCCGCGGACCAAAGCCAGGCCGAGCGATCCAGAATAGCCCAAGGGCTTGCACAGACCATCATAAATGGGCTGCGCGCCTAGGCCCCAGACGCGTTGAGTTGGTCGATGGCCGCATCGGTCACGACACAACTGGCCGAACGGATCGCGGGCATAGCGCCCGGGGATCTGAACAACGTGTTCTTCACGACAGGCGGATCAACAGCCGTCGATTCCGCGTTGCGCTTCGTTTTCTTTTACAACAATTGCCTTGGGCGCCCCGGCAAGAAACAGATCATCGCCCGGGTGAACGGCTATCACGGCAGCACCTACTTGAGCAGCAGTGTGTCGGGCAAGGAGCGCGAAAAGGCCAACATGGATATGCTCCCGGATCTGGTACATTTCGTCTCCAGCCCCAAGCCAAAGGACCGTGCCGAAGGCATGTCGGTGGAGGCATTCTGCGACGAAAAAATCGCCGAACTCGAGGCCAAAATCCTTGAGGTCGGTGCAGACAAAATCGGGGCCTTCATCGCGGAGCCCATCATGGGATCTGGCGGCGTTGTGGTTCCACCAGAAGGGTATTTCAAGCGCTGCCACGCCCTGTGCAAGAAACACGATATCCTGTTCATCGCTGACGAGGTCGTCACATCCTTTGGGCGTCTGGGGCACTATTTCGCCTCGGAAGATGTATTCGGCGTGGTGCCGGACATGATCACGACCGCCAAGGGCCTGACATCGGGCTACCTGCCGATGGGTGCGCTGCTTATTTCGGATCGTCTGATGGAGGACATCAGCCAGACGAGCAACGAACCGCGCGGATTCACATCCGGCTTCACCTATTCCGGCCACCCCGTTTCCGCGGCCTGCGCCATGGCCAACATCGATATCTTTGAGAATGACAACCTGCTCGACCATGTACGCGAGGTCGCGCCCTACTTCGCCGAGGCCATGAACTCCTTGAGCGATCTGCCGGAAGTCTCCGACATCCGCGTCATGGGATTGATGGCTGGCATCGAATGCGAGCTCGACGCCAGCACCCCCGATGAAGACCGCGACTGCGCCTTCACGTTGAAGGTCGATGCGATCTGTCAAGACCTGGGGTTGCTTGTGCGCCCGATCTACAACGCCTGCGTGATGTCGCCCCCATTGACCATTACCAAGCCTGAAATTGACAAGATGGTCTCCATTCTGCGGGCCGGGATCGTGCAAGCCGCCAAAGGTTGAGGAGACCAACGCAGACGTTATGAAGATAAAAGATGATTTATATCAATGGGGTGAATCTTTTGAGGTGAGGGTCTCAAAAAAAAGGGGATATTTGGGGTGAAAGGAAAAGAGGCGCGGATTGGGCGGCGCGGCGGACCGACGTCCGCCCCGCCTTGCCGCCCTCTGTCCGACTTGCCCCGGTCAGCCCTGGGCGACCTCGAGCTTTTCCTGCGCCTGCATCCAGAGCGCCTCGGCCCGGTCCAACGCCTCCATCACCTCGGCGTATTTGCGTTGCCAGACTTCCATTTCGCCCAGTTTCCCGTCTTCGTAAAGCGCCGGGTTGGAAAGCTTGGAGGCCAGTTTGTCGCGCATCTGGTTCAGTTTTTCGACCCGTGCCTCGCCTTTGCGAACCTCGCCACGCAGCGCCAGAACGGCGTCGCGGCTGGCCTTTTTGGGCTTGGCCGCCTCGGCCTTGGCCGCTTGTTTTCCGGCTGGCTTGTCCGCCGAAAGCAGGAAGGAGCGGTAGGCTTCGAGATCGCCTTCATAGGGGGTCACGGTGCCGTTCGAGACCAGCCACAGCCGGTCGGCCACCAGCGACAGAAGGTGCATGTCGTGGCTGACGAGAATGACGGCGCCGGTATAGGCGGTCAGCGCCTCGACCAAGGCCTCGCGGCTTTCGATGTCGAGGTGGTTGGTGGGTTCGTCGAGGATCAGCAGATGCGGCGCATCAATCGTCGCCAGCAGCAGTGACAACCGCGCCTTTTGTCCGCCCGAAAGCTGGCCCACGGCGGTGTCGGCCTGATCGGCGCCAAGGCCGAAACCGGCCAGCCGCGCGCGCAGACGGGATTGTTGTTCGCCGGAGCGGGCGCGCTGCAGGTGTTGCAGCGGGGTTTCGTCGATATAAAGCTCGTCGACCTGATGCTGGGCGAAGAAGCCGATCCGCAGCTTGTTGGACCGGGTGATCTTGCCGTCGATCAGCGCCAATCGGTCCGACAGCATCTTGGACAGGGTCGATTTCCCCTCACCGTTGCGGCCCAGAAGCGCGATGCGGTCGTCCTGATCGATGCGCAGCGTCATGTTGCGCAGGATGACCTTGTCGTCATAGCCGGTCGATGCACCCTCAAGCGAGATGATCGGCGGCGACAGCTCTTCGGGTTCGGGAAAGGTGAAAACCGTGCGCGCCACATCCTCGGGCGCGGTGATCTTTTCCATCTTTTCCAGCATCTTGACCCGCGACTGCGCCTGTTTGGCCTTGCTGGCCTTGGCTTTGAAGCGGTCGACAAAGCTTTGCAGATGGGCGCGGCGCAGATCCTGTTTCTTGGCCGCTGCCGCCTGCAGGGCGCGCTGTGCGGCGCGTTGGCGGGCGAACTGGTCGTAGGGACCATTATAGAGCGTAAGCTGGCGGTCTTCCAGATGCAGGATCGCGCCAACGGCGCGGTTCAGCAGGCCGCGGTCGTGGCTGATGATGATGACGGTATGGGGATAGCGCGCCAGATAGTTTTCCAGCCAGAGCGCGCCTTCAAGATCGAGATAGTTGGTCGGCTCGTCGAGCAGTAACAGATCTGGTTGCGAGAACAGCACCGCCCCCAGCGCCACCCGCATCCGCCAGCCGCCGGAATAATCCGAACAGGGGCGTTGCTGGTCGGCATTGCTGAAGCCCAACCCCTTGAGGATCGAGGCCGCACGGGCCTCGGCCGACCATGCGTCGATATCGGCCAGCCGGGTCTGCACCTCGGCGATGCGGGTGGGGTCGGTCGCATGGGTCGCTTCTTCCATCAACTCGGCGCGCTCGGTATCGGCGGCAAGCACGGTGTCGATCAGCGAGACGTCAGAGGCAGGTGCCTCTTGCGCGACACCGCCGATGCGGGCGCGTGACGGCAGCGAGATAGACCCCGACTCCAGCGCCAACTCGCCCCGGAGCAGGCGGAACAGCGTGGTTTTCCCCGCGCCGTTGCGTCCGATCAGGCCAACCTTGTGGCCATTGGGAATGGTGGCGCTGGCACCCTCGAAGAGCGGGCGGCCTGCGACCGCATATGATATGTTTTTGATCCGTAGCATGGACGGACCACTGTCGCAGCGCCCGCGCGTTGTCAATCGCTCCGGTGGCTTATTTCAGCAGCAATCCCGGTTGATCCGCCGGGAAAGAGGTAAAACCGATCATCGGGCTGTCGCGGTGCTGGGAAAACGCGAAAACGTGGATTTCGGAGTGGAGCAGCGATGCCCGGCAAAACTGCCGTGCCGGGCCGCTATTCCAGCTTCACAGAGGAGCTATTGAATTCATACGGCAAGAGGGGAGGAGCAGGGACACCGGCGCGAGTTTTCGGTGTTGGTTTTTACGCGCCCTGGAATGCGTCGCAAAGACGTCAGGCGATACGGGGCGTTTCGGCGCAGCCGGTCTCGGCGCCGGATGGTCATCGGTGTTGCCCTATGATATGCGCCGAACTTGTTAAGTTCCTTCCGGACAGATCCTGACCATGCGCCCAGCCCAGACCCCGCCGCATCTGCTGACCCTGATCCTGACCAATGCTCTTTCTGTCCTGACCCTGAACATGTTCCTGCCCTCGCTGCCAAAGATGGCCGAGTCGCTGGAGGCCGACTATGGTCTCGTGAACCTGTCGGTGGCGGGCTATCTGGCGATTTCGGCGATCCTGCAACTGGTTATGGGGCCGCTGTCGGACAGGTTCGGGCGGCGTCCGGTGATGCTGGTCTCCACGGCGGTTTTCGCAGCCGCCTCGGTTGGCTGCGCACTGGCGCAGGACATCTGGGTGTTTCTGGGCTTTCGCATGTTGCAAGCGGGGATCGTGTCGGGCCAAGTGCTGTCGCGGGCGGTGATCCGGGATCTGCACGAGCCAAAGGCGGCAGCAAAGATGTTGGGCCATGTTGCCATGGCTATGGCGTTGGCACCGATGCTGGGGCCGATGCTGGGTGGCGGGCTGGACATGGCCTTTGGCTGGCGGTCCTCCTTTGTGCTTTATGCGGTGCTGGGCACCATTATGCTTGTGATCCTCTGGGGGGATCTGGGCGAGACCAACCCCGCCAGCGCAAGCCTGAGTTTTCGTGAACAGATGCACGATTACCCCGAACTTTTCCGCTCGCGCCGGTTCTGGGGGTACAGCCTGTGTTACGCCTTTGCCGTGGCGGGGTTCTTTTCCTTTATCACCGGGGCGCCACTGGTGGCGGCGGCGTGGTACAACCTGAGCCCGGCGGCGCTGGGGTTGGGGATCGGGATCATCACCGTGGGCTTCATGGCGGGTAATTTCGTCTCTGGTCGGATCGGCGCACGCAGCGAGTTGGTGACCATGGTTCTGGCCGGACGTATCTTTGCCACCCTGGGGCCACTGGCGGGGTTGGTGCTGTTCTGGTCCGGGATGGGGACGCTCTGGGTGTTTTTTGGCTCGGCCATCGTGGTGGGCTTTGGCAACGGGCTTACCAATGCCAATGCCAGCGCTGGCGTGATGTCGGTGCGTCCACGGCTGGCGGGCAGTGCCTCCGGCCTGTCGGGGGCGATGACGGTGGGGCTGGGGGCGGTGATGACAAGCATTACGGGGGCCTTGGTGACGCCGGAACACGCGCCCTATATCGTGCTGTCTATCATGCTGGTGACCAGCATTCTTGGGCTGCTCGCGGCGCTGTACGTGCGTTGGGTCGATCAGCGCGATCCCTTGCCGCCGTTGATCTGACGGAGCCTTGTACAAGCGGCGGTGCGCTAGGCGGCGTGTCATGGTGCGGAAGGCTTTTCAATCGCGCCCGCCCGTGCTAGGCGGCGCGCAATGTCAGCACCGTCCCGCAGCCCCGCTGGGACGGGTACTCAAGGAGCATTTTCAATGACACTGGAACGCACGTTCTCGATCATCAAACCCGACGCCACCCGCCGCAACCTGACCGGCAAGATCAACGCCAAGTTCGAAGAGGCCGGCCTGCGCATCGTTGCGCAAAAGCGGATCCTGATGACCAAGGCACAGGCCGGCGAATTCTACGGCGTGCACAAGGAACGCCCGTTCTATGACGAACTGTGCGAATTCATGTCGTCTGGTCCGGTTGTGGTGCAGGTTCTGGAAGGCGAGAACGCCATCGCCAAGAACCGTGAAGTGATGGGCGCCACCAACCCTGCAGATGCGGCCGCCGGCACCGTGCGTGCCGATTTTGCCGAGTCGGTTGGCGAAAACTCTGTCCATGGCTCGGACGCGCCGGAAACCGCCGCTGTCGAGATCGCCTATTTCTTCGCTGGCACCGAACTGGTCGGCTAAGCCAATCTAAGACCGGGCAGGGGGCCACTGGCCCCTTGCTTTGCGTGTCAGAGCAGAAAGCGCCCCACGGGGCGCTTTTTTGTGTCTGGATGGATTTAGGGGCTGAAATTGATCATCGCGTACCGGCTACCGCGCAGTGGCGGCATTGGGTCACGGTATGTTAAAGTTTCGGAGGTTTTGGAGCGGGTAACGAGAATCGAACTCGTAACTTAAGCTTGGGAAGCTCGCGTGATACCTTTTCACCATACCCGCGCTCTGGAGCGTTTGGATAATCGCGACACCGCCGGGCGTCAAGGGGGGAAGACGCCCGGACTGTCGGTTTGTTTGCGGTCAGGGCGGGCGGTTCAGCTCCGCCGCCGCCGACGCCGACCGCTGGTGTCGCCCTCGCCGCCGCGGGTGTTGAACGACACATCGGGGAGCGTTACCACCTTGGACAGTTCCGGGAACGGGTCGGTCTTGTGCGGGATCGCGTTGGCGGCGACGAAATGCTCCTGAAATTTCGGCTCGATCGCAGTTTCCACCTTGGTAATCTCGTGCACTGTGGCTTCGATCTCGGCGCGCGAGTCGATATTGCACAGCGCGATGCGCGCCCCGGTGCCAGCGGCGTTGCCGGCGCTGGTGACCTTGTCGAGCGGCGCATCGGGGATCATGCCCAGTACCATGGCGTGTTTGGTGGAGATATGGGCGCCAAAAGCCCCGGCGAGCACGATGCGATCCACCTTGTCCACGCCCATGTCGTCCATCAACAGCCGCGCCCCGGCATAGAGCGCCGATTTGGCAAGCTGGATGGCGCGGATATCGCCTTGTGTCACGGTGATGCGCGGGCCGCCCTCGGCGCTGGCATCATGGAGCAGATAGGAATGCGTGCGTCCCTCGGGGATGCATCGCGGTGTGCCGGTCTGTTCGGCAGAGCCGATCAGCCCCGAGGCATCGACCAGCCCGGCGATCCGCATTTCTGCCACCGCCTCGATGATGCCAGAGCCGCAGATACCGGTGATTCCAGTGGTCGCGGTGGCGGCGTCAAAGCCGGGCTCGGTCGACCACAGGTCGCAGCCGATCACCTTGAAGCGAGGCTCCTTGGTCTCGGGGTCGATCTCGACCCGTTCAAGCGCCCCGGGCGCGGCGCGTTGTCCCGAACTGATCTGCGCCCCCTCAAAGGCGGGGCCGGTGGGGGACGAGCAGGCCAGCACGCGTTCGGTATTGCCCAACAGCAGCTCTGCATTGGTGCCGACATCGACGATCAGCACCAGATCCTCGGATTTGCCCGGTTGTTCCGACAGCGCCACGGCGGCGGCATCGGCCCCGACATGTCCGGCGATACAGGGCAGCAGATAGATCCGCGCCCGCGGGTTCATCGCGTCGAGCCCCATCTCCAACGCGCCAAGGCGCATGGAATCAGAAGTGGCCAGCGCGAACGGCGCCTGACCCAGTTCAACTGGGTCGAGCCCGAGCAACAGGTGGTGCATCACCGGGTTGCAGACAAAGACGGTTTCAAGAATGAGGTTGGGATCAATACCGCTCTCGGAGGCGATGGAGCGGATCAGATCGTTGATCGCCTCGCGCACCGAGGCCGTCATCTCGCGGTCGCCGCCGGGGTTCATCATCGCATAGGAGACCCGGCTCATCAGATCCTCGCCGAACCGGATCTGCGGGTTCATGATGCCGGAGGAGGCGACAACCTCGCCGGTGTCCAGATCGGTCAGATGTGCCGCGATGGTGGTCGAGCCAAGGTCGATGGCGAGGCCAAAAAGCCCGCTTTCATGCAGGCCGGGCCAAATCTCGGTCAGGCGGGCGGCACCGCCGGCGTGGTCGCGGAAAAGGGCGACGGTAACCCCCCAGTTGCCCTTGCGCAGGGTGGGCTGGAGTTTCGACAGCAGGGTCAGATCGGCGGTGATGCCGTCGATCTGCCACTGCTCGCGTAGGGCGCGTTCCAACCGTTCCAGATCGCCGGCGGGCGAATGCATATCGGGTTGGTCCACCTCGACGTAATAAAGCCTGGTGGCCGGGTTCATGGTGATGGCGCGGACCGAGGCGGCCTTGCGCACGACCTGGCGGTGCACCTGGCTTTCGGGGGGCACGTCAATGACCACGTCGCCTTGAACTGTCGCTTGACAGCCCAGCCGGCGGCCCGGTTTCAGCCCGCGCTTGTCGTCATAGCGTTGTTCGACCGCGTTCCAGTCTGACAATGCCCCCTCGGACACGGTGACGCCATGTTTGGGGAATTCCCCATAGGAGGGGGTGATCTGGCATTTTGAACAGATGCCGCGCCCACCGCAGACCGAATCGAGGTCGACGCCCAGCCGACGGGCGGCGGTCAGAACCGGGGTGCCCTTGGGAAAGCGTCCGCGCTTGCCTGAGGGCGTGAAGACGACGAGGGGATCGACGTGGGGATCTGTGCTCATGATGTGCCTGGATCATTGTTGTTCGCGCTGGGGCAACTTAGACGTTTACAGCGCAGGCGAAAGGGCGGATGCGGCAGTTTTCGACCCGCGCGCGTCATGCGGCCCGAGCCTGGCGTCCGGAAGTACGAGATCGGCGTCAATCGCAGGTCAGTCCTGCACATAGGGCCGCTTGCCTAAGTTGTGGCTGCGGCTTGGCAGTGTGCTTAGCCCCCCGTACCAGGTCGGTACTGGCCCTGCCGGGTCAGGCTGCGAGCAATGCGTCGCAGCAACACGGGCCGAATTGGCCTTTTCTCTCGCGGAGTTCCATGAAATAGGGAAGCGCCAAACGATGCCACCGCAGGAGATATCCGATGGAGATTCGTGAGGCTCTGACCTTCGATGATGTTTTGCTTGTTCCGGGGGCGTCCTCGGTTCTGCCGTCCATGGCGGATACCTCGACGCAGGTGACCCGAACAATCAGACTGAACATACCGCTGCTGTCCAGCGCAATGGACACAGTCACCGAGTCGCGCATGGCGATTGCCATGGCTCAGGCTGGCGGCATGGGCGTTATCCACAAGAACCTGGATATTGTGGCGCAGGCGGAAGAGGTGCGGCGCGTCAAACGGTTTGAAAGCGGCATCGTCTACAACCCGATCACCCTGACCCCGAACCAGACGTTGGCCGATGCCAAGACGCTGTGTGTCCGCTATGGCTTCACCGGCTTTCCGGTGGTCGATGAGCAGGGCCGCGTGGTCGGCATCGTCACCAACCGCGACATGCGCTTTGCCACCAGCGATGCGACGCCGGTGCATGTGATGATGACCACCGAAAACCTTGCGATCCTGCGCGAACCGGCGGATCGCGACGAGGCGATCAGCAAGATGAAGTCGCGGCGGATCGAAAAGCTGCTGGTGACCGATGACAACGGCAAGCTGACGGGGCTGTTGACCCTGAAGGACACCGAAAAGGCCGTGCTCAACCCGACCGCCTGCAAGGATGAACTGGGCCGTCTGCGGGTTGCTGCGGCGACCTCGGTGGGCGATTCCGGGTTCGAGCGGTCTGGCGCGCTGGTCGATGCCGGTGTGGACATCATCGTGATCGATACCGCGCACGGCCATTCCGCCGGTGTGCTCGAGGCGGTGACGCGGGCCAAGTTGCTGTCGAACACGGTTCAGATCATCGCGGGCAACGTCGCGACGGGCGAGGCCACCAGGGCGCTGATCGACGCCGGGGCCGATGCGATCAAGGTTGGGATCGGCCCGGGCAGCATCTGCACGACGCGGATGGTCGCCGGTGTCGGCGTGCCGCAGCTGACCGCAATCATGGATTGTTCCAACGCCGCCGGTGACGTGCCGGTGATCGCGGATGGCGGGATCAAGTTCTCGGGTGATTTCGCCAAGGCGATTGCCGCCGGGGCCTCCTGCGCCATGGTCGGCAGCATGATCGCCGGCACGGATGAGAGCCCGGGCGAGGTGATCCTGTATCAGGGGCGGTCGTATAAATCCTATCGCGGTATGGGATCGCTTGGCGCGATGGCGCGCGGCTCTGCCGACCGCTACTTCCAGAAGGATGCCGCCAGCGACAAGCTGGTGCCCGAAGGGATCGAGGGGCAGGTGCCCTACAAGGGCCCGGCGGGCACCGTGATTCACCAACTTGTCGGCGGTCTGCGTGCGGCGATGGGGTATACTGGTAATGGCACCGTCGAACAGATGCGCCGGAACTGCAATTTCGTGAAGATCACCGGCGCGGGGCTGAGCGAAAGCCACGTCCACGACGTGCAGATCACCCGCGAAAGCCCGAATTACCGGGTCGGCTGAACCGGGCGGACCGCTCGATCAGGGCGGTCCGCTTGATAACTTGATGAACGGAGAACCTTCATGACCCCGGCAGCCCGCGTCGCCGCAGCGATCGACATTCTGGACGAGGTACTGGCCGGGAAACCTGTCGAGCAGGCGCTGACCGGCTGGGCGCGGCACAGCCGTTTTGCCGGGTCCAAGGATCGGGCCGCAGTGCGCGATCATGTCTTTGACGCAGTGCGCACACGCCGGTCTCTGGCCGCTTTGGGCGGGGGCGAGACTGGGCGCGGGCTGATGCTGGGCGCCTGTCGCCGCGATGGCACCGATCCCGACCTGCTGTTCTCCGGGGTGGCCTATGGTCCGTCCGCTCTCACGGACGAAGAGCGCGCGGCGGGGCGTGACCCGGAACCGGGGGCCGAGGCGCTGGATATCGCCGATTGGCTCTGGCCCGCGTTCCGCGACAGTCTGGGCGACAACACCGAGGCGGCGGCCCGGGCCCTGCAAACGCGTGCGCCGGTGCATCTGCGGGTGAATCTGGGCAAAGGCGGGGTAGACAGTGCGGTTGCGGCGCTGGCCGAGGAGGGGATCGAAACCCGCCCGCATCCGGCGGCCGACACCGCGCTGGAGGTGGTGACCGGAGCGCGGCGTATCCGCAACAGCGCTGCCTATCGCGACGGGCTGGTGGAATTGCAGGATGCGGCCAGTCAGGCCGTGGTCGCCGCGCTGCCGCTGGCCGAGGGGATGCGGGTGCTGGATTATTGCGCCGGCGGGGGCGGCAAGACGCTGGCCATCGGCGCGCGGGCCGAGGTTGCGCTTTTTGCCCATGATGCCTTGCCGCAGCGCATGCAGGATCTGCCCGAACGTGCCGCGCGGGCGGGGCTGAAGGTTGATATTCTGGAGCCGGAAGATCTGGAGGGCGCGGCTCCGTTTGATCTGGTTCTCTGTGACGTGCCCTGTTCCGGCAGCGGGGCTTGGCGGCGCGCGCCCGAGGGCAAATGGCGGCTGACGCCGCAGGCGCTGGACGAGGTGATTCAGACCCAGGCCGAGATCCTCGACCGGGCCGCCACGCTGGTGGCGCCGGGCGGTGTGCTGGCCTATGCCACCTGTTCCGTGCTGGCGCGCGAAAACGGCGATCAGATCGCCGCCTTCCTTTCCCGGCACTCTGGCTGGCACAACAGTTGGCAACACGCATGGTCCGTCGTGGCGGGAACCGATGGGTTCTTTTCGGCGCACTTGACGCGTGATCCGAAGTCGTCATAGTCTCTCCTGGGTGGAAAATCAGAGCGTTAATGCGGGCTTAACTGTTATGCCGCGAAATGGGCGGTAGCGAATCCCCCTGCGGACGGAGCCCCCAACGTGACAAGCCGCCCGATCACCACAAGCCGCCCGATCACCACGAGTAGCCCGATCACCGTGAAATCCTTGTTGCCGGTTCCGGCGCCTGCCCGTGCACGGGTGGCGGCGGTGCTGTTGCTGGCACTCAGTCTGGTTGCCGGCGGTGTGTGGCTGGCGCCGGCCGGGCTGGCGTCGCTCGGTATGATCGCGGCGGGCGCAACGCTGGGACTGGTGTCCGCCGGGATGGCGCTGCGCCGTCTGGTGACCCGGAGTGGGCTGGACGTGGCCAACGAGCTGTTGGAAGGGTTCATCGAAAAGGATGCCACGGCGAGTTTCGTGACCGATGCCGATGGCTGCATCCATGCGCGCAACACCGCTGCACAGGCGCTGTTTCCCGAAACCGAGAGCGAAACCTTGGCCGGCACGCTGCGCTCGGTCTTTGCCAACCCCTCGGCGCTGCTTTACCGGCTACAAGTCCACGCGGAAGAGGACGGCGCGGCTTCAGAGGACGTGGTGACGCGGCGCGGTCATGTGCGGCTGGCGGTGCATCAGATGGGGCGGCAGGGCTTTTTGTGGCGGGTCGAGGATATGTCCGAGCGACCGCAATCGGCCCAAAGCGGCGCGGCTTTGCCGGTGCCGATGATCTCGCTGGGGCGCTCGGGCACGGTGCTGTTCATGAACGAGGCGGCCCGCGCACTTGTCGGGCAACGGGTGAAATCGCTGGACCGTCTGTTCCCGACGCTGCCGCTGCGACCGGGGCAGGTCAACGTGATCTCGACCAAGGACGGGCTGCGCGATGTGTTGGTGTCCGAATTTGACAGTGGAGCCGGTCGGCGCGAGTTGTTCTGCCTGCCTGCGGAAGGGCCGGAGGGGGGCGGGCAGGCTTCGGGCTTTGACACCTTGCCGGTGGCGATGCTCAAGGTGGCGGCAAGCGGGCGCATTCTTTCTGCGAACCGGCAGGCTGCCAGCCTGTTGGGCACGGTGCCGGGGCCGGAGGCGACGCTCGAGTCGCTGATGCAGGGGTTGGGCCGTCCAATCATGGACTGGCTGCGCGAGACGGCGCAGGGCAAGATCGAGAAGAAATCGGAATTCCTGCGGTTGACCCGCAAGGACCGGGAGATTTTCGTTCAGGTCAGCCTGAGCCGCGTGGTCGAACAGGGCGAGCCGATCATGATCGCCGTGCTGAATGACGCGACCGAGTTGAAGACGCTGGAGGCGCAGTTCGTCCAAAGCCAGAAGATGCAGGCGATCGGCCAACTCGCCGGTGGTATTGCGCATGACTTCAACAACCTTCTGACAGCGATTTCAGGCCATTGCGACCTGTTGTTGTTGCGCCATGATCGCGGCGATCAGGATTACGGCGATCTCGAACAGATCCGCCAGAACGCCAATCGAGCGGCCTCTCTGGTGGGGCAATTGCTGGCGTTTTCGCGCAAACAGACGCTACGACCCGAGGTGCTGGATCTGCGCGACATCCTGTCGGACCTGACCCATCTTCTAAATCGTTTGGTGGGTGAAAAAGTGACCCTGACCTTGAGCCATGAACCGGTGCTGCGCCCGATCCGGGCCGACAAACGGCAGCTGGAACAAGTGTTGATGAATCTGGTGGTGAACGCACGGGATGCGATGCCACAGGGCGGCGAGATTCGCATCGAGACCGAGGTGATGACGCTGGACACGACCCTGCAACGCGACCGCGCGGCGGTTCCCCCGGGGGAATACGTGACAGTCAAGGTGCGCGACGAGGGCAGCGGCATCCCGCAGGACGACCTACAAAAGGTGTTCGAGCCGTTCTTTACCACCAAGCGCACCGGCGAGGGCACCGGGCTGGGCCTGTCCACCGCCTATGGCATCATCAAGCAGACCGGCGGGTTCATCTTTGTCGATAGTGTCGAGGGCAGCGGGACGGAGTTCACCCTGTTTCTACCGGTCTATGAACAGACGGGCGAGACCGCGACGCCTGTCGCCGCACCGCTCAAGGGTGCGCCGCTTCAGGGTGACGGAGTGATCTTGCTGGTCGAGGACGAGGCGCCGGTGCGGGCCTTTGCCGCCCGCGCGTTGCGCCTGCGCGGCTATACCGTGCTGGAGGCCGAATCCGCCGAGGATGCGCTGAAAATGCTGGATGATCCGGCGCTGCGGGTGGATGTGTTCGTCACCGACGTGGTGATGCCGGGCTTGGACGGACCGAGTTGGGTGCGCGCGGCCCGCCAAGACCGGCCCGAGGTGCGGGTGGTTTTCGTGTCGGGCTATGCCGAGGGCGCCTTTGGCGAGGCCGCACCGGAGGTTCCGAATTCGGTCTTTCTACCCAAACCCTTCTCGCTCACACAGCTGGCCGAGACAGTCTATCAGCAGATGCACTGACGAGGTGCACTGACGGCGGCGTCAACCGATGCTGTCGTACAGCTCGAATTCCGCGGCGCATTTGCGGCGATAGCGGGCCTCGGTCTTGGGCGACAGCTCCAGCACCATTTCCGGCGAGACATTCTCGCGCGCGGTCTCGATCCGGGTCTTGAGCCGCTCTTCGAGAAACTGGTTGAGCTTGTCCGGCGCCTCATAGCGGAACATATGGGTGACGCGCAGCCCGTTGGGGCGCGGTTCGAGAAATTTTTCCTGGCTGCCGACATTTGCAAAGCCGGGGCGATCGCCCTTGAGATAGGCCTCGACAAAGGCATCGAAGCTGATGTCATGGGTGGAGTTGGGCTTGCCCGCCATGAAGGGGCGGCGGCGATATCGGTACCAGCTCCCCAGCCAGCTGATCGGCTCGCGCATCACGGCGAGCGTCTCCATCTCGGTCTTGCAGGCCTTTTCGAACATCGGGCGAAAGAATCTGTTGTAGCGATAGACCGGGGCGTGCTTCAGCTCGGGCGGATCAGAAACGATGATGTCCGCGCGATCCCGCAGGGCGGTTTCATACGCCGTTGTCCCGGTTTTCGGAACCGAGAGGAACACCAGTCGTTCTTTATAGAAAACAAGCATTTATCCTTTTACCTTCCTATCTCGACCGGGCCAAGATTGCAGTAAACTCAAATTTAACTCAATTGCGAAAGGGTGGGGAACGCAAGTTTTCGATTGAAATGTTCTCTTTTTGGTCTCATAAAGAACAGGTGGTGAACAAACCGACGATTGCCGCCCGGGATCGGGTGTGACACTAAGGAAGGTGAACGGGGCTATGGCGGATCTTCTGACAATGAGTAGCAAGCAAAACAAGAACAGCGCAGACAAGCAAAAAGCACTGGACAGCGCCTTGGCCCAGATCGAACGGCAGTTCGGCAAGGGATCGATCATGAAACTGGGGGGCGACAATCCGCTGCCCGAGATCGAATCCACGTCAACCGGGTCTCTGGGGTTGGATATCGCGCTTGGCATCGGCGGATTGCCGATGGGGCGTATCGTCGAGATTTACGGGCCGGAAAGCTCGGGCAAGACGACACTGACCCTGCATTGCATCGCCGAGCAGCAGAAAACGGGCGGTGTCTGCGCCTTTGTTGATGCTGAACATGCGCTTGATCCGCTCTATGCCCGCAAACTTGGGGTCGATCTGGATGAGTTGCTGATTTCCCAGCCCGATACCGGCGAACAGGCCTTGGAAATCACCGATACGCTGGTGCGCTCTGGCGCGGTGAACATGGTGGTGGTCGATTCGGTTGCCGCGCTGACACCCAAGTCCGAACTTGAGGGCGACATGGGCGATTCCAGCGTCGGCGTGCAGGCCCGGCTGATGAGCCAGGCGATGCGCAAGCTGACCGGCTCGATCAGTCGCTCCAACTGCATTGTGATCTTCATCAACCAGATCCGGATGAAGATTGGCGTGATGTTCGGCAGCCCGGAGACCACGACCGGCGGCAACGCGTTGAAATTCTACTCCTCGGTCCGGCTGGATATTCGCCGCATCGGCTCCATCAAGGACCGCGACGAGGTGGTTGGCAATGCCACCCGGGTTAAGGTGGTCAAGAACAAGGTGGCGCCGCCGTTCAAGCAGGTGGAATTCGACATCATGTATGGCGAAGGCATTTCCAAGACCGGCGAATTGCTGGATCTGGGCGTCAAGGCCGGGGTGGTGAACAAATCCGGCTCTTGGTTCAGTTATGGCGATGAACGGATCGGCCAGGGGCGCGAAAACGCCAAGGTGTTCTTGCGCGATCATGAGCCCATCGCATTGGAGATCGAGGACAAGATCCGCGCCTCGCATGGGCTCGACTTCGACCTGACCGCGCGCGACGCGGGCGGCGAGGATATTCTGGAGGCCTGACCCGTCGGGGGACCTATTCCCGCAGCATTGGCCAAAACGACTCGAGATGACGACAGGGCGTGCCAGATGGCGCGCCCTGTTTGCATCTTGCCCGGCGCGAGGGCGGTGGACAGTGCCCGGGTGGGGGGATAAACCTGCGCAAACGGGATTTCCCGGCCACCCCATAGCCCGTCAAGAGACATGCAATGCCCACGTTGAACGACATCCGATCGACCTTTCTGAATTATTTCGCCAAGCAGGGCCACGAAGTCGTGGACAGCAGCCCGCTGGTGCCGCGCAATGATCCCACTCTGATGTTCACCAATGCCGGCATGGTTCAGTTCAAGAACCTGTTCACCGGGGTCGAGCATCGCGACTACACGCGCGCCACCTCGGCACAGAAATGCGTGCGCGCTGGCGGCAAGCATAACGATCTCGACAATGTGGGCTATACCGCGCGCCACCACACGTTTTTCGAAATGCTGGGAAATTTCTCCTTTGGGGATTATTTCAAGGAAGATGCGATCCGTTTTGCCTGGGAGCTGATCACCAAGGACTACGGCATCAATCGCGACAAGCTTCTGGTCACGGTCTATCACACCGATGATGAGGCCGCCGCGATCTGGAAAAAGGTGGCCGGGTTTTCCGACGACCGGATCATCCGCATTCCCACCAATGACAACTTCTGGATGATGGGCGCGACCGGCCCCTGCGGCCCCTGCACCGAAATCTTCTATGATCATGGCGAAGAACATTGGGGCGGCCCTCCGGGAAGTCCGGATGAGGATGGCGACCGCTTCGTCGAGATCTGGAACCTCGTCTTCATGCAATATGAGCAGCTCGAGGATGGCTCTCGCCGCGAATTGGCGGCGCAGTCGATCGACACCGGCATGGGGATCGAACGTGTCGCGGCCCTGATGCAGGGCACCAACGACAACTATGCCACCGACCTGATGCGCAGCTTGATCCTGGCCAGCGCCGAGGCGACCAAAACCGATCCCGATGGCGAGGGGCGCGTGCATCACCGGGTGATTGCCGACCACCTGCGCTCGACCTCTTTCCTGATCGCGGATGGGGTGATGCCGGCCAATGACGGGCGCGGCTATGTGCTGCGCCGGATCATGCGCCGCGCGATGCGGCACGCGCATCTTCTGGGCGCCAAGGACCCGCTGATGTACCAACTGGTTCCGGCGCTGGTGCGCCAGATGGGGGCGGCCTATCCGGAACTGGGCCGCGCGCAGTCGATGATCGAAGAAACGCTGAAGCTGGAGGAGACTCGCTTCAAGCAAACGCTGGATCGTGGCCTGAAACTTCTCGACGATGAATTGACTGCCCTGCCCGAGGATGCGGCGCTGCCCGGAAAATCGGCGTTCAAACTCTATGACACTTATGGGTTCCCGCTGGACCTGACCCAGGATGCGCTGCGCGAAAAGGGCCGCGTCGTGGACACCGACGGGTTCGACGAGGCCATGGCCGAGCAAAAGGCCAAGGCCCGCGCCGCTTGGGCGGGCTCGGGCGAGGCGGCGGATGCCACCATCTGGTACGACATCGCCGAGCAAAACGGCGTAACCGACTTTCTGGGCTATGACACCGAGTCGGCCGAGGGTCAGATCGTGGCGCTGGTGCAGGATGGCAAGACGGTTGATCGGGTGAAAACGGGTGAGACCGTACAGATTGCCCTGAACCAGACGCCGTTTTACGCCGAATCCGGCGGTCAGGTTGGCGACAATGGCGTGATCCGCACCGAGGGTGGCGTCGCCAAGGTGACCGACACGCGAAAAGCGGCTGGTGTGTTCATCCACTTTGCCGAGGTCACCGAGGGCGAAATCGCCAGCGGTGACGCGGCCATTCTGGATGTCGATCACAGCCGCCGCAGCGCAATTCGCGCCAACCACTCGGCCACGCACCTGTTGCACGAGGCCCTGCGCCATGCGCTTGGCAATCATGTGGCGCAACGTGGTTCGCTCAATGCATCGGACCGGCTGCGCTTTGATTTCAGCCACGCCAAGGCGCTGAGCGGCGAGGAGTTGGAGAAGGTCGAGGCCGAGGTCAACGACTACATCCGCCAGAACGCCCCGGTCGATACAAGGATCATGACCCCGGACGATGCCCGGGGGCTGGGCGCGCAGGCTCTGTTCGGAGAGAAATACGGCGACGAGGTACGGGTGGTCTCCATGGGGGTGCAGCCGGGCTCGGGCAAGGGCGCGGACAAGCAGACCTATTCGCTGGAGCTGTGCGGCGGAACGCATGTGCGGCGCACCGGCGATATCGGTGAATTCGTTCTGCTGTCCGACAGCGCCAGCAGTGCTGGTGTGCGCCGGATCGAGGCGCTGACAGGCGAGGGCGCACAGAGCTATACGGCCCGGATGCGCCAGATCCTGTCCGTGCTGCAAAGCGATCTGAAGACCGCCCCGGATCATCTGGTCGCGCGCGTGCGCGCCGATCAGGCCAAGATCAAGGAACTGAACAACGAGCTTGCCCAGTTGCGCCGCGATCTGGCCATGGCTGGCAGCGGCGATCAGGCGGCCCCCGAGGCGAAAGAGGTGGGCGGCAAGAAATTCGTGGCTCAGGTTCTCACCGGGGTGACAGGCAAGGATCTGCCGCCGCTGGTCGATGAGCACAAGGCACGGCTGGGCAGTGGCGCGGTTCTGTTGATCGCGGATACCGGTGGCAAGGCGGCGGTGGCCGCAGGCGTCACCAATGATCTGATCGACGACCTTTCGGCGGTGGATCTGGTGCGCGCGGCGGTTGCGGAACTGGGCGGCAAGGGCGGCGGTGGCCGTCCGGATATGGCCCAGGGCGGCGGACAGAACATTGACAATGCCGAAGCGGCGATCCGCGCGGCGGAACAGGTGATGGAGAGATAGAAGATGGGTGCACTCTGGATTGCGCATGTGACGGTGAATGACGAAGAGGCCTATGGCAAATATGCCAAGCTGGCAGGCCCGGCGATCGCCAAGCATGGCGGCGAGTTCATTGCCCGTGCCGGCAAGTTCGTGCAACTTGAGGGCAAGGAGAGGCCGCGCAATGTGGTGGCGAAATTCCCCTCCGTGGACGCGGCGGTGACCTGCTATCACTCGCCCGAGTATCAGGAGGCCTTGAGCCATGCGCGCGGCGCGGCCGAACGCGAACTGATGGTTGTTGAGACCAGCGAATAAGAAGACGGAAATCTCCCTGATCCCGCAGGTCGGGGTCGGGGAGGTGCCCTAATACGGGTTTTGCGGCCCGCGATCTTCTGACAGGGATTGCTGTCGGCGCAGGACCAGATGTTCGATGGCATCGGCCAGATGCTCTTCCGCGATGTTGTAATCGCCCCGCGCGACCCGGATGCGGTGGGCTTCGATCATCACATCGGCATGGGTGCAGCCTGCAGGCGGTTCAAACCGGTAGCAGGCCAGTTCGATCAGCAAGCCCAGTGGATCGGTGAAATAGATCGAGTCCATGAACCCGCGATCCTTTGGCCCCGAATGGCGAATCCTGCGCGCGTCCAGCCGTGTCACCGCCTGACTGAAGACCGCCCTAGAGACATTGAAAGCCAGATGATGCACGCAGCCCGGCTCGGTCGGGGTGCGGTCGGGATCTGGCTTGCGGTTTTCGTTGGTAAAGACGGTGATCAGCCGCCCGTCGCCCGGATCGAAATACAGGTGCCCTTCGTCGGGGTTGTCCAGATTGGGCTGGTCAAAGACAAAGGGCATGCCCAGCACCCCCTCCCAGAAATCAATCGAGCTTTGCCGATCGGCGCCGGTCAACGTGATATGGTGTACGCCTTGAACTTGCAGCTTGCGCATGGGTCGTCTCCCTGTTGCGGGAAGAATAGCACATGTGAGCGGACATCAAGACGCCGGGCGGGGTCGGACGCTGTTTACGGTGAGGACCGCCACAATGAGAAAGGCCGCCTAAACGGCGGCCTTTCGTTTCGATCAGTAGTTTTTCGCGGCGCGTTTGCGCTCGTTCGGATCAAGATGGCGTTTGCGCATCCGGATCGATTGCGGCGTCACCTCGACCAATTCGTCATCGTTGATATAGGCGATGGCCTCTTCCAGCGACAGCGTGATCGGCGTGGTCAGTTTCACCGCCTCATCGGTCCCCGAAGCGCGCACGTTGGTTAGTTTCTTGCCCTTGAGCGGGTTGACCTCAAGGTCGTTGTCGCGGCTGTGTTCGCCGATCACCATGCCCTGATAGATCTTGGTCTGCGGCCCGACAAAGAGCTTGCCGCGCGCCTCGAGGTTCCACAGCGCATAGGCCACTGCATCGCCGGTTTCCATCGAGATCAGCACACCCTGACGACGGCCCGGGATCGACCCCTTGTACGGCGACCAGGAATGGAACACGCGGTTCAGAACGCCGGTGCCGCGGGTGTCGGTAAGAAATTCACCATGATAGCCGATCAACCCACGCGACGGCACATGGGCGACAATCCGGGTCTTGCCGGCGTTCTGGCGCATTTCGACCAGATCACCCTTACGCGGACCGGTGATCTTTTCGATCACGGCGCCGGAATATTCGTCATCGACATCGATGGTGACTTCTTCGATCGGCTCAAGCTTCTTGCCGTCTTCTTCGCGCATGATCACCTGCGGACGCGAAATGCTCAGCTCGAAGCCTTCGCGGCGCATGTTTTCGATCAACACGCCCATTTGCAATTCGCCGCGGCCCGAAACCTCAAAGGCTTCACCGCCCGGTGTGTCGGCGATCTTGATGGCGACGTTCGATTCAGCTTCTTTCATCAACCGTTCGCGGATCACCCGCGACTGCACTTTCTTGCCTTCGCGACCGGCAAACGGGCTGTCATTGATGCCGAAGGTCACGGTGATGGTCGGCGGGTCGATCGGCTGCGCGTCGAGCGCGGTATCCACGGCCAGTGCGCAGATGGTGTCGGCCACGGTGGCCTTTTGCATACCGGCGATGCTGACGATATCGCCAGCTTCCCCTTCGTCGATGTCGCTTTGGCCAAGGCCACGGAAGGCCTGCACACGGGTGACGCGAAACTGCTCGATCTTTTGGCCGATACGCGACAGGGCCTGAACTGTCTGGCCAACCTTGACGCGGCCGGTCTCGACCCGTCCGGTCAGGATGCGACCCACGAAGGGGTCAGCGCCCAGCGTGGTCGCCAGCATCCGGAAATCTTCGCCCTGATGCTTGATCTGCTTTGGTGCAGGCACGTGGTTGACCACCAAGTTGAACAGCGCTGAGAGATCTTTGCGCGGCCCGTCCAGTTCTGCATCGCACCAGCCAGAGCGGCCCGAGGCATAGAGATGGGGAAAGTCGAGTTGGTCATCATCGGCATCAAGCGAGCCAAACAGGTCGAACACCTCGTTGAGCGCGCGGTCAGGCTCGGCATCCGGTTTGTCGACCTTGTTCAGCACCACGATGGGACGCAGCCCCAGTGCCAGTGCCTTGGAGGTGACGAATTTGGTTTGCGGCATCGGGCCTTCGGCCGCGTCCACCAGCAGAACGACACCATCCACCATCGACAGGATACGCTCCACCTCGCCGCCGAAATCGGCGTGACCGGGTGTATCGACGATGTTGATACGGGTGCCTTTCCATACCACGCTGGTCGCTTTGGCCAGAATGGTGATGCCGCGTTCGCGTTCCAGGTCATTGCTGTCCATGGCGCGTTCGGCCACGGCCTGGTTTTCACGGAAGGCGCCGGATTGTTTCAGCAGCTCATCCACCAGCGTGGTCTTGCCGTGGTCAACGTGTGCGATGATCGCGATATTGCGAAGGTCCATAAAGTAAGCCTCAAATCGGGGGTTGGGGCCGCATAGCCTGCTGCAGCGCAGAACGCCAGCGTAAAAGCACGGTGTAGCGGTCGGTTCAGTGGGTGGTGCTGCCTGAAAACAGGTTAATCACCGCGATTCCGGCAATGATCAGCGCCAGACCGAGCAGGGCCGGCAGGTCTAACCGCTGGCCAAAGGCGACCATCCCGATCCCGGCGATGAACACGATGCCCAGCCCGGACCAGATCGCATAGACGACCCCCACCGGCATCACCCGCAGCACCAGCGCGAGCAGATAGAAACTGAGCGCATAGGACACGACCACCAGAATCGAGGGCAGGAGGCGGGAAAACTGCTGGCTGGCCTGCAACGCCGTGGTGCCGATGGTCTCGGCAGCCACGGCCAGGATCAGATACACGTAATGCGCGGGCATCGGCCCCTCCATGCTTGGTTTCCATCGCTTTGCACGATCTCGGGCTGGGGAGGCAATCCCGATTGTCCCGCCGGGGGAAAGGATCGGGGCCCGGATGAACACAACACGCGCAGCGGTTAATCAAAGCTGTAGTCGAACAGTGCGATGTCGCGGGCATGGCGGCGCGCGATTCGTTCAGCATCTGCATCGCTGTAAAACCGACGATAGTCTTCGTTGGGGTGCGAGGCATTGATGCGGGCGCGCTGTGGCGGAATGTTCAGACGCAACCCATAGCGGTCGCGCAATCCTTCGAGATCCGCGTGAAGGTTTTCTTGCCGCAGAATGTCCGAGACAGCGATCTTGCCCGTTTCGTCCAGGATCCAGTCGCTGACCTGACGGCGCATGTAATCATCGCGCGAGCGTGGCTGATCCTCATCGTCGAGCCATTTGATATAGTCGGAAAAGCTCAGATCCTTGATCTGCTCATGCTCCAACGGCATCCCGGAGTGGCGCCCGCCGGTGTCGCGGCCGACATAGTGATACCAGGATACGTGCCAGTCCCATGGGTTTCGGATCACGGTGAACAGGGTGTAGCTGTCCAGATCCTGACCGCGCTCGGCAAAGATCTTCTTGTATTGACGATAGGTCAGGTGCCCAGCGGCCTCGCGCCAGCGCAGGGTCGGACACCATTTGAATCGCAGACCAAAGGCCGAGGAGACGAAACTGCCGCCGCATTTCGGGGTATGGATGAAGACCATCCGCTCCCCGGCCCAAGGGTTCAGCGCTTCGCTCATATTATGGGGGACAAACATGGCGCTCGCATAGAGAAACCGGACGGAAAGGAAAAGCCCCCTCCGTCCGGAAACCCCGCGTCAGTCGAAGCTGTCGCCGAAAAGCGCGCACCAGCCGACCCCGAGGCGTGGGACCGTTTGTCATTTTCTCCACATTCGCCGGATATTCCCCCGATTTTTTTGTGCGAACAGGTCCGGGGCAATCAGCAACCGGAGCAAGGCCAAATTCGATGACATATCACCTCCTGTCCTATCCGCGCAGCGGCAACCACTTGGTACGAGCCTTGCTCGAATACGGGTTCGGGCGACCGACCCTCGGCTGCTTCGAGACCGAGCGGGATACGCCGATATACCAGCGGGCGCCAAATCGCCGAACCGGTATGATCCAGATCACGAACCAGACGCCGATCGGCTACAAATCGCATTTCATCCTCGATACGATCAAGGCCGAGATGGCCTATGGGCAGATTCCCGGCCTGGTGATCATCGTTCGCGATCCGGTCGCCGCGATCGCCTCGCATACCTGCCGCAGCATCAAGGGCCTCACGGCCTTCAAGCCCAAGGAAATTCGCCGCAGGGTCGAACATGGCCTGAATTCCTACATGGCGCTCGTGCATTACTTTTGCTCGCGCCCGGCGGCGAACAAGCTGGTGGTCGAGTTCGAGCGGTTGCTGGACCCGGACACGCAGCTTGACTATGCGAATGGCCTGTTGCGTCGGCTTGACTGCGATACGCGGCTGGATCGCGACCAACTGGACCGCCTCCTGGTCGTTTCGAAAGACAGCCAGGAATCGCTGCGAAAGAACAGGCCGGCCCTGATGGCGGACATGCGGGCGCAGGTGGCGGCTGCGGTGAGCTATTCCGAGGTCAAGGACCTTCTCTATGATGCGGTCATAAGCTCGGAGATGTCACCGTCGCATACGCGCGGTAGCCTCCGCCTGGCCGTGTGAAGAAAAAAAGGCGGGGTTCGAGCCCCGCCTTTTCACGCTGTCGGTCGACAGATCAGCCGGCCAGCGCCGCGTTCAGGTTTTCGTCGACCTTTTCAAGGAACCCGATGGTGGTCAGCCATTGCTGGTCCGGCCCCACCAGCAGCGCCAGATCCTTGGTCATGAAGCCGGATTCGACGGTTTCGATCACCACCCGTTCCAGCGTTTCGGCAAAGCCTTGCAGCGCGGCGTTGTCGTCCAGCTTGGCACGGTGCTTGAGTCCGCCGGTCCAGGCAAAGATCGAGGCGATGGAGTTGGTCGAGGTCGCCTTGCCAGCCTGGTGTTGGCGATAATGCCGGGTGACGGTGCCATGCGCCGCCTCGGCCTCGACGATCTGGCCGTCGGGCGTCATCAGTTGCGAGGTCATCATGCCAAGGCTGCCGAACCCCTGCGCCACGGTGTCGGACTGCACGTCGCCGTCATAGTTCTTGCAGGCCCAGACGTAACCGCCCGACCATTTCAGCGAACTGGCGACCATATCGTCGATCAGCCGGTGTTCGTACCAGATGCCCTTTTCCTTGAAGGCCTCGGCGAACTCTTCCTCAAAGACCTGCTGGAACAGATCCTTGAAGCGACCATCATAGGCTTTCAGAATGGTGTTCTTGGTCGACAGATAGACCGGCCAACCCAGGTTGAGCCCGTAATTCAGCGAGGCGCGGGCAAAGTCGATGATCGAGGCGTCGAGGTTGTACATCGCCATGGTCACCCCGGCAGAAGGGGCGTCATAGACGTCCTTTTCGATCACGGTGCCGTCTTCGCCTTCGAATTTCAGGGTGATCTTGCCGGCACCGGGAAAGCGGAAATCGGTCGCCTTGTACTGATCGCCAAAGGCATGGCGGCCGACCACGATGGGCTTGGTCCAGCCCGGCACCAGACGCGGCACGTTCTTGCAGATGATCGGCGCGCGGAACACCACGCCGCCCAGAATGTTGCGGATGGTGCCGTTGGGGCTGGGATACATCCGCTTGAGGCCGAATTCCTCGACCCGGGCCTCGTCGGGGGTGATGGTGGCGCATTTGACGCCGACGCCGACCTCTTTGATCTTCATGGCGGCGTCCACGGTGATGGTGTCATCCGTGCGGTCGCGTTCCTGAATGCTCAGATCATAATAAAGCAGGTCGAGATCCAGATAGGGCAGGATCAGCTTTTGCTTGATGAAATCCCAGATGATCCGGGTCATTTCGTCGCCGTCGATCTCGACGATCGGGTTGTCCACCTTGATCTTGGTCATGGCTGCGGTCCCTGTGTTGCGGAGGAGGAGTCGGGCGCGGCTTACTCCAATTCAAAAGGCGGTGAAAGGTTGTGTACCGATGTATACTGTTTTGTCGCAGCCGAGGTCACAGCTAAGGACGCGGGCCGGCTGCGACCTGCTGAAAATTCAGGCAGGACTAGCTTAGGCTGTGCCGTCCCGGCTGGCAAAGAACGCGGCAAGCTTGGGGCGCAGCCAGTCCCACAGGCCGGGGGCGCCGCGCCGGATCGGAACGCCAACGCGGGTATCAAGTTGCTCCAGCGTGACCTCATATTCGTCCCAGGTGCCGCCGCCGTTTTCAAGATTGATGACCGGGACCTGAAACCGGTCGATCGCCTTGGCGAATTTCGCATCCGGAGTCTGTGCGGCCTCGAATTCCTCCCACAAGGTGCGAAAGGACTCGGCCTGATCCGCTGGCAACAGGCCGAACAGACGGCGGGCGGCCTCGGCCTCTTTTCGGGCCATCTCTTGGTGATCGGGGTTGCCGTGGATCGGCGCATCTCCGGCGTCGATCTCAACGATGTCATGCAGCAAAAGCATCCGAAGAACGCGGTCGATCTGCACCTCTGGCCCGGCCTGATCGGCCAGCACCAGCGCGTGCAGCATGATATGCCAGCTATGCTCGGCCGAATTTTCCCGCCGCTCGCCCGATACCAGACGCGAGGCGCGCAGCACGGATTTGAGCTTGTCCGCCTCTTTCAGGAACCCGATCTGGGCGTCGAGCCGGGCGGTCATGCGCCCGGCTTTCCGCTTGTCGACAACTCGGCCAACCGGCGTTGCAGGAACCGGCGCGCGTTGCGTTCGGCCAGACGGATACGCACAGCGGTCATAAAGGCCTCTTCCAGCGATTGAGAAGACGCGCCCAGCGCCTCCCCAACTTCGTTGTACAGCCGCTCTTCCCCGGTCTTGTCCATCGCCGCCAATGTGTCTTCGGCGAGCTTGTCAGCCAAAAGGTCCAGCGTGCTCGTAGACATCAGCGGCTGCTTTCCGTCAGCCGCCGTTTCACATACTCGGTCGTGGTGTCGAGCAGCGTGTCCATATGCGGCCCTTGGAAGAAGTGATCCGCGCCCTCGACCTCTTCGTGGGTGATGGTGATGCCCTTTTGCTCGTGCAGCTTGTTGACCAGCGCCGTGGTGTCGGCGGGCGGCGCGACGCGGTCGGCCTTGCCGTTGATGATCAATCCCGAAGACGGGCAGGGGGCGAGGAACGAGAAATCGTACATATTCGCCGGCGGCGACACGCTGATGAACCCGGTGATCTCGGGGCGGCGCATCAGCAGTTGCATGCCGATCCATGCGCCGAACGAGAACCCCGCAACCCAGCAATGCTTTGAGTTGTTGTTCATCGACTGCAGATAGTCCAACGCCGAGGCGGCATCAGACAGCTCGCCCACGCCTTGGTCGTATTCGCCTTGGCTGCGACCGACGCCGCGGAAATTGAACCGCAGAACGGTGAAGCCCATGTTGTAGAACGCATAGTGCAGATTATAGACGACCTTGTTGTTCATCGTGCCCCCGAATTGCGGGTGCGGATGCAGAACGATCGCGATCGGCGCGTCCTTTTCCTTTTGCGGGTGATAGCGGCCTTCCAGGCGGCCTTCAGGTCCGGCGAAAATCACCTCGGGCATATGGCTTACAAGTCCTATTTATTGGTCGGAAGGGGCCTTGGATAATCTTGACAAAATCGCTAAGGCACCTTAGAACGTTTCTAATTGCGCCTGGCTCGGCACTTTCGGTGTCAAGCGGAGATACGCATTGATCGGCGCTACGTCAAGAATCTCGCGCAAAAGCTTGTCTGGAGACCAGAAAAAATGAAGCTGTCGACAAAGGGGCGCTATGCGATGGTCGCGCTGGCCGACATCGCGCTCCAACCCGAGGGGGCGCTGGTCACCCTTGGAGAGATCTCTCAACGTCAGAAGATTTCTCTTCCTTATCTCGAACAACTCTTCGTCAAATTGCGCCGCGCCAATCTGGTCGCCTCGGTCCGCGGACCCGGCGGCGGCTATCGACTGGCGCGCCACACCTCTGAAATCCGCATCGTCGATGTGCTTTCTGCCGTGGATGAGACAGTGGATGCCATGCACAAGGGCGCCGGGGCTTCGGGCGGCTCGTCCGGCAGTCGGGCGCAATCGCTGACCAACCGTCTGTGGGAAGGGTTGAGCGCGCATGTCTATGTGTTCCTGCATCAGACCCGGCTGTCGGACGTGGTGGAAAACGAACTGGCGCCTTGCCCGGCGGTGCCGTCGATCTTTTCCGTGATCGATATCGTGGACGACTCCGTAGCCGAAGTTGTGGTCGATGATGAGGTCGATTCGGAATGACCGGGGCCAAGCGACACGTGGGCGGCAGGGTCTATCTGGATCACAACGCCACAACCCCCCTGCGCCCCGAGGCGCGGGCGGCGATGATCGCGGCGATGGATGCCGCGGGCAACCCCTCCAGCGTCCATGCCGAAGGGCGGGCGGCCAAGGCTTTGATCGAACGCGCCCGCGCGCAAGTGGCGGCGGCCTTTGGCGCCGAGGGCGCGGATGTGGTGTTCACCTCTGGCGCGACCGAGGCGGCGGCCCTGGCCTGCGAGGGGCGCGATCTGCACGGCAGCGGGGTTGAGCATGACGCGGTGCGCGCTTGGATCGCCGAGGATCTCGAGGTGGAGCAGACGGGCAGGGTGCGTGTTACCGACCCCGCGCAAACCGTGTTGCAGATGGCCAATTCCGAGACCGGGATCGTTCAGGATCTGCCCGAGGGGCTGGCGGTCACGGACGCCACGCAGGCCTTTGGCAAACTGCCGGTGGCCTTCAATTGGTGCGGCGCGCAGATGGCGCTGATCTCGGCGCATAAACTGGGCGGGCCCAAGGGTATTGGTGCGCTGGTGATGCGACGCGGCACCGATCTGGCCGCCCGGATTCGTGGAGGCGGGCAAGAGATGGGCCGCCGTTCCGGCACCGAAAACGTGATCGGAATCGCCGGTTTCGGCGCCGCCGCCGAGGCCGCCGCGCGGGATCTGGCCGGCGGAGTCTGGGATCGGGTCGCAGAAGTTAGAGATATTCTAGAATCATCTATTGCGGGTTCCGCCAAACAGACTATTTTTGTCGGGAAAGATATGCCGCGCCTGCCGAACACCTCTTGCTTGGTGACGCCGGGCTGGAAAGGTGAGACTCAGGTGATGCAGATGGATCTTGCCGGTTTTGCGATCAGCGCGGGCAGCGCCTGTTCCAGCGGCAAGGTTCGCGCCAGCCGGGTGCTGACGTCGATGGGATATGACAAGGTCATGGCGGCCAGCGCGATCCGCGTGTCGCTGGGGCCGGATGTGAGTGAAGAGGATGCGCTGCGCTTTGCTGAGGCGTGGCTCGAAAAAGAAAAGAAGCACCGCGCCAAAGCGGCGTGAGTTCAGGAGTGATACCGATGGCCGTTGAGGACCAGACACAAGTGAAAGAAGGCGTCGATCAGGACACCGTCGATGCCGTGCGCGAAGTGGGCGGGGCCTATAAATACGGCTGGGAAACCGATATCGAGATGGACTATGCCCCCAAGGGGCTGACCGAGGACATCGTGCGGCTGATCTCGAGCAACAATGGCGAGCCGGAGTGGATGACGCAGTGGCGCCTGCAAGCCTATGCCCGCTGGCTGAAGATGAAAGAGCCCGACTGGGCGATGATCGACTATCCCGAGATCGATTTTCAGGACCAGTATTACTATGCCCGCCCCAAGAGCATGGAAGTAAAGCCGAAATCGCTGGATGATGTCGATCCCAAGCTGCTGGCGACCTATGCGAAACTGGGCATCCCGTTGAAGGAACAGATGATCCTTGCCGGGGTTGAGGGCGCCGAATCGGCGCCCGCCGAGGGCCGCAAGGTGGCCGTCGATGCGGTGTTCGATTCCGTTTCGGTCGGCACCACGTTTCAGGCCGAATTGAAACGGGCCGGCGTGATCTTTTGCTCGATCTCCGAGGCGATCAAGGAACACCCGGAACTGGTCAAGAAATACCTTGGCTCGGTCGTGCCAGTCTCGGACAATTTCTATGCCACGTTGAACAGCGCCGTATTCTCGGATGGCTCCTTTGTGTACGTGCCGCCCGGCGTGCGTTGCCCGATGGAACTGTCGACCTATTTCCGCATCAACGCGGAAAACACCGGCCAGTTTGAGCGCACCCTGATCATCGCCGACAAAGGCTCGTTTGTGTCCTATCTCGAAGGCTGCACCGCGCCGCAGCGCGACAAGGCCCAGCTTCACGCGGCCGTGGTCGAGATCATCATCGAAGAAGATGCCGAGGTGAAATACTCCACCGTTCAGAACTGGTATCCCGGCGATGAACAGGGCAAGGGCGGCATCTATAACTTTGTCACCAAACGCGCCGATTGCCGCGGTGACCGCGCCAAGGTGATGTGGACACAGGTCGAAACCGGGTCCGCCGTGACCTGGAAATACCCGTCCTGCATCCTGCGCGGCGATGAAAGCCAAGGCGAATTCTATTCCATCGCCATCACCAACAACATGCAACAGGCCGATACCGGCACCAAGATGGTGCATCTGGGCAAGAACACCCGCTCGCGTATCGTGTCCAAGGGGATCAGCGCCGGTCAGGCGCAGAACACCTATCGCGGTCTGGTCTCGATGCACCCCAAGGCCAAGAACAGCCGTAATTATACCCAGTGCGACAGCCTGCTGATCGGCGACAAATGCGGGGCGCACACGGTTCCCTATATCGAGGTCAAGAACAACTCCTCGCGCGTCGAGCACGAGGCAACCACCTCCAAGGTGGATGACGATCAGCTGTTCTATTGCCGCTCGCGCGGGATGGACGAAGAGGAATCCGTGGCGCTGGTGGTCAACGGGTTCTGTAAGGACGTGTTGCAGGCGCTGCCGATGGAATTCGCCATGGAGGCGCAGCAGCTTGTTGCCATCTCTCTCGAAGGGTCGGTGGGATGAGCGCGGACGGAACAGCGCAGCCGGTTTCCCAAGCGCGGGTGTTGCGGCTTTTGACGCAACGGATCAGCTATCTGCGCGAGGCGCTGACGCCGGAGCGCGCGCTGCGGATCGTTGATGTCGGCGCCAACCCGATCAATACGCCCGATTACGACGCCCTGCTGGACATGGGCGGTTGCGAGGTCTGGGGATTTGAGCCCGAGGAAAAAGCCTTTGCCGAGCTGGAGGCCAACCCACGCCCCGGGGCGCATTATATCAACAAGGCGGTCGGCGCGCCTGGCAAGGGCACCTTTTACAATCACCCGCAGAACGGGCTGGGTTCGCTGTATCCGGTTCGCAAGGAATCGGTGGCGTTTCTGGGCCATCCCGGCTGGCATCGCGACGATGTCGAGACCGCCGAGATCGATCTGGTCGCGCTGGATGATCTGGACGACCTGCCACAGCCCGACCTGCTGAAGATCGACATTCAGGGCGGCGAGTTGGATGTGATCAGCAACGCGCGGGAAAAACTGTCGCAAGCGGTCTGCGTCATCCCCGAGGTGCGATTTTACCGGATGTACGAGGGCGAGCCGCTTTGGGGCAAGCTTGACGTCGAACTGCACGATCAGGGCTTTGTTTTGCACAAACTGCTGTTCTCGAAACCCACCATGATCCCGAATTCGCAGGGCGAGCGGCTCAAACGGAAGGTGGTGCGCAACCAGTTGATCGACGGCGACGCGGTCTATATCCGCAACCCCGAGGTGCCGCAGGAGTGGAGCGACGAACAGCTCAAGCAACTCGCCATCGCCTCGGCCGGGGTGTTCTCAAGCTTTGATCTCACGTTGTTCTGCCTTGACCGGCTGTCGGATCGCGGCGTGATCGCCCCGGAGGTGGCCAAAGGCTTTGTCGATGTCTTGCCAGCTTGGGTGAAGAAGCCGGAATAACACACTGTTATTTTAAGTAATCTGGAGTGATCAGCCATGATCGTTACCACCACTCCCTCGGTCGAGGGCCGCAAGATATCCGACTACAAGGGCATCGTTGTGGGCGAGGCGATCCTGGGGGCGAATGTGATCCGTGACCTGTTCGCTGGGATCACCGATATTATCGGCGGCCGTTCTGGCGCCTATGAAAAAGAGCTGGGCCGCGCCCGTGTCACCGCCCTGACCGAGATGGAAGAGCGCGCCATAGCGCTTGGCGGCAATGCCGTGGTCGGGGTCGATCTGGATTACGAGGTGATCAACAACATGCTGATGGTCAGTGCGTCTGGTACCGCCGTGGTGTTGGACTGAGTAAGGCCGCCCGAGGTCGCGCCGCCAGTGGGAACGGGCCGGAAAAATGATGAAATTTCC
The DNA here is from genome assembly GCA_033791545.1 of Pseudodonghicola sp. Taxonomy (GTDB): domain Bacteria; phylum Pseudomonadota; class Alphaproteobacteria; order Rhodobacterales; family Rhodobacteraceae; genus Antarcticimicrobium. The sequence goes on along the minus strand of JASJGL010000055.1, from coordinate 809 downwards.
CGTGGCGACCAGCCCGGTGACAGAGACGAGAAAGAGGTAAGAGATGTTGGAAATCAAGAACCTGCATGTGCAACTTAAAGAAGAGGATAAGCAGATCCTCAAAGGCGTCGACCTGACCGTCGAGCCGGGCAAGGTGCATGCGATCATGGGTCCCAACGGGTCCGGGAAATCGACGCTCAGCTATGTTCTGGCGGGCCGCGACGGCTATGAGGTGACCGAGGGCAGCGCCACGCTGAACGGCGTCAGCCTGCTTGACATGGAGCCCGAGGCGCGCGCCGCTGCCGGTCTGTTCCTGGCCTTCCAATACCCGGTCGAGATCCCCGGTGTGGGCAACATGACCTTTCTGCGCACGGCGGTGAACGCCCAGCGAAAGGCCCGCGGCGAGGACGAGATGAGCGCCACGGATTTCCTCAAGCTGGTGCGCGAACGCGCCAAGGCGCTCAAGATCGACGCTGACATGCTCAAGCGCCCGGTCAACGTGGGGTTCTCTGGCGGTGAAAAGAAACGCAACGAGATCCTGCAGATGGCGATGCTGGAGCCCAAGATGTGCATTCTCGACGAGACCGACAGCGGCCTTGACGTGGATGCCATGAAACTGGTGGCCGACGGTGTCAACGCGCTGCGCGACGAGGGGCGCGGTTTCCTTGTGATCACCCACTATCAACGGCTGCTGGATCACATCAAACCCGATGTGGTGCACATCATGGCGGCGGGACGCATCATCAAGACCGGTGGCCCCGAACTGGCGCTGGAGGTTGAAACCAACGGCTATGCAGATATCCTGAACGAGGTGGCGTGATGGCTCTGCC
>JASJGL010000054.1:0-31606 GCA_033791545.1 Pseudodonghicola sp. | reverse complement strand
GCATCAATCCTTTCAATGTGCACCATTCTCCTGTATGCGGCCTGCATCTGAGACCGTGAGCCCGGACCCCGGCGCGCGACATGAAGATCAACAGGGGTCGGCGGCAATGGGGCCGCCACACAAACGGGAGACCCGGAAGGCCGGGAGTGCTCCCTAACAGGATACGATGATGTTTAACGTGACAACGAAATCAATCGAGTGGGGCGAAGACACCCTTACTCTCGAAACGGGCAAGGTTGCCCGTCAGGCAGACGGCTCGGTTATCGCGACGCTGGGTGAAACCCGCGTGATGGCCAACGTGACCTTTGCAAAAGAACCCAAGCCCGGGCAGGATTTCTTTCCGCTGACCGTGCATTACCAGGAAAAATACTATGCCGCCGGCAAAGTGCCTGGTGGCTTTTTCAAGCGCGAGGCGCGTCCGACCGAGAAAGAGACGCTGACCGCGCGTCTGATCGACCGGCCGATCCGTCCGCTGTTCGTCCCCGGCTTCAAACATGAAGTTCTGGTGATGTGCACCGTGCTGAGCCACGATCTGGTCAACGACCCCGACATCGTGGCGATGATCGCCGCAAGCGCCGCACTGACCATATCGGGCGTGCCGTTTATGGGGCCGATCGCTGGCTGCCGCGTGGGCTATGTGGATGGCGAATACATCCTCAACCCTGAAGTCGAAGACATGCACAACCTGCGCAACAACCCCGAGCAGCGGCTCGATCTGGTGGTTGCCGGGACCAAAGACGCCGTGATGATGGTTGAATCCGAAGCCTATGAGCTGTCGGAAGCCGAAATGCTGGGCGCCGTCACCTTTGCCCATGAGCAGATTCAGCCGGTGATCGACCTGATCATTGATCTGGCCGAAGACGCGGCAAAAGAGCCGTTCGACTTCACCCCGCCGGATTACTCTGCCCTGTTCAACGCGGCCAAGGCTGCGGGCGAAGACAAGATGCGCGCCGCCTATGCCATCACCGACAAGCAGGCGCGTCAGAATGCTGTCTCTGCCGCCAAAGATGCGATTCGCGCCACGTTGAGCGAAGAGCAGTTGGAAGATCAGAACCTCGGTGCCGCGCTGAAAAAGCTCGAATCGACCGTTCTGCGCTCTGACGTGGTCAAGAACGGCCGCCGCATTGACGGCCGTGCGCTGGATCAGGTTCGCCCGATCGTCTGCGAAAACGGGCTGCTGCCGCGCACCCACGGCTCGGCGCTGTTCACCCGTGGCGAAACCCAGGCGCTGGTCGTGACCACGCTGGGCACCGGCGATGACGAACAGTTCATCGACGCGCTGCACGGCAACTTCAAATCGAACTTCATGCTGCACTATAACTTCCCGCCCTATTCGGTCGGCGAAGTGGGCCGCGTGAGTGGCCCGGGCCGTCGCGAGATCGGCCATGGCAAGCTGGCGTGGCGCGCGTTGCAGGCGGTTCTGCCGGCCTCGACCGACTTCCCCTACACCCTGCGCCTCGTGTCCGAGATCACCGAATCGAACGGCTCGTCCTCGATGGCGTCGGTCTGCGGTGGCTCGCTGTCGATGATGGACGCGGGCGTTCCGCTGAAATCCGCTGTGGCCGGTGTGGCCATGGGCCTCATTCTGGAAGACGACGGTTCCTATGCGGTGCTGACCGACATTCTGGGCGACGAGGATCACCTCGGCGACATGGATTTCAAGGTCGCAGGCACCGAAGAGGGCATCACCTCGCTGCAGATGGACATCAAGATTGCCGGCATCACGCCGGAAATCATGGAAAAGGCGCTGGCACAGGCCAAAGAAGGCCGGATGCACATCCTTGGCGAGATGAACAAGTCGCTCTCTGGCGCGGCTGACTTCTCGGTCCACGCGCCGCGCATCGAGACAATGCAGATCCCCACCGACAAGATCCGTGAAGTGATCGGGTCCGGCGGCAAGGTGATCCGTGAGATCGTCGAAGTGTCGGGTGCCAAGGTCGACATCAACGACGATGGCATCATCAAGATCGCCTCGGCGAACGGCGATGCCATCCAAAAGGCCTATGACATGATCTATTCGATCGTGGCAGAGCCGGAAGAAGGCAAAGTCTATAAGGGCAAGGTCGTGAAGATCGTCGATTTCGGCGCCTTCGTGAACTTCTTCGGCAAGCGCGACGGGCTGGTCCATGTCAGCCAGATCGAGAACCGCCGCCTGAACCATCCTTCCGACGTGCTGAAGGAAGGCCAAGAGGTCTGGGTCAAGCTGCTGGGCTTTGACGATCGCGGCAAGGTGCGCCTGTCGATGAAAATCGTCGATCAAGAGACCGGCGAAGAAGTCGACCCCGAAAAGAAAGACGAAGCCGCGGACTGATCCGCAGCTCTCTGAGCAGACTGAAAGCCCCGGTAGAAATGCCGGGGCTTTTTCGTTGCCGATGACAGGGGTATGACAGATCCATGCACGCGCTGATCATCCATATGTCCAGCAGCACCGCCCGGCGTCCGAATGCCGAGGCCCTGTTGCGCACCCTCCCCGGCGCACAGCTGATCGAGGCGGTCGATGGGCGCGATCCGGCGCAGGTCACCGGCGTGGCGATTCGGCCCGGCAATGCCTTTTCCCCGGCCTATCCCTTTGCGCTCGCCCCCGGTGAGATTGGCTGTTTCCTCAGCCACCGGCGCTGTTGGCGGCGTATTCTCGCCGAGGGCTGGGACCATGCCCTGATCGTCGAGGACGACCTCGCCATCGACCCGGCGCGTCTCGCCGCAGCGCTGGAGCTGATCGCAGAGCATGTCACGCACGACAGCTATATCCGCCTGCCGGTGAAACCGCGCGAGAAGCCAGCGCAGATCATCGGGCAACGCGACGGGCTGGATCTGATCCTGCCGCGGCGGATCGGGCTGCAGACCGTGGCACAGGTGGTCGGGCGCGGTGCGGCGGCACGCCTGCTTGAGGTGACGCAGATCCTCGACCGCCCCGTCGATACCCTGCTGCAGATGCACTGGGTCACCGGCCAGCCGGTCCACAGCCTGACGGGCAGCGGCGCGCGCGAACTCACGGCGGATCTGGGGGGATCGACCATCCAAAAGAAAACCCGCGCCAACGGCAAGCTGGCGCGGGAAATCAAACGGGCCGTCTATCGGGCGCAGGTTGCCCTGCGCCCGCAACGACCGGCTTAGGCCGGGTTTTTGGCAAAGCGCAGGTACGGCAGCTTCTTGTCCAGGGGTCCGAACTTGGCTTCGGCGGCGGCGTCGTCCAGCGCCAGCCCCACGATCACGTCCTGACCCGCAGTCCAGTTGGCCGGGGTGGCCAGCGGCTGCTTGTAGGTGCGTTGCAGACCGTCAAGCGCGCGCAGCACCTCGGCAAAGTTGCGCCCCACCGTCATCGGGTAGATCATCATCAACTGGATCTTCTTGTCCGGGCTGACGATAAAGACCGCACGGACCGAGGCGCTGTCAGCCGCGGTCTTGCCATCGGGCATATAGGCATCGGCGGGCAGCATGTCGAACAGCTTGGACACTTTCAGATCGGTGTCGGCGATGATCGGGAAGCTGGCCTTGGCACCGGAAAAACCCTCGATGTCGGACTTCCATTTCACGTGCTCGGCGGCGCTGTCCACCGACAGACCGATCACCTTGGTGCCGCGCTTGGCCCATTCGTCGGCCAGTTGCGACACAGCGCCGAATTCGGTGGTGCAGACCGGGGTAAAGTCGGCCGGGTGCGAAAACAGGATGGCCCAGCTGTCGCCGATCCAGTCGTGAAAGGTGATTTCGCCCTGATCGGTATCGGCGGTGAAATTCGGGACGATATCGTTGATACGCAGGCCCATATGTCTACTCCTGATGATGAAATTTGGCTTCGTGTTCCGTGGATTCTGTCGCGCGTCGACAGGAATGTAGTATCTTGAATGCGCCGTTGCATCCCCTGACTTGTTCCCAATCGGAAGCAATGACACATTGACGCGGAATCCTTGGCCGCAGGGTCAAGGAAAACCCTCGGGTTGGGAGAGACCGGACATGATCGAGAAACGCGAATTTTACATCAACGGCCAATGGGTCGCCCCGTCACAGGCACACGATTACGAGGTGATCGACCCCTCGACCGAAGAGCCCTGCGCGGTGATTTCGCTGGGGAGCGATGCCGATACCGACGCCGCCGTCGCGGCCGCCAAGGCGGCGCTGCCGGGCTGGATGGCAACCCCGGTCGCGGCGCGGATCGCGCTGGTCGAAAAGCTGCTCGAGATCTACATGACCAGAGGCGAAGATCTGGCACAGGCGATGTCGGTTGCCATGGGCGCACCGATCGAAATGGCCCGCACCCAGCAGGTCGGAGCCGGGGCCTATCACCTGAAAAACTTCATCCGTGCCGCCAAGGCGTTTGAATTCGACCGCCCGCTTAGCGATCGCGCCCCCAACGATCGCATCATCTATGAGGCGGTTGGCGTTGCCGCACTGATCACGCCGTGGAACTGGCCGATGAATCAGGTCACGCTCAAATTCGGGGCCGCCGCCATTGCTGGCTGCACTATGGTGCTGAAGCCGTCGGAAGAAAGCCCGCTGGACGCCATGGTCTTTGCCCAGTTGATCCACGAGGCCGGCTTCCCCGCGGGTGTCTTCAACTTGGTCAATGGCGACGGCGTGGGTGTCGGCACCCGTCTCACCGGGCACCCGGATGTGGATATGGTCAGCTTTACCGGCTCGTCGCGCGCCGGAATCGCAATCTCCAAGAACGCCGCCGATACCCTGAAAAAGGTGCATCTGGAACTGGGCGGCAAGGGCGCCAACGTGATCTTTGCCGATGCCGACGACAAGGCGGTGAAACGCGGTGTGCTGCATATGATGAACAACACCGGCCAATCCTGCAACGCGCCCAGCCGGATGATGGTGCAGGCCGACATCTATGATCAAGCGGTCGAGATCGCCGCCGAAACTGCCGCCAAGATCACCGTCGGCAGCGCCCATGACGAGGGCCGCCATATCGGCCCCGTCGTCAACAAGGCGCAGTGGGACAAGATCCAGGGGTTGATCGAAAAAGGCATCGCCGAAGGCGCCCGTGTGGTCGCCGGTGGCCCCGGTTTGCCGGAAAACTTCAACAAGGGCTATTACGTGCGCCCGACGATCTTTGCCGATGTGACCCCGGACATGACCATCGCGCGGGAAGAAATTTTCGGCCCGGTGCTGTCGATCATGAAGTTCGAGACCGAGGAAGAGGCGGTCAGGATCGCCAATGATACCGACTATGGTCTCACCAACTATGTCCAGACCCAGGATGGGACCCGCGCCAACCGCATGGCCCGCGTCCTGCGCTCGGGCATGGTCGAGATGAACGGCACCTCGCGCGCGCCGGGCTCGCCCTTTGGCGGCATGAAGAAATCCGGCAACGGACGCGAAGGCGGCATCTTCGGGATCGAGGATTTCCTCGAGATCAAGGCCGTCAGCGGCTGGACCCCGGCCTAAGGTCCAAGCCAAAGACACAGTGCGAAAGGCCGCCCCACCCGGGCGGCCTTTCTTTTCCCCACCGGGTCAAACCCTTGCCACGCCAAGATCCGCGCGTTTCGTACTGGCCCTGACGCGGCCCGATGGGCTATGTCCGGGGCAACCACGGGGGCAACCGCCAATGATCATCACCCGCCTGCATGGCCGCCTGGGCAACCAGATGTTCCAATATGCCGCCGCCCGCAGCCTGGCCTTGCGATTGGGCGTGCCGGTGGCGCTGGACACGCGCGGCGCGCTGCGGCGCGGCGAAGGGGTGCTGACCCGCGTCTTCGATCTGCCGCTGGCCGCGCCCGACGCCCTGCCACCGGACCGGGCAGAACGCCCGCTTCCCTATGCGCTTTGGCGGATGTTCGGACGCGCCCCGCGCTTTCGTCGCGAACGGGGGCTTGGGTACAACCCGGCATTCGAGACCTGGGACGACGGCAGCTATCTGCACGGCTATTGGCAAAGCGAGCGTTACTTCAGCCCGATCGCCGAAGAGATCCGCCGCGCCTTCACCTTTCCCGCTGCCCTCTCGACGCAAAACGCCGAGATGGCCGCGCGAATCAACGAAGGCCTTGCCATTTCGCTACATGTGCGACGCGGCGACTATCTCACATTTGACGCACACACGGTCTGCGACGAAACCTACTATACCAAGGCGCTGGAGCGTCTGCTCGACGGGCTTTCCGGCACGCCCACGGTGTTTGTGTTTTCCGACGATCCGGACTGGGCAAAAGCGAACCTGCCGCTGCCAGTGGAAAAGGTGGTGGTCGATTTCAACGGGCCCGAGGCGGATTTCGAGGATATGCGGCTGATGTCGCTGTGCCGGCACAACATCATTGGCAACTCCTCGTTTTCCTGGTGGGCGGCCTGGCTGAACGTCCATGACGACAAGCGCGTGGCCGGGCCTGTGCAATGGTTCGGCAATCCCAAGCTGAACAACCCCGATATCCTGCCGCCAGATTGGCTCCGGATCGACGCCTGAACCGGCGCGGGGCTGGCGCCCGCTTTGTCCGGCCATGCAATCCGCGTCGAAAGCTGTGCCCGCTCAGAATGGCGTCTTGGCCCGCAGCTTGAGCGAGACGCCGCCTTCGGGGTTCTTGATCCTGAGTTCCTCGGAATGCAGCATCAGGCGGGGAAACTCCCCCGCCGCGCCTTCTGCATAGAGCGGATCGCCCAGAATCGGATGGCCCAGCGCCAGCATATGCACCCGCAACTGGTGGGTGCGCCCGGTCCTGGGATACAGGCGCACGCGGGTTTCATTCTCCCGGTATTTCGCCACTTTCCACTCGGTTATCGCCCGCTTGCCCGTCTCGTGACAGACCTTTTGCAGTGGTCGGTTGGGCCAGTCGACGATCAGCGGCAGATTGACAGTGCCCTGTTTCGGCTCCAGCAGCCCCCAAAGACGCGCCACATAGGTCTTTTTCGCGGTCCGGGTTTCAAACTGCATCGAGAGGTTGCGCTGCGCATAGGGCGTCAGGGCAAAGAGGATTACGCCGGATGTGTCCCGGTCCAGCCGATGCACCACCAGCGCATCGGGAAAGGCGGCCTGCACCCGGCTCGACAGGCAATCGGCCAGATGTTCGCCCCGCCCCGGCACCGAGAGAAGGCCGGCAGGTTTGTTGACGGCAACAAGTTGGGCATCCTCATACAGGAATTCCAGCGGGTCGGTGGGGGGATCATAGTCGCTCATCCCCCGGGTCGTAGCGAAACCCTCCCCGACGTCAAGCTTGCCGCAGCGCGCCGCCGCAACCAATCTAGCCGCAACCAGAGATGAGGAGCCCGAAATGAGCACAGAACTGCACCCCGACATGCACCCGACGATCGCGCAGGCGCTGGACATCGTCGCCTCGGGCGATCACGAGCGGATCGCACAGATTCTGGCCGAAAATGTACGGTTCCTGCCGCCGACCTATTGGGCGACATGGACCGGGCGCGAACCGGTGGCCGCCGTACTGGGCCATGTCGGTCAGGTGTTTTCCGATTTCCGCTATCGCCGGGTGATGGGCGCGGGGGCCGACTGGGCGCTGGAGTTTCAGTGCAAGGTCGGCGATCTGGACGCCGTGGGGGTGGATCTGATCACCCTGAACGCGGAGGGGTTGATCGAGACCTTCGAGGTGGTGATGCGCCCGCTCAAGACCGTCGCCGCCCTACGCGAGGCAATGAATGCCCGGGTGATGAAAGACCCACGGTTCCTGAAATTCCGCGAGGCCCTGAGCTAGGTGCCGCTCAGCCCTTGCGGCGGCTCTGCGCTTGGCGCAGCAACGCCCCGGTATAGATTGCCAGCGCCAGCCAGATCATCGGAAAGGCGATCATCCGCGCCTGCCCCATTGGCTCGTCGAACAGGAACACGGCGATCAGAAAGATCATGGTCGGTGTGATGTATTGCAGGATGCCAATGGTCGACAGCCTGAGCAGCTTGGCCCCATTGGCATAGGTGATCAGCGGCACCGCCGTGATGACACCGGTGCCCAGCAACAACGCGGTGTCGATCGTGGCCCCGCCGAAATGCCCGGCCCCGCTGGCGGACAGCCAGATGATACAACCCAGCGCCGGCGGCGTGAGGATCAACACCTCAAGCAGAAACCCCTGATTCGGCCCCACCGGCAGGGATTTCTTGAAAAAGGCGTAGAACCCCCAACTGAACGTCAACCCGACCGCAGCCCAAGGCATGCGATCGGCCTGCACCGTCAGAATCACAACCGCCGCCGCCGCCAGTGCGATGGCGACGATCTGTGCCCGGTTCAGCCGTTCCCGCAGAAACACCGCGCCAAGAAACACGCTGAACAACGGGTTGATGTAATAGCCCAGCGCCGCGTCCAGCGTATGGCCCGAGGTGATGGCCCAGACATAGATGCCCCAGTTGATCGAGACCAGCGTGGCGGTCAGACAGGCCTGCACCAGCGTCTTGGGATGGGCCAACGCGCGGCGCAGATCCCCGGTGCGCCCCAGCACGATCAGCAGGGCGCCAGCCAACGGCACCGACCAGATTATCCGATGCGCCACCACCTCGATCGGGGAGATATGGCTCAGCTGTTTCATATACAGCGGCATCACGCCCCACATCAGATAGGCCGCAAGCGCAAAGGCAAAACCCCGCGCGCTGTCGGTGTCTTCCGGTTTGTTGAGGTCGGTTTTCGGCGTCATGGCGGGGCTCCCTGTCTTGTCCATGCCTTAGGTCAGCCCCCGAGGCGGCGCAATGGGGGCGAGCCTTCCCCGATCACGCGCCCGGTGCAGCGGGCGCGTGTTGGTGGGGCGGCGCTCGCTCAGGCCCGCACCCGTTCTGACTTGGGATCATACATCGGTTTCAGCGAAGCTTCGGCTGTGACGCGGGTGCCGGCCACGTCGATCTCATAGGTCGAGGCCAGCACCTGCTGCGCCGTTTCGCCGGTGCAGGGAACATAGCCCATGCCGATGGCGCCGCCGAGGTGATGGCCATAAGCGCCAGAGCTGAGGTATCCGACGATCTGACCGTCGCGCAGGATCGGTTCGTTGTGATATAGCAGCGGCTTGGGGTCGCTCAGGCGGAATTGCAACAGCCGCCGCTCCAGCCCGGTCTCGCGCTTGCGCAGCACCGCGTCACGGCCGATGAAGGCGGGCTTGTCGGTCTTGACGGCAAAGCCCAGCCCGGCCTCAAGCACGTGATCCTCGCAGGTGATGTCATGGCCGAAATGGCGGAACGCCTTTTCGATCCGGGCGCAGTCCATCATGTGCATGCCGCACAGCGTCAGGCCCATCCCCTCGCCCGCCTGCCACAGGGTTTCAAAGACATGGGCGGCCATGTCGGCGCTGACATAGATCTCCCACCCCAGTTCACCGACGTAGGAAACCCGATGCGCGCGGGCAAGGCCAAGGCCCAGCTCGATCTCTTGTGCGGTGCCAAAGGGGTTGGTGGCGTTGGAAAAATCGTTGGGCGACACCGCCTGCATCAGCTTGCGCGCGTTCGGCCCCATCACCGCCAGCACCGCCTCCCCCGCCGTCACATCGGTGATCACCGCGCGGTATGCACCCAGATGGCGGCGCAGCCATGTCTCGTCCGCCAGCCGGGTCGCGGCGGGGGTGACGACCAGATAGGCGGTCTCGGACAGGCGGGTCACGGTCACGTCGGCCTCGATCCCGCCGCGCGGGTTGAGGAACTGGGTATAGACGATCTTGCCCACGGGCACCGACATGTCGGCCCCACAGACATGGTTGAGAAAACCTTCGGCCTCTGGCCCCTCGATGCGCAGCTTGCCGAAACTGGTCATGTCGTAGAGCCCAACATTGTTGCGCACGGCGGCCAGTTCCTGCGCCACGTTGTCAAAGAAGATCTGCCGTTTCCACGAATAGGCGTACGCGGCGGTCTGGCCGGGCCGGGCGAACCAATTGGCCCGCTCCCACCCTGCCGTTTCGCCGAACACCGCGCCACGGTCGGCCAGATGGGCGTGGAGGGGCGAGCGGCGCAGGCCGCGCGCGCTAGCCTTTTGCCGAAACGGGAAGTGATCGGCATAAAGCAGTCCCAGCGTTTCCGTGGCACGCTCGACCAGATAGCGTTTGTTGCCCTGAAACGGCTGCATCCGGGCGATATCCACATCGCCCAGATCAAAGGGTTTTTCGCCATCCTGCATCCATTGCGCCAGCGCCATCCCGGCCCCGCCCGCGCTCTGGATCCCGACCGAGTTGAAACCGGCGGCAACCCAGACATTGTCCATCTCGGGCGCCAGCCCAAGGTGATAGGCATCGTCGGGCGTAAAGCTTTCCGGTCCGTTGAAGAAGGTATGGATGCCCGCGTCGGCCAGCATCGGCATCCGCTTCACCGCCGCCTCGAGGATCGGCTCGAAGTGATCGAAATCCTCGGGCAGCTGGTCGAATTCGAAGCTGTCGGGGATGCCCGCCATGCCCCAGGGTTTGCTGACCGACTCGAACGCGCCAAGCAGGATCTTGCCAGCATCTTCCTTGTAATAGGCGCATTCATCCGGCACCCGCAGCACCGGCAGGCGGCTCAACCCTTTGATCGCCTCGGTCACGATGTAGAAATGTTCGCAGGCTTGCAGCGGCACGTTGGTGCCGGTCATGCGCCCGACCTGATGGCCCCACATGCCAGCACAATTGACGATCATGTCACAGGCGATATGCCCGGCACTGCCATCCTCGCCCTGCCAGTTCACGCCGGTGACGCGGCGGCCTTGCCGGGTGATCCCCGAGACCTTGACGCGTTCCTGCACCAGCGCGCCGCGCTGGCGCGCGCCCTTGGCCAAGGCCAGCGCGATATTGCCCGGGTCGCCCTGCCCGTCCTTGGGCAGATAGACACCGCCCAGAACCCCGTCGAGGTTCAGATGCGGATAGCGCGCGCCAACCGCGTCTGGCGTGATCTCTTCGACCTCGACACCAAAGGCACGGGCCATGGCGGCCTGACGCCACAATTCCTCGCGCCGCGCCTCGGTCAGGGCGACGGTGATCGACCCGACCCGCCGGAACCCGGTGGCAACGCCTGTCTCACCCTCAAGCTCGCCGTAAAGCTCCTGACTGTATTTCGCCAGTTTGGTCATATTGGCGGTGGCGCGCAGCTGCGCGATCAGACCGGCGGCATGCCATGTGGTGCCCGAGGTCAGCTGTTTGCGCTCCAGCAAGACCACGTCCTGCCAGCCCAGTTTGCTCAGGTGATAAGCAACGGAACAGCCGACGACACCGCCGCCGATAATGACGACGCGGGCATGGGGTGGAAGATCGGTCATAGGGCCTGTGTCCTTTTATGCGTTATGCGGTTGGGCGCCGCCCCGCAGCATCGACGGCGCGGATCTGGCGTGAGGGGAAATCGCAACCACTCTCGTGGCTGTCATGGGGCGTGCGGCGTGGCGCTGGTGCCCAGCAACACGCCATAAAGAATGAAACAGGCGGCCAGCACCCGGCGCACCCAGATGTTGAACACCGCCCCCAGCGCCGCGCGGCCCATCAACGCACCCAGCGCGGTGAACCCGGTATAGCTGAGCATGGTAAGCGTCAGCGCGGTCGGCAGGATGATGATCATCTGGTCCCAGATCGGCACGTCGGGCTGCACAAAGGTGGAAAACGCGGCAAGATAACCCGCCACGCTTTTCGGGTTGATCGTGGCGATGGCCAGCGCGTGCAGATAGACATGGCGCGCCGGGCGCTCGGCCTTGGGGGCGGGATTGCCAGCATTGCGCCAACCCCGGATGCCAAGCCAGATCAGCACACCCGCGCCCACCAGTTTCGCCACGAAGAACGCCGTGGGTGAGGCCGCGATCAGCGCCGTGATCCCCGCCGCCGAAAGCAGCAGAAAGGCGGTCGCCTGGGTCAGGATCGCCAGCACCCCGACCAGCGCGCGACGAAAGCCAATCGCCATGCCGTTTGACATGCAGTTGACCGCGTTTGGCCCCGGCGTGGTGACGAAGACCACCCAGAACAGCGCGAAAACACTCCAGGCCTGAAAACTCATGGAATCCTCAATAGACCGGCGGGGCGATCACCCAGATCACCACCGCGGGCACGTCATAGGGGTTGGCCCAGCGAAACGGCTCGCCACGAATGCGAAAGCTGTCGCCGGGATGAATGGTGAAAGCGCGGCTGCCGATCTCCAGATCCAGTTTGCCTGAGATCAGATAGCCCAGTTCCTGCGTCGCGCGCGTCACCCATTGCTCAAGCCGCTGCTGCGGCTCGAAGGTGGAATGCATCATCTCGAAATCATCAGTCAGATCGGGCGACAGCAGTTCCTCGGTCAGCCCGGCAGCGCCTGACCCCAGCGGGCGACGGGTGCCCTTGCGCACGACATAGCCAGCCTCGTCCGCGCGCGGGGCCTCATGCGCGAACAGCAGCGAAAGCGGGACATCAAGCGCGCCAGCGATCTGGCGCAGATCGGCAATCGCGGGTTCTGACAGGTCGCGTTCCACTTGGCTGAGCCAGCCGACAGAGCGCCCAAGCCGCTGTGCCAGATCCGTCAGCGTCAACCCCCGCGCCCGACGCAGCGCGCGCAGGTCGGCGCCAAGCGTTTGCGGTTGGTCCGGGGCGGTGTGGATCATGTCGGGGGCCTTTGGTGCTGCTATCGTCGTGAAAAAATCCCTGTTCTTTTCACGATTGCGCGATTCGGTGAAATTTGCACCTGTTTTTTCACATCAGCGCGCACAAACGACAGGAGATGTCCGGAGATCCTGCAGCCGGATCACCGTGCACGCCACCGAACGGGATGCGGGACGGGGGCTGACCGACGCCGATGAATGGCGCCACAGATCGGCAGGCTGGCGCGGGTCGACTAGAGCACCCGCGAAAACGCCCGCTCCAGTATGGCCGCCATTTCGCGCGCGTCCTGCGCGGTAAAGGCGTCCGATTGATCGCTGTCGATGTCAAACACCCCGATCAGCCGCCCGACACCGTCGTACACCGGCAGCACCAGTTCGGATCGGGTCGAGCTGGAACAGGCGATATGATCGGAAAACGTCTCGACATCCGCGACTCGCCGCACCGTTCCGGTGCGGGCCGCCGCGCCGCAGACGCCACGTGAAAACGGGATGCTCAGACAGCCATGACCGCCTTGGTAGGGGCCGATCTTGAGCAGTTCCGGCGCGACAACGCGATAGAAGCCGGTCCAGTCGAACCGGTCGTCGGAGTGATGCACCTCGCAGGCGATGGTGGCCATCAGGGCGATGGCGTCGGTCTCGCCCTCGGTCAGCGCCGCGAGGGTTTTGGACAGCGTGTCATAGTCGACGGTCACGCGGGATGCTCCTGCAAGGGGGGTGAGGCGGCGCGAGGCCGCCTCAAAGCCAGATGGTCAGAACGGATCAGACCCGCTCGATAGCGATAGCCGTTGGCCCGAACGGATTACATCCGTTCAATGGCGATAGCCGTCCCCTCACCGCCGCCGATGCAGATGGCCGCGACCCCGCGCTTGAGCCCGCGTTTCTCCAACGCGTTCAGCAGGGTGACGATGATCCGCGCGCCGCTGGCACCGATCGGGTGACCCAGCGCGCAGGCCCCGCCATTGACGTTCATGATGTCGCGGGGAATGCCCATTTCATGCATGAAGGCCATGGGAACAACGGCAAAGGCCTCGTTGACCTCCCACAGGTCGACATCACCGACCGTCCAGCCGATCCGTTCGAGCAGTTTGCGCACCGCCGGAACCGGTGCGGTGGCGAACTGCGACGGCGCCTGCGCGTGCGAGGCATGGCCAAGGATCCGGGCGCGGATGGTCAGCCCCTGCGCCTCGGCATGATCGCGCGCGGCCAGGACAAGGGCCGCTGCCCCATCCGAGATCGAAGAGGAATTCGCCGCCGTCACGGTGCCCCCCTTGCGAAAGGCGGGTTTCAGCATCGGGATCTTTTCTGGCCGCGCCTTGCCGGGCTGTTCGTCCTTGGTCACGATGGTTTCGCCGGTGCGGGCATGGATGGTGACGGGCGTGATCTCGTCCGCGAACGCGCCAGAGCGTTCGGCCGCCAGCGCATTGTCGAGCGAGCCGATGGCATATTGATCCTGTGCCTCGCGGGTGAACTGGAACGCTTCGGCGCAGTCCTCGGCAAAGGTTCCCATCAGACGCCCCTTGTCATAGGCATCCTCGAGCCCGTCGAGAAACATGTGGTCGATCACCTCTCCGTGGCCGATCCGGGCGCCGCCGCGCATCTTGGGCAGCAGATAGGGCGCGTTCGACATGCTTTCCATGCCGCCGGCGATCATGCTGGTATTCTGGCCCAGCGCGATCTGGTCAAAGGCCAGCATCGTCGCCTTCATGCCCGAGCCGCACATCTTGTTCAGCGTGGTGGCTGGCACCTCTTGGCCAAGACCGGCGGCAAACCCGGCCTGGCGCGCCGGGGCCTGGCCTTGTCCGGCGGGCAGAACACAGCCCATCAAGACCTCGTCCACGGTGTCAAGACCGGCACCGGCCAGCGCCGCGCGGATCGCAGTTCCGCCCAGCTCGGCGGCCGCAACGCCGTCATAGACCCCCTGAAATCCCCCCATGGGCGTGCGCGCAGCACCCGCTATCACAACTTCTTTCATCAGTTTCCCTCCTCAAGGCGCTGAACAACTGATTGGTAAGACTTCCGCTCTAGCCTGATCACGCCAGAATTGCCACCAGAGGAAAACCATGTTCCTGACCAGTACCCAAAGGGGGGGCGCGCGCATCGTCTCCGTCAAGGCCGAGCGGATCGATGCCGCCGTCGCCATTCAGTTCAAGGAAGATATGCGAGTCGAAACCGAGGGCGGGCCGGATCGGGTGATCCTGAACCTGTCGGATGTCTCGTTTATCGATTCCAGCGGTCTTGGCGCGATCGTCGCCGCGATGAAACAGCTGGGGGCCGGGCGGCGGCTGGATCTCGCCGGGTTGCGCCCGATGGTGGACAAGGTGTTTCGACTGACCCGGATGGACACGGTCTTTACCCTGTTCCCGTCGCTCGAAGATGCCATGGCCGAGCTGGAGGGCTGATCCGGGCCTCAAGGGACCGGGCCGGCAATACACCGCGATGTCACATCACAGTTCGCACAGCTTCATGGCCAACGAGAGAACCACCCGTGATGGCATCGCGGTGGTGATGGCACAGCTGCGCGCGCACGGCCTGCCTGATCGGCTGTCTGGTGATGTGGAACTGGCGCTGGTCGAGGTGGTGAACAACGTGGTCGAACACGGCCACGCCGGTCTGGGGGGCGGTTTGGTCCGCATCGACGCGCAGCTTTCCGCCACCGGGCTGGATCTTTGCGTTTCGGACTTTGGTCGGCCGCTGCCCGGCGGACACATCCCACCGATGCAGGCGGTCGATCTGGATTGCCCGCGCGCCGCGCTGCCCGAGGGTGGCTTTGGCTGGTCCCTGATTCATCAGCTTACCGATGCGCTGCGCTATGAGCGGCGCGGCACACGCAACACGCTGTTGATGCGCTTTTCGCTGACCAGAACCCACCGGACGCGGCAGCGCAGCGCGCCGGCGGTGCCCTGAAACCGCCGCATTCGGATCAAATTGCTGCCTGATTGCCCGCGCATAAAGGAGGTGTAGCTGCAATAGGCTTCCCTCGGCACCGCGCTGTATGTGCCCCCACCCAGTGTGCGGCGCCGAGGTCTCTCCCCCACCCCCTCCACACACAGTCCCGCTGATCCCCTGATACGCCCGCCGATCCCCTGATACGAAGGCGTGATTCCTTCGCGGTTGGCTTTCGCCAGTGCGCGGCCTAGTCTCGCCGCAAACAACAGGGAAAGGCCTATCATGCGCGATTTTCACATGCCCGGGCGATCAGAGATTCTGGCCGCGAACGGGGTCTGCGCGACCTCACACCCACTGGCGGCACAGGCCGCGATCGACATCCTGCAACGGGGCGGCAACGCGATGGATGCGGCGATCGCCGGGGCGGTCCTGTTGGGGATTTGCGAGCCGCAGATGACGGGAATCGGGGGCGATTGTTTCGTGCTCTACTCCGACCCCAAGACCGGCGCGGTCAAGGCGCTGAACGGATCAGGCAAATCGCCCGCCGCCGCCAGCGCCGCAGCCCTGCGCGATGCGGGCGAGGCTGTGATGCCGGTCTACAGCCCCCATTCGGTCACGGTGCCGGGGGCTGTCGATGCCTTCTGTCACCTGTCCGAAAGCGTCGGCCGCATTGGGCTGGACGCCGTTCTGGCCCCCGCGATCCGCTATGCCGAAGAGGGTGTGCCGGTGGCGCCGCGCGTGGCCTTTGACTGGGGCAACGAGGCGGCCAAGCTGACAGGGGCGGCGCGCACGGCCTATCTGATCGACGGCCATGTTCCCAAGGTAGGCGAGATCTTTCGTGCGCCGCGTCAGGCCGAGGTGCTGCGCCGGATCGCCCGCGACGGGCGCGATGCCTTTTACACAGGTGAGGTCGCCGAGGATATCTGCAGCACGCTGAACGCGCTTGGCGGTGTGCATCGCCTTGAAGATTTCGCCGCCACCCGCTGCCTGCAATCCGAACCGGTCAGCGGCCCCTACAAAGGGGTTGATCTGCTCGAGCATGCGCCCAACGGACAGGGTGCGACGGCGATCCTGATGCTGAACATTCTGGCGCATTTCGACATCGCCGCGATGGATCCTTTCGGCGCCGGGCGCGCCCATATCGAGGCCGAGGCGGCCAAGCTTGCCTATGACACGCGCAACCGGATCATCGCCGATCCCGACCACACCGCGCGGCTGGCGCATATGCTGGCGCCGGAAACAGCGGCGCGGCTGGCAGCGCTGATCGACATGGACAAGGCGATGGCGGATCCCGCGCCGCTGAGCGAGGCGGTGCACAAGGACACGATCTATATCACCGTGGTGGATCGTGACCGCATGGCGGTGTCGCTGATCTATTCGATCTATCACGGGTTTGGCTCGGGCATCGCCAGCGACAAGTTCGGCATCCTGCTGCAAAACCGTGGTGCCGGATTCAGCCTTGAAGAAGGCCACCCGAACGAACTGGCCGGGAACAAGCGGCCGATGCACACCATCATTCCGGGCATGCTGCGTGACGGCGATGGCCTGCTGATGCCCTTCGGTGTGATGGGAGGGGGCTATCAGCCCAACGGGCACGCCCGCGTGGTCAGCAACCTGCGCGATTTCGGCATGGGCCTGCAGCCCGCGCTGGACGCGCCGCGCTGTTTCTCCGACGCCGGGACGATGAAAGTCGAGCGTGGCTATAGCGACGCGGTGCGCCAGCAGCTTGCCGATATGGGTCACAAGGTGGTGATTCCGGAGGCCCCACTCGGTGGCGCGCAGGCGATCCGCATCCGCTCTGATGGTATCCTCGAAGGAGCAAGCGACCCGCGCAAGGATGGCTGCGCCTTGGGCTATTGAGCGGACAAGTGCCTCAAGTGCGCCGGGCCATTGGCCCGGCGTGCGATCACTTTGTCGTCAGAGACCCGGCCCTGCGGGGTGCAAACGCGCCGCACCAGACCGAACGGCGTTAACCTTACCGCCTCAGTTGAACTGAAATTGCAGCGGATAGGTGCCGTCTTCGAACGGGCCAAACATTTCGGGGATATCGGGGTGATCCACCGGCTCGCCGGAATAGTCCGCGACCAGATTCTGTTCGGACACATAGGCGACGTAATAGCTGTTCTCGTTCTCGGCCAGCAGGTGATAGAACGGCTGGTCCTTGATCGGACGGCTTTCTTCGGGAATCGCGTCATACCACTCATCGGAATTGGAAAATTCCGGGTCCACGTCAAAGACCACACCGCGAAACGGGTGCTTCTTGTGACGGACCACCTGTCCGAGATGATATTTCGCGCGAGTCTTCAACATACGTTTTTTTGCCCCTACCGCCCGTTCTTAACCGTAATTACCCGACATTGTCCAACCCTGCGCCGGGAATTTCACAGAAACAGTCTGTGGAACCGACCGTGACAGTGCCCGCTGCCGGGCCCGATGCCGGGCGCGCGCAAGGGGGTTTGCGAATAGGATTTCATCCTGCGAAGGATTGCGCTAAAATCCCTGAAAAAAAGACATGAGGCAGCGAAAAGGGCATGAGGCAAATGAACAGACCTCTGGGGATGTTGATCATCGTCTTGCTGCTGGCGTCCTGTGGCGGCGGCTACAAGGCGCCGCCGCGCAATCTGGATAACGCCTGCAGCATTCTGGCGCAGCGACCAAAGTACAAGCGCGCCTTTCGCGCCACCGAGCGCAAATGGGGGGTGCCGATGCATGTGCAGATGGCGGTCATTCACCAAGAAAGCAAATTCCGCTCTGATGCCCGCACCCCGTTTCGCTACAAGCTGGGTGTGATTCCCATGGGCCGGGCCAGCAGCGCCTATGGCTACAGTCAGGCGCTCGACGGGACCTGGGAAGAATACCAGAAAGCCACGGGCCACCGTCGGGCCAAGCGGGACCGGATGCGCGATGCCTCCGATTTCATGGGCTGGTACATGACCCGGAGCTATGAGCGCAACGGCATCTCGCTCACCGATGCGCGCAACCAGTACCTTGCCTATCACGAGGGGCACACCGGCTATTCCCGCGGCTCGCACAAAAGCAAAAGCTGGCTGTTGCGCGTGGCCTCTGACGTGGAGCAGCGCGCCAGCACCTATCGCGCACAGCTGAAATCCTGCAACTGATCCCGGCAGGGGAGGGGGAGGGCCGCGTCTAGCGGTCCTGCGCCCCTGCGGCACTGGCATTCGGCAGGAACAGCCCCCCGCTCAGCTTGAGGCCGGTTTCCAAGGCCCCCAGAATCACCGTGGTCTGTCCGCCGCCGCCGTCATGGATCACCCATTTGCGCAACTCGACCGGGTTGTCGGTGAACATCAACTCGATCCGCCCATACTCCGGGTTCTCCGGGTCCTGCGCCGTCACCACGGTCGAGGTGCCGTCGAACCCATGCCCCACCACCATGTTGGCCCGACCCAGATTAACGTTTTCGGCCAAGATGATGGAGAGCGGCGTCCGTTTGAGCGGATAGCTTTCCGGCGGCTGATTGGATTTCGGATCGTGAATCGCCACGGTTCCGGCCCCGGCCACCACCACGGCGCTGTCGGGCGGATCGTATTCGAACCGCGCCCGGCCCGGGCGGTACAGGTACAGCGTGCCGGTGGACAGGCTGCCGTCATCATTGATCTGTGTAAACGGGCTTTTCGCGGTACGCAGCCCGTTGAGATAGGCGGAAATCTCCGACAGCGGCAGTTTGTCCGCCGCCCAGACGGCGGGGGCACTCAGGCAAAGCGCACAGGCAAGAAGAATCTGTTTCATAGGCTCAACATAGGAGGGCAGCCGGCAATTGTAAGCCGTCGCTAGTTCTGTTCCGGCACCAAAATCTCGCGCTTGCCGACATGGTTGGCCGGGCTGACGAGCCCCTCGTCCTCCATCTGTTCGACCAGACGCGCGGCCTTGTTATAGCCGATCGCCAGTTTGCGCTGGATGTAGGAGGTGGAACACTTGCGGTCCTTGATGACGATCTGCACCGCTGTATCGTACAGCGCATCCTCCACGTCGGTATTACCACCGGTGGACAGGCCCAGCACCGCGTCGATATTGTCGGCCTTTTCGTCGTCGTGACCGTCGAGCACCTTGTTGACATAATCCGGCGGGCCGAACTGTTTGAGGTGCGTCACGACCTCCTCCACCTCTTCGTCCGAGACGAAGGGGCCGTGGCAGCGGGTGATCTTGGCCCCGCCCGCCATATACAGCATGTCGCCCATGCCAAGAAGCTGTTCGGCCCCCTGTTCCCCAAGGATGGTGCGGCTGTCCACCTTGGAGGTCACCTGGAACGAAATCCGGGTGGGGAAGTTGGCCTTGATCGTGCCGGTGATGACATCGACCGAGGGGCGCTGCGTCGCCATGATCAGGTGGATGCCCGAGGCCCGCGCCATCTGCGCCAGACGCTGGATGCAGGCTTCGATCTCTTTGCCGGCAACCATCATCAAGTCGGCCATCTCGTCCACGATCACCACGATATAGGGCAAGGCGACGGGCTGGAATTCCTCGGTCTCGAACACTGGCTCGCCGGTGTCGTCGTCAAATCCGGTCTGCACTGTGCGCGAGAACATCTCGCCCTTGGCCAGCGCTTCGCGCACCCGGCCATTATAGCCCTCGATGTTGCGCACGCCGGTCTTGGACATCTTGCGATAGCGATCTTCCATCTCGCCCACGGTCCACTTCAGCGCGACAACCGCCTTTTTCGGGTCGGTCACCACGGGCGAGAGCAGATGCGGAATGCCGTCATAAACCGACAGTTCCAACATCTTGGGGTCGATCATGATCAACCGGCATTCCTCGGGTGTCAGCTTGTACAGCAGGCTGAGGATCATAGTGTTGATCGCCACCGATTTACCCGACCCGGTGGTCCCCGCGATCAGCAGGTGAGGCATCTTGGCCAGATTCGCCACCACCGAGCCGCCGCCGATATCCTTGCCCAGCGCCAGCGGCAGGCTCATCTTGCTGTCACCGAAATCGCGCGACGATAGGATCTCGCGCAGGACCACTTTCTCGCGGGTTTCATTGGGCAGTTCGATCCCGATCACCGACCGGCCCGGCACGGTAGAGACGCGTGCAGACAGCGCCGACATCGAGCGCGCGATATCATCGGCAAGCCCGATGACGCGGCTGGCTTTCAAGCCCGGGGCTGGCTCCAGTTCGTACATCGTGACCACGGGGCCGGGGCGGACCGAGACGATCTCGCCCTTGACGCCATAATCGTCCAGCACGTTTTCCAGCATCCGGGCGTTTTCCTCCAA
The DNA here is from genome assembly GCA_033791545.1 of Pseudodonghicola sp. Lineage (GTDB taxonomy): Bacteria > Pseudomonadota > Alphaproteobacteria > Rhodobacterales > Rhodobacteraceae > Antarcticimicrobium. The sequence continues at coordinate 11,064 of JASJGL010000054.1, read as the reverse complement.
CGCCTCGTCGCTGAGGTACATGCAATCTTCATTGGACGGGTTGGTCAGCAGGCCCAGCGGCGGCAGTTCGAATTCCACCTCGGTCTCGTCAAAGGCCAACCCCGGTTGCACCTCTTCCTGGGCCCGGCGCGACGGCACGGCCACCTTACGCGGGATGTTCTGCACCACTTTGCGCGGCTCGGCCACCGGCACCTGCGGCAGGTCGGGGCGGGCCTGCGGCACCGGAGCAATCGTTGCGGCGGCCCTTGGCGCGGCCTGCATCGGGGCCGACGGCTCCGACATCGGCGCGGACATCAGGTCGTCGTCGTCCGTTAGCTCGGGCATCATGTCCTGCGCCGTCGTTTGGTACGGCTCAGGCTGCACAGAGTACGCGTTCGATGTGCCGCGCAGAATTGGCATCGCACTCGCAGTAGTCGGGGCAGCAATCGGGGCGGCAACCGAGCCAAAGGTCGCAGAAATCGGAGCTGAAATCGGAGCGGCCATAGGGGCCGAAATCGGGGCAGCCACCGAGGTAGAAATCGGGGCCGTCAAAGGCGGCTCAGGCGGCAACCCGGCCTGCGGCCCGGTCACCGGCGGTTCCGGCGGCAAGCTCGTGTCACCGACGCGATCAAGCACCAAGGGCGTCGGACCGCGCCCGCGGCCCTTGGTCAAGGGGCGGGTGGGATCGACGACGGGCTTGGCGACAAATCCGGTCCGGGCACGGGCGCGGATCGCATCCGAGATCTTGGCGCGGATCCGGTCATCGCCCGGCATCGCCTGATCGGGCGCGGCCCATTCCGGCTCGACCAGTTCGGGTTCGGGCATCGGTTCGGGGCGGCGGATCAGCGCCGGCATACGCGACAGGAAACTGCTGCGCTCTTCCGCCACCGGCGTGGCATGCGCGGCATGCGCGACCATCTCTGGCGCCTCGATCACCGGCTCTGCGGCCTCCTGCAGGGCCAGTTCGGCCTCATAGGCGGCCTGCGCCTGACGCTCGGCCTCGCGACGTTCAGCGCGCAAAGCCTGCCGTTCCCGCGCCGCCTGCGCCGCAGCGCCTGCACCACGCCCCAGCAGGGTAACGATCGCACCATAAACCATTACGACACCGATCATCGCGAACCGCAGCACGCGGATGATCTCGGGCCGGGTAAAGCCCAGCACATAGGCCCCCAACGCCAGCATCGACACCGCCGTAATCAGCGACATCAGCTTGACCGCGAAATGCGACCCCATCGGCAACAGCGTCAGCAGCGCGCCCATCACCGTGTCGCCAAACAGCCCGCCCAGACCAAAGCTGTGCGTCGCGTGCCAAAGCGCACCCGGCACCAGCGTGGCGGCATAGACCGCGCCCAGCGCCACCGCGATGGGGGCAAAGATCAGCCGCGACATCGCGCGTTCATCGCCATAGTGCAGGGCATAGCGCAGCCCCCAGGCCACCAGCACCAGCGCGATGCCCCAGCTGCCCTCACCCACCACCATGAACAGCGGCGCGGCGATCGAGGCGCCCAGGCGCCCGAGCCAGTTCTGCACCGGCGCATCGGTCGAGACCATCCAGTTGGGATCGTCCGGCGTGTAAGAGCCAATCATGGCCGCCGCCGCCAACCCAAGACAGATCAGGGCGATCCCGATCAGCTCTCTGCCACGTTTCTCGATCAGAGCCTGCATATTGCTATCCAGCAAAGGATCGCGGCTGCGCGATTGAAATGCCATGCTGTCCCTCGGTCCTGCCGTTCTTATACGTACAAACAGTCGCGGAGCTTGATCAGCCCGCGCTGCAACTCAGTCTTCGGGGCCACCATCGCGACCCTGACGTACCCCTTGCCGGGGTTCTGCCCATTCACCTCACGCGCAAGATAGGCGCCGGGTAACACACGCACCCCGGTTTGCTTCCATGCCTTGAGCGCGGCGGCCTCGCCATCTTCGACCGGCAACCACAGGAAAAAGCCCGCCTCGGGGGCTTGATAGCCCTGGATGCCCGCCATCACAGTATCGGCGATGCGGTATTTCTCCTGATAGAGCGCGCGGTTTTCTTCCACATGCGCCTCGTCCGACCAGACCCTAGCGGCGGCGGCCTGCAACGGCCCCGGCAGCGGCGCACCGGAATAGGCGCGCAAGGTCTTGATCCGCGAGATGCTGTCCGGTCCACCGGCGACAAAGCCCGAGCGCAGCCCGGGCAGGTTTGACCGTTTCGACAGCGAATTGAACAGCACGACCCGTTCCGGGTCGGCCCCCATCTCCCGCGCGACACTCAACGCCCCCACCGGCGGCGCATCGCGATAGATCTCGGAATAGCATTCATCGGCAAAGATGCGGAAATCGTATTTTTCCGCCAGAGCGATCAGATTGGCCCAGTAATCCCGGCTTGCCACTGCGCCCTGCGGGTTGGCGGGGGAACAGATATAGGCGATGGCGGTGCGATTCAGAACATCCTCGGAAACCGCATTGAAATCCGGCAGTTGCCCGGTAAGCGAGGTGGCGGGCAGGAACACCGGCTCGGCCCCCACCGAAAGCGCCGCGATCATGTAGACCTGATAGAACGGGTTCGGGATCAGCACCACCGGCCGTTGGCCATTCTTGACCTCGGGGCAAAGCGCCATGGCGGCGTTATACAGCCCCTCGCGCGTGCCGTTCAGCGCCATCACCTGCGTGTCGGGATCGGCCGCGACACCGTAACGACGCCCGAGCCAGCCAGAAATCGCGCCCCGCAACGCGGGCGTGCCGTCATTGGGCGGATAGCTGTTGAACTCTGCCGCATGGGCCATAATCGTCTCGGTCACCCAAGCAGGAAATTCATGCTTGGGCTCTCCGATCGTCATATGCACCACGTCACCGCCGGGCTCGTGAGAGTCCAGCAACGTGCGCAGACGCGGAAACGCGTAAGGCGGCAGGTTCGAAAACCGCTCGGGAAAGTCCATATCTCTGCCTCAAGGTCGGGATCATTGGCGTCCCGTTTCTCCAAAGGGTACAGGGATGTGGCTCTTGCGTCCAGCCTAAGCCGGGGGGCAACCGGGGAATTGTGGCATTCAGGCCAGCGCACTCAGGACAACGCTGCCTCGGCCGCCGCGCCCAGCCGCAACAGGGCCTCCTCGGTATTGGGCGCCGCCAGCAGCTGCACCCCGCAAGACGGCACACCCGTGGGCAGCGTCAGCGCGCAAAGCCCCATCAGGTTGCCCACCCGCGTGTTGCGCAGCGTCAGCAGGTTCTCGGTGACGTAATACTCCGAGTCGGTCATCAGCCGATCCACCTCGGGCGGCAGAATCGGCGCGGTCGGGCAGATCACCGCGTCGAACCCGGCGGTCGCACGGGCCCATGCAACGCGGGCGGCCTCCAGCTTTTGCCAGGCGGCGACGTAATCGGGGGCCGAGACCTGCGCGCCGGCACGGAACCGGTCACGGATCTCGGCGAACATCGCGTCGGGATTGGCCTCGATCACATCGCGCCACAACCCATAGGCCTCGCCGGTGAACAACGCCGGCGACAGCGCATGCGCGCCGATCAGCTCCGGCACCTCGACCTCGGTGATCACGGCCCCGGCCTCGCGGAACTTGGCCACCGCCGCGGCAAAGGCCCGCGCCGGGGCCTCGCGCAGATCATCCATCGCCAAGGTGCTCAGCACCGCCAGCCGCCGTCCCTTCAGCGTGGCCCCAGCAAGATCGGGCCCGCGCCGCCTGCCCTCCAGCGCCGCCAGCAGCAGCGCCGCATCCTCGACCGAGCGCGCCAGCGGCCCCACAGTGTCAAACCTCAGGCACAGTGGCACCACACCGTCGAGGCTGATCCGCCCCGAGGTGGTCTTGAGCCCGACAAGATCGTTCCAGGCCGAGGGGATACGCACCGATCCGCCGGTGTCCGAACCGATCCCGGCCGCCGCCAGATTGAACGCCACCGAGGCCGCCGCACCCGAGGACGAGCCCCCCGGCGCGCCCTCGGGATCGTTCACATTGGGCGCGGTGGCGGTGCTTGGGTTCAGCCCAAGCCCGGAAAACGCCAGTTCGCTCATATGGGTCTTGCCCAGACAGACCAGCCCCATGGCGGTGGCATTGCGCAACACCGCCGCATCCGCCTGCGGCACCCGCCCCTTGAGCAGGGCAGAGCCCGCCTCGGTCGCCATTCCGGCGGTGTCGAATAGATCCTTCCAACTCACCGGCACCCCGTCGAGCGGCGACAGCCGCCGCCCGACCTGCGCGCGGGCCTGCGCCGCCGCGGCCTCGGCCAAGGCGCGATCATGGGTCACGCGGGCATAGATGCGGGGCGTCATCGGATCGGCGTCGATGGCCTCCAGATAGGTCTGTGCCAGCGCGACCGGGTCAATCTCTCCCCGCTCAATGCCACGCCCCAAATCGCCCGCCGTCATGGTCAGCCAGTCCCGCATGTCTTTCCCCTCGGATTTCGTTTTCGCGACGGTAGCGACAGCGTCGCGCATGGACAATCCCGAAGCAGAGGTCATATTGCGGGGCATGACGAATGACACCGATATCGTGATCGTGGGCGGCGGGCTGAACGGCCCCGCATTGGCCCTTGCACTGGCCCAGACGGGACAGCGCGTTACCCTGATTGATGCCCTGCCCGAGGCCCTGCGCAAAGACGCCGGGTTCGACGGGCGCGCCTATGCGCTGGCGCTGGCCTCGCAACGGCTGCTGAGCATGATCGGCGTCTGGGACCGGATCGCCGATCAGGCGCAGCCGATGCTGGATATCAAGGTCACCGATGGCCATGCCGGAGCTGGCCCGTCGCCATTTTTCATGCATTTCGACCATGACGAGATCGAAGAAGGCCCGATGGGCTATATGGTCGAGGATCGCCACCTGCGCCGCGCCTTTCTCGACGCGCTGGACAGCGAGCAAGGGGTCACCCAGATCGACGGCACGGTGGTCGCACAAAGCACCGGCCCCAGCGGCATCGAGGTGGTGCTGGCCGATGGCCGTACCGTGACCGGCAAGCTGCTGGTCGGCTGCGACGGGCGTAACAGTGGTACCGCCAAGCGCGCCGGAATCAGCCGCACCGGCTGGGGCTATGGCCAGACCGCGCTGGTCTGTGCGATCGAGCACGAAAAGCCGCACCACGGCGTCGCGCATCAGTTCTTCATGCCGCCGGGGCCGCTGGCGATTCTGCCGCTGACCGGCAACCGCAGCTCGATCGTCTGGAGCGAGCGGACCGAGACCGCCGCAGCGATCAACGCCCTGCCCGAGGCCGAATATCTGGCCGCCCTGCGCCCCCGGTTTGGCGATTTTCTGGGCGCGATCAAACTGGCCGGCACACGCTGGACCTATCCGTTGGGTCTGACTGTCGCCAACAGCTTTATCGCCGAGCGGCTGGCGCTGGTGGGGGATGCGGCGCACGGCATGCACCCGATCGCGGGACAGGGGCTGAATGCCGGGCTGCGCGATGTCGCCGCGCTGGCCGAGGTGCTGGTCCATGCTGCCCGCCGGGGTGAAGATATCGGCGCGCTGAGCGTGCTGGAACGCTACCAGCAGTGGCGCCATTTCGATACTGCCACGCTGGCGCTGGCGACCGATGCGTTCAACAGGCTGTTCTCGAATGACAATCCGCTGCTGCGGCTGGGTCGGGATCTGGGTATGGGGCTGGTCAATTCCGTCCCCGCCCTGCGCCGTGGCTTTGTACGCGAGGCCGCCGGTCTGACCGGCGAATTGCCGCGCCTGCTGCGCGGGCAGCAGATCTGACGCCAAGCGGCGCGCGCGGTTTCGTCCGCAGCTCGGCCCGCCGCTCACTCCAGCGTGCGCGCCTCGTCCACCAGCATCACAGGAATACCGTTGCGGATCGGAAAGGCCAGACCTGCCGCCTTGGAAATCAGCTCTTGCTTGGCGGCGTCATAGTCCAACGTGGTTTGGGTCTGCGGACAGATCAGCGCCTCCAACATGCGACGATCAAAGGGGGGCGAAACAGCGGTGCGGTTGGTCGGGGCGTCGGTCATTGCAGTATCTCCTCACTCGATCCGCCACGCATCGTGAACTCGATCAGCGTGACCAGCGTTTCGCGTCGCGTTTCCAGCGACGGCGCCTCAAGCAGGGCCTGCTTGTCCTCAGGCTCGAAGTCAAGCAGCATCGACAGCGAGTTGATCAGCAATTCGTCCTCGGCCTGCTTCAACGTGTCCCAGTCGGTGTTCAACTCGCGGGCGGCAAAGAACCGCCCCAGCAGATCCAGAAACTGGTCGCGGTCAAAGCCGGGATCGTGTTCTTCCCGGCCAAGATCACGCTCGAACCCGTCCCAGGACACCGCGGCACGGCGATAGGGGGTGAACCCGTCCACCTCGTGCAACAGGCGGAACCGGCTGATCCCCGTCAGCGTGATCAGATAGCGGCCATCCTCGGTTTCCGAAAACTGGGTGACGCGCCCGGCGCAACCGATGCTGTGCAGCGCGTCTGGCCGACCCGGCAACGGGCTGGGCTGGACCATCCCGATCAACCGCTGCGGCGTCTTCAGCGCGTCTTCCAACATCTGCAGATAGCGCGGTTCAAAGATATGCAGCGGCAACCGTGACCGGGGCAGCAAAAGCGCCCCGGGCAATGGAAAGACAGCGACGGTATCGGGCAGATCAGAGATTTGCATCATCACGATGAGTCTAGCCCCGAACCGGCATTAGGCAAATATCATCGAGCTGAGCCTGCGGCGCCCGTTCAGAACGATGGGATCATTGGGCTTGAGCGCCTCGAAAATGGTAAGCAGCTGGGCCTTGGCGGCGCCATCGTTCCACTCCCGGTCGCGCCGGAACAGGGTCAGAAGTTGCTCCACCGCCGCCTCGACATCGCCATTGGCATGCAGCGCCGTGGCCAGATCGAACCGCGCCTGAAGATTGCTCTCGTCGGCCTCGACCGCCGCCAAAAGCTCGGCCACCGGGCCGGCATCCGCGGCCTGGCGCGCCAGCTCCAACTGGGCATGCGCGGCCTCAAGTTCCGGCGCATGCGAAATCTCGACCGGGGCGCCGTTCAGCACCGCCTCGGCCTGATCCAGATCGCCGGTTGCGATGTGGGCCCGCACCAGCCCGCCATAGGCGGCGGCATGGTTGGGGTCTTCCTCTAGGATCGCAGCAAAGGTCTGCGCCGCATCGGCTGCGGCCCCCTCGGCCAGCATCTCTTCGGCGGCGGCGACAGCCTCGTCCAGATGCCCACCGGCGGCCTCACCGCCCCCGGCCTCGATCGCCCGGTCGATGAACGCCTTGATCTCCGAGGCCGGCAGCGCACCCTGAAACCCGTCGACCGGCTGGCCCTGATAAAACGCATAGACGGTCGGAATCGACTGGATCTGCAATTGCCCGGCCAGCATCTGGGCCTCGTCCACGTTGACCTTGACCATCTTCACCGCCCCACCGGCGGCCTTGACGGCCTCTTCCAGCTGCGGGCCCAGGGTCTTGCACGGCCCACACCAGGGGGCCCAGAAATCGACGATGATCGGCAGCTCTTTCGAGGCCTGGATCACATCGGCCATGAAGGTGGCCTCGGTTGCATCCTTGATCAGGTCGGCGGCCGGTGCCGCGCCATTGCCTGTGAGAATATCCATCATTTCAGTTCTCCGCTTTGCGCTTGCGTTCTATATGAAAGCTGTGGGCGCCAAAACCAAGGGGCAAGCATCGGGCCTTTTGCCCCGACTGCCCTTGGCGCGCCGCGATCACAGGTCGAATTCGGCGAACACCGGGGCGTGGTCGCTAGGCTGTTCCCAGCCGCGCGCCGCGCGCAACACGCGGCTGCCATGCCCGGCCCCGGCGATGTCGGCGGTGGCCCAGATGTGATCCAGCCGCCGCCCCTTGTCGGCCTCGTCCCAGTCACGGGCGCGGTAGGACCACCAGGAATACAGCTGGCCCTCGGGAATATCCGCCCGGGTAACATCGACCCAGCCGCCGGCCTCCTGCGTTTCGGCCAGTTGCGCGACCTCGACCGGGGTGTGGCTGACCACCTTGAGCAGCTTCTTGTGATCCCAGACGTCATCCTCGCGCGGGGCAATATTCAGATCCCCCACCATGATCGATTTCCCGAACCTCTCGGCGCGGAACCAGTCGCGCATCTCGGTGAGGTAGTCGAGCTTTTGACCGAATTTCTCGTTCACCGCGCGGTCGGGTTTGTCGCCGCCGGCGGGCACGTAGAAATTGTGGATCACCACCCCGTTTTCCAGCCGCGCCGCCACATGGCGGGCATGGCCCAGCCCGGCGAAATCCATGTCGCCCATATCCTCGATCGGCAATTTCGACAGGATCGCCACGCCGTTATAGCCCTTTTGCCCGCGTGCGACCATGTGCGTATAGCCCAGCGCACGAAACCCCTCCAACGGGATCTTGTCCACCGGGCTTTTGCATTCCTGCAGGCACAGCACATCGGGGGCCTCCTGTTGCATCAGCTTGCAGACCAGCCCTTCGCGCAGGCGGACCGAGTTGATGTTCCAAGTGGCAAGGCTGAAGGGCATGAGATCTCTCCTGATCGCGTTGCCGGCAAGGTATGGCCCCTTGGCCCGCGCCACAACCGGAGTTTACCGGTACCGCCGCCGGGACCGGCCCAAACGGATCGGCCCCCAAACCTCCAGACAAAAAAAGACCGGGCGCAACGGCCCGGCCAAGTCCAACAGGGAGGTGCATGTCAGAACCCGGACATGCACGGGATAGCTTCAGATAAGGAAGTCGGGCGCCATGCGTCCTTGATCTACGTCAATTTTGTCTCGGTTCAGGCCATCAGGCGATAGCCGCCGGATTCCGTGACCAAAAGCCGGGCATTGGAGGGGTCCGGCTCGATCTTCTGGCGCAGGCGATAGATGTGGGTTTCCAGCGTGTGGGTCGTGACCCCGGCGTTATAGCCCCAAACCTCGTGCAGCAGCACATCGCGCGGCACCACCCCCTCGGTCGAGCGGTAGAGGAATTTCAGGATGTTGGTTTCCTTCTCGGTCAAGCGGATCTTGCGCTCGTCCCCGGTAATCAACATCTTCATGGCAGGCTTGAACGTATAAGGGCCAAGCTGGAACACCGCGTCTTCTGATTGCTCGTGCTGGCGCAACTGGGCCCGGATGCGGGCCAGCAGAACCGGAAATTTGAACGGCTTGGACACATAATCGTTGGCCCCGGCATCGAGCCCCAGAATGGTGTCGGAATCGGTGTCATGCCCGGTCAGCATCAGGATCGGTGCCTTGACCCCCTGTTTGCGCATCAGGCGGCACAGCTCCCGCCCGTCGGTGTCGGGCAGGCCCACGTCCAGCATCACCAGATCAAACAGCGATTCTTTCACCCGCTCCATCGCCGCATGGCCATCGCTGGCCTCGAACACGTCGAAATCCTCGGTCATGACAAGCTGTTCGCTCAGCGCGTCACGCAGATCCTCGTCATCGTCCACCAACAAGATCTTTTTCAACTGTGGCACGGGCGTCCTCCTGTTCATTACATTCCAAATGAGCCTAGCACCCGCCGAGGGCAAGTTTTGCTGCAACGGCTCACGCTGACGTGTCCCTCGCAGGGGATTTGTTTCATATTCCGACAAAACCGCCTAGATAGAACCCGACCAAAAGCCGGACCCTGACATATGAGCCTTCTACCTGACATCAACGAACTTCTTGCTCGCGCACGGGCCGACCTGCGCATGGGTGTCCCCGTGGTCCTTGACGGCGAGGGCGAAGCGGTGCTGGCCGTCGCCGCCGAAACGCTGACGGCCGAGCGACTGGCCGATCTGCGCGAACTGAGCGACCATCCGGTGATCGCCATCACCGCGCGGCGTGCCGAAACGCTCAAGGCGCGGGTCTATGATGGCGATCTGGCGCGGGTCGAGATCCCCAAGGGGGCCGATCTGGCGTGGATCCGTGCGGTGGCCGATCCCGCCGACGACCTGAACGCACCGATGAAAGGCCCGCTCAATGGCCAGCGCGGCAGCAGCGCCGCACTGCACCGTCTGGCCATCGCCCTGACCAAATCCGCCCGCCTGCTGCCCGCTGTCGTGGTGGTGCCGATTGCGGAGGCGACCCGCTTTGCCGCCGAGCATGGGCTGACCCGGATCAATCACCAACTCGCGGTGCCGCATCTGGGCGAACGCAGCCCGCTGAACGAGGTGGTCCACGCGCGCCTGCCGATCGCAGCCTCGGAGGCGGGGCGTTTGCATATCTACCGCCCCGAGGATGGCGCGGAAGAACATTACGCCATCGAAATCGGCCGCCCCGACCGCTCCAAACCGGTACTGGCGCGGCTGCATTCGGCCTGTTTCACCGGCGATGTGATGGGCAGCCTGAAATGCGATTGCGGCCCACAACTGCACGCCGCACTGGCGCAGATGGGGGCCGAAGGCGCGGGCATCCTGCTGTATCTCAACCAAGAGGGGCGCGGCATCGGGCTGGCCAACAAGATGCGCGCCTATTCGCTGCAGGATCAGGGCTTCGACACGGTCGAGGCCAATCACCGGCTGGGGTTCGAGGATGACGAGCGCGATTTCCGCCTTGGCGCCGACATCCTGCGCGGGCTGGGCTTTTCCTCGGTGCGGCTGCTGACCAACAACCCGAAAAAGATCGCCATGATGGAAAAAACCGGAATCACCGTGGCCGAGCGGGTGCCGCTCAAGGTAGGTGAAACCGCGTATAACCGCGCCTATCTGGCCACCAAGGCCGCGAAATCCGGGCACCTGCTATGAGCCCAGACGATCTGGTTCTGACGCCCACGGGGCTGCGCTTTGCCGGGCGGCGGCTGCCCTGTTCCATCGGCAAGGGCGGCATTTCGAGCGCCAAACGCGAGGGCGATGGCGCGACGCCGGTCGGAATCCATCGGATCGTCGGCATGCTGTACCGGCCCGACCGGATCGCCCGCCCGAGCGATTGGGCCCTGCCCATCGGGCCGCGCGATCTGTGGTCGGATGACGGGCGCGACGCGGGGTATAACACTTGGGTGCGCGCCCCCTACGCCCCCAGCCATGAGCGGTTGCGCCGCGCCGATCCGCTGTATGATCTGGTTCTGGTCACCGATTGGAACTGGCCCGAGGCGCAGCCCGGCGCTGGCTCGGCGATCTTCCTGCATCAATGGCGCCGGCCCGGTTCTCCGACCGAGGGCTGCATCGCCTTTTCCCGCGCCGATCTGCACTGGCTGGCGGCACGGGTCCTGCCCGGCAGCCGGATCATCGT
>JASJGL010000053.1:0-8675 GCA_033791545.1 Pseudodonghicola sp. | reverse complement strand
TCGCCATAGCCGCCCGGTGAAGCCGCACCCGCCAGATAGGGCACCCAATCGGCGCCCTCTTCAAGGCAGAGACACTGGAACCTGCGGAACAGATCGTCAAGCGCCCCCCCGGCCCGCGCAATTTCCGGCACCCGGGCAAAGGCCCGGTCGGCCACGGCGCAACTGGCACGGATCTTGTCGACCTCGGCCTCGGATTTGATCATGCGCAGGGCACGGAGGATCCCGCCATCATCGGTGAACCTGACGTCTGCCAACGCCTGCACCCTGCCCCAATCGGCCAGCGGCATGCGCAGATGGCTTTCCAACCCCATCGGCACCCCGACCCGCCCGCCACGCCCGGCCAGTTCGATCAAGGTATCGGCCAGCAGACTGACCCCGTCATCCACTGGATCGGGGGCGGGCCAGCTTCGAATGTTGGTGATCCAGCCGCGCGCCATCAGCGCCACACCGATGGCCGGGATCACCGCCACGGGATCGCCCGCGGCGGGCAGGATCAGGAACCACGGGCGGGTCGGGCTTTCCCAGAACCGGGTGAGAAAACCGCTGAAATAGCGCAGATCCGCCTCGGTTGTCAGTAACAGCGCCGCCAACCCTTGCTTTGCCATGCAGGCCTGCGCCCGTGCCACCCGCGCGCGGTATTCCGAGGTTGGAAATCCGCGCTCCGGGCTGCTCATCCCTCGGGCCCTTTGTTCACGGGGCCTTTGTTGAGGATCGCCAGCGCGCCCAGTCCCGCCGCGTCGGTGCCGGGCCGCGAAACCGGCGAGTGCGCGGCCACGACATTGGCGGTGCTGCGACGGGGATCGGGCTGAATGTCCATGGCGTCCAGCCGACCCGAAAGCCCCCCATGTGGTCAAGCGTTATCGTCGGCGCGCACTGGAAACGCGACTTGCGGAGGGTATTGACGTGATATTTTCATGCATCTTATGCGTCAAGTAACGATAGTAATCCTTTGTTAAGCATCAAAAAAAGAGCAGCTTTTCATGCGTGACATGAAAAAGCCGGGCGCAGGGCCCGGCTTTCTACACGTGCGGACCCAGACGTGGGCCAAACTCGAGCCAACCTCAGGCGCGGCGGCGGCGCCCGCCTGCACGGCCACGGCGACCGCCTGCGCCTTCTTCCCCCGGTGCGGCGGGCGGTTTGTTGAACCGGATCCATGCGCCCCCATGGGGATCGTTGTTGGTCAACAGGTTGGCGGCGCGGATTGCCGCCATTTCGGAGCCGGACTGAAACTGCGTACTGCCCAGCCCGAACAGCTGGCAGAAGGTTTCGTCATCCATACCCTCGGGCAGGATGATCCCGGAGGCCTCGATCTCGGCGCGTTTCGAGGCGATCTTGTTTGGCCCGATCGGCAACGCACAGGGGTTCATGATCGCGCTGGTCATGCCCGCGCCCATCGCCATCGGCAGGAAGGCGTTGTTGATCCCGTGCCGGTTCGGCAGCCCGAACGAGACGTTGGAGGCGCCGCAGGTGGTGTTCACCCCCAGTTCCTCGCGCAACCGACGTACCAAGGCAAAGACCTGTTGTCCGGCGGTGGCCATCGCCCCGATCGGCATCACTAGCGGGTCGACCACGATGTCATGCGCCGGAATGCCGAAATCGGCAGCGCGTTCGACGATCCTTTTAGCCACGGCAAACCGCACGTCCGGGTCTTCGGAAATGCCGGTGTCATCGTTGGAGATCGCAACCACCGGCACATTGTATTTCTTGACCAGCGGCAGAACCAGTTCCATCCGCTCCTCTTCGCCGGTGACCGAGTTCAGCAGCGGACGTCCCTGCGCCGCCGCCAGCCCCGCCTCCAGCGCGCCGGGCACCGAGCTGTCGATGCACAGCGGCACGTCGACCAGCGCCTGCACCATCTGGATGATCTTGGTCATCAACGGCGGCTCGGTCTCGTTCGGGTTGGGGTTGGAGTTGTAGACGACCCCGGCATTGATATCGAGGATGTTGGCCCCGGCGGCGACCTGCGCCACGGCATCGCGTTCCACGGTCGAGAAATCGCCCGCCTCCAACTGCGCCGCCAGCTGTTTGCGACCAGTGGGGTTGATGCGTTCGCCGATCACGCAAAAGGGTTCGTCAAAACCGATCACGGCTGTCTTGGTTTTACTTTCGACTACAGTGCGCGTCATTAAACGGCCTTTCAGCTTTGATTTGCGGGGGCGGCAGAGCTGCCGCCATGTTCAATCGCCCAAGTGGCGTTGGTCTTGATACCGCCCAACGGAAAGAAATGCACGTTGGTGATGTTGAAATCTGGGTTGGCGGCCTTGTGGGCGGCCAGATCTGCCAGAACATCGTTGGGTTCATAGGGCAGCAACAGCTTGGTGACATCCATTGCCCGTTTTTGCAGCACCTTGAGCGAGGGGCCGACACCGCAGGCGATGGCAAACTTGATCAGCGTCTGCAATTTGGCAGGCCCCGCGATGCCGATATGGATCGGCAGATCAATCCCCGCCGCCTTGAGCCCATCTGCCCAGGCGATGATCGGTTTGGCGTCAAAGGCAAACTGGGTGGCCAGCGCCATTTCGGCATCGCTGCGTTCATTGAATTTCTGTTTCCATTGCAGCGATTCAAAGACGATCTTGTCGCCGCCGTCGGGGTCGATATCGCGGTTGCCTTCGGGATGGCCCGCCACGTGCAACCGCTTGAACCCGGCCTTGTCAAAGGCCCCGGTCTCCATCAGTTGCATCGAGCTGTCGAAAGCCCCCTGCGGCTTTGCAAGGCCGCCGGCCAGCAATAGCGCCTGATCGACGCCGGCCTCGCCCTGATACATGGCGATCCAGTTTTCCAGCGTCGCCTTGTCCTTGATGATCCGGGCAGGGAAATGCGGCATCACGGCAAAGCCATCGCGCGCTAGACGGGCGGCGGTGCGCACCATGTCCTCGATCGGCGTGCCGTCGATATGGGCGATATAAACCCGGGTGCCTTCGGGCAGAAGATCGCGAAAATCATCGACCTTTTCGGCGGTCCGCGGCATCACCTCGATCGAATAGCCCTGCAGCAGCGCCTCGACCTGCCGGTTCACCGGGGCTTGGGTGGTCGTGTCGCGTTTCTTGAAGTTCAGCAATGCCATAGCGGCCTCCCAGAGTGATGTCAGGCTCACGCCCAGCCATTGTTCGCGATCAGGGCCTTGATCCGATCCTGATCGTATTCCGCTTCCAGACGCATCGCCTCGGACTCGGCCAGGTCTGCCGGTTCGCCTTCGACGCGATAGGGGTCACCCTTGCGCCATTCAGCGAGATAGGCATCCGTTCCCGCCGCACCACTTTTCATCGCGGCGCGGTCGATCGCCTGTTCAAACCGCTCGGCCAGCGGGCGTTTGGTGCCCCGCCGCCCCTTGCCGACGATGATCTGGGCCGGAATGTCGCGCCAATAAACGATGGTAATGTCCGGCATGGTCTGATTCCCCGTCTGCTCAACAACCTCTCTACGGCAGGAGTGCCGCGCGGCGACGCCGGTTTTCGACGAAAACGACACCGTCCGCGACCAATGCCTAGGCAATCGTGCCCTTGCTGACCAGCCTTGCGAGGGCTCATTCTTTTCAAGTTCAATATGAGCGCAGTGATCCCTTGCACGGGCGGCAGCAAAGACATACCTTTGAATTAACTCAAAATCGGAGGGCGTGTTGTCATGGCGCCCAAGCGTCCCAAAGGTGCGGGCGCGTTCCCGAAACCGGTCGAAAGCCCTGCGCCGTCCCGGCCCGATCCAGATGCGCTTTATGCGGCGCTGGATCTGGGTACCAATAGTTGCCGCATGCTCATTGCCCAGCCAAAGGGCAGCGGGTTTCATGTGGTGGACAGTTTCTCGAAATCGGTTCAGCTCGGCTCCGGGCTGGAGCGGACCGGGCGGCTGTCACGCGCCTCGATGGCGCGCACCATTCAAGCGCTGCGTATCTGTCAGCAGAAGATCAAGCGCAACAAGGTGCGCCGCATGCGGCTGGTCGCGACCGAGGCCTGCCGACGGGCCCAGAACGCGCGCGAATTCATTCGACAGGTCCAGCGTGAAACCGGCCTGAGCCTTGAGATCATCCAACCGGAGGAGGAAGCGCGGCTTGCCGTGATCTCCTGCGCGCCGCTGGTCTCGACCAAGACCGAGCAGCTTTTGGTGGTGGATATCGGCGGTGGCTCGACCGAGCTGGTCTGGATCGACATATCCTCTGTCCCGCGCCGCGATCGGCCGGCGGCGATCATGCGGTTGCACGCGGGGTTCCATCCGCCCGAAAGCCCCTTTCCCGCCGCCAAGGTGGTGGACTGGATCAGCGTGCCGCTGGGCGTGGCGACGTTGCGCGACCAGTTTTCCGATGTTGAGGATGACTCGGCCCGCTTTGCCCTGATGAGTTGGTTTTTCGAGGAAAATCTCTCGGAATTCGCCCCCTATCAGGACGTGCAGGCGCGGGAAGGGTTCCAGATTGTCGGCACCTCGGGCACCGTGACCACGGTTGCGGCCAGCCATCTGGGGCTCAAACGCTATGATCGGACCAAGGTGGACGGGCTGCGCATGACCTCGGATCAGATCGATAAGGTGATCCGCGGCTATCTTGACCTTGGCCCGATTGGCCGTCGGCGCGACCCTCGTATCGGCGAGGACCGCCAGGCGCTGATCATGTCGGGGGCCGCGATCCTGCAGGCGTTGCTGCGGTGCTGGCCAACCGACCGGCTTTCGGTCGCTGATCGTGGCCTGCGCGAGGGGCTGCTTTATGCCCAGATGAGCGCCGCCGGCGTTCTGGAGGATGGCCCATTCTGACGCGGCAACGCTGACACAAAAGGCGGCCCCCGCCGTGGCCGCGGGGGCAAGAATACCCCCTTTCCCTTGCCGGGGACGGCGTGACCCAGTATCGGGGGTCGATTGCGGAGAACAGGACCATGGCCAAGAACACCACCGGGAAGAACACATCAGGACGCGGACAGCGCGACCTGACGGTGACGGTAAAGACCGCGCGGGGACGCAAACTGTCCTCGACGCGCTGGCTGCAACGCCAGCTCAATGACCCCTATGTCAAACGCGCCCAGGCCGAAGGCTTTCGTGGTCGCGCGGCGTTCAAGATCATGGAGGTGGATGACAAGTTCCGCTTTCTGGTGCCCGGCGCACGGGTGGTCGATCTGGGCTGCGCGCCCGGTGGCTGGATTCAGGTGTCGGTTCCGCGCATCAATGCGCTGGGTGAAAAACAGGGCAAGGCCGTTGGCCGAATTCTTGGGATCGACCTGCAGGAGGTGGAGCCGATTCCGGGAGCCGAGATCCATCAGCTTGATTTCATGGCAGATGATGCCGATGAGGTGGTCAAGGAATGGCTTGGCGGCAAGGCCGATGTGGTGATGTCAGACATGGCCGCCTCCAGTTCCGGTCACAAACAGACCGACCATTTGCGCATCATCGCGTTGTGCGAGGCGGCGGCCTATTTCTCGTTTGACGTGCTGGAAGTGGGCGGCACCTTTGTCGCCAAGGTTCTGGCCGGGGGCGCCGAGGGCGATCTGCAAAAGCTGCTGAAACAGAAGTTCACCAAGGTGATGCATGTGAAACCGCCCGCCTCCCGCTCCGACAGTTCGGAAAAGTTCGTGGTCGCCACCGGGTTTCGCGGCTGATCAGGAGCGCACTCCGGTTTGGTCCGGGCCACGCCAAGACCGGGTGGCCAGGTTCATCAATCGCTCCGAATCAGGCTCGGCCAAAGGCCGTTTTGACCGCCGGCGCAGGCGCAGCGCGGTATGCCGGGCCCGCGCCTGCTGATGGATCAGGGCGAACAGACGGCTGTGACGGTCGGAGGTATCATCGAGCGGCATGGCGGCGGGTCCAATGGGCTGTGTCGAATACAGTGCTACGCCACAACCGGGCCGTCAATAAGGCACACATTTGACGATCCGAGGGGAATGATCAGTCGGCCTTTTCTGCCAGATCGTCCTGTGCGCGGTCTTCCGCTGTGGGGTCCGCAAGCGCAGCTTCGATCAGGGTTCCGTTGAACTCGGCCCCAAGGATCAGGATCGCGGCGTTGAGATAGAGAAAGATCAGCGCCGACATCGCGCCGGCCAAGCCGGCATAGGTTGCCGAATAGGCGGCAAAGCGCGCGATATAGATCGAGAACCCCCAGCCCGCCAGCGCCCAAAGCACCAGCGTCAGCACGACGCCGGGCAGAATCTGGCGCAACGGGTGGCGGCGACCGGGCAGCAAAAGGTGACAGGCCACCACCCCCAGAACCGGCATCAACGCCACGAACACCCAGCTTGCGCCGACGCCGGAGAACCACGCGGTCACCTCGCCCGGGACAGCCGCGCGCAGCATGTTGGTATAGATCGGCAGAACCACATTCACCGCCAACCCCGTCAGCACCAAGGCCGCCCCCGCCACGACAAGGCCAAGGCTCAGCAGACGGGTCTGCCAGAACGGGCGCGGATCGGTCTCGTGATAGGCCCTCTCCATCGCCACCCGCACCGCGTTCACCCCGTTGGACGCGAAATACAGCGCCAGCACCCCGCCCAAGGTCATCAACCCGGAATCCGAGGCCGTCAGTACCGCGCGCAGCTCGCGTTCGATCGGGATCGCGACCTGCTCCGGCCAAGCCCCGAGAAGGACCTGAAACAGATCGTCCACCGGCACATCGCGCGACAGGAACCCCGCCAGCGCCACCACGAACAGGGTAAAGGGAAACAGCGCCATCATCATCGACATCGCGACATGGCTGCTCATTACCCAGCCGCCCTTGTCGCCGAACCGCGCTGCCGCTTGCAGCAGGGCGCGCAGGATGCGCCGGGTTTGGGGCGGTGTTTTTGGGGACAGAATATTCATGCCCGCACCCTAGCCGCAGCCGCTGCCGGCATCCAGAGGCGACGCGCTGCCCCGTTGCCATTGTTTTCAATCGGCTGCACCATGCACGCGATGGAACCGCCGGAGTCCCCCGGCCCCGCTTTGGGAGAGACGATATGAGCGATTTTGACGAAGTTACCGCCAAGCTGAAGCAGACCCGCGACGAGCTAAAGCTGCAATTGCATCTCGCCGGCAAGGAGGCCGAGGAAGAGTGGGATGATCTGGTCAAGGACTGGGACACATTCGTTCAGAAGAATCAGCTGAACAAATCCGCCGACGAGGTGGGCGAGGCTGCCAAGCAACTGGGCCTGCGCATGAAGGATGCCTTTGACCGGATGCGCAAATCCTGATCCGGCACGTCCCGTCCGCGCCGCCCAGGCGCGAACGCTCTGATCCCTAGCCGGAGGCCGGGCGCATGTGGGTTATGATGGGCAGTCTGGCCGTCGCCGCGCTTTACGCGGTGTCGGTCCTGTTCGCCTTTCGCGCCGCCGCCACCGCCCGCACGGCGCAGGGGGCCGTGGGCTGGGTGGTGTTTCTGCTTGCCCTGCCCTTTGCGGCCGTTCCGGCCTATCTGGTCCTGGGGCACCACCGGATGCGCGGCTATCTGATCTCGCGCCGCGAGTCGCGCCAGGTGGTCGAGGCGGTCCGAGAGTCTGCCGCCCTCAACGCCCCGGATCCGGAGCAGACGCAGATCAATCTGGCGCCGTTCGAGTATTGTGCCAATCTGCCGGCGCTCCGAGGCAATGGGGCCGAGCTGCTGATCGACGGCAAGGCGGCCTTTGACGCCATGTTCGCCGCCATCGACGCGGCGCACACCTATGTGCTGGTGCAGTTCTATATCATCCGCAACGATGCGCTGGGGCGCGCGCTTCAGGACCGGCTGATCGCCGCGGCGGCGCGCGGGGTGCAGGTGCGGGTGATGACCGATGCCGTGGGCAGTTTCGGCCTGCCCAGTCGCTATTTCACCCGGCTGCGCGGGGCCGGGATCGAGGTGGCCCGGCGGCAACGGTCGCGTGCACCGCGCTTTCGGTTTCAGATCAACTTTCGCAATCACCGCAAAAGCCTGATCGTGGATGGCGAGACCGGGTTCACCGGCGGCTTCAACGTCGGACAGGAGTATCTGGGGCAAAGCCGCGCCCTTGGCCGGTGGCGCGACACCCATGTGCGTCTGCGCGGGCCAATGGTGTCACAGCTCCAGCTAATCTTTCTGGAGGACTGGCACTGGATCACCGGGGCGGCGTCCTTTCCCGATCTGAGCTGGGAATCCCCGCATGCGCCGCAGGATGCGACCGGGCTGATCGTGGCGACGGGCCCGGGGGATGAGACCGAGGCCGGCGGCCTGATGTTCTTTTCCGCCATTGCCGCCGCAAAACACCGGGTCTGGATCGCCTCGCCCTATTTCGTGCCCGATACCGATATCGTCACTGCCCTGCGTTATGCGGCGCTGCGCGGGGTGGATGTGCGCCTGCTGGTTCCCGACCGGGCCGATCACTGGATGCCTTGGTTGGCCGCCTGGGCCTATTTCGACGCCATCACTGAATCCGGCGTGCGCGTGTTCCGCTATACCGAAGGCTTCATGCATCAAAAGGTCTTCGTGGTGGATGACGGGCTGGCGGCGGTCGGCACCACCAATCTCGACAACCGGTCTTTTCGATTGAATTTCGAGGCGATGGCGCTTTTCTTTGATACGGATTTCGCGGCGCAGGTCGATGCCATGCTGCGCCTGGATTTCAAGAACAGCTATGAGCTGAAAGAACGGATCGCACAACAATCGGCCCTGATCCGCTATGGCGCACCGGTGGCGCGACTGCTTTCACCATTGCTTTAATACTTATCTTCAATGTATTGTAAATATGCAATTTTAAAGCGCTTTAAAAGTATCACTTAAT
>JASJGL010000052.1:0-17479 GCA_033791545.1 Pseudodonghicola sp. | reverse complement strand
GGTTCAGCCGCATATAGGCCAGCCCCAGCATCGAACGGGTATCGCCAAGTTCGGCCAGGGCCAAAAGCTGTTCTTCCTGATCCGGCTTGATCGCGGCCCAGGCATCCTGCGCGCTCGGCGCGGCTGCCAGATCTTGCCCGGTCCCCGGTCCGGCCAGATAGAACGGCACCCCGGTGAGCGAGCCATAGGTATGCGGCTCCTGCAGATTGCCGGTCTCTTCCAGCACCATGTCGCGCACCTGGCGG
Organism: Pseudodonghicola sp.; assembly: GCA_033791545.1. GTDB lineage: Bacteria > Pseudomonadota > Alphaproteobacteria > Rhodobacterales > Rhodobacteraceae > Antarcticimicrobium. The sequence continues at coordinate 17,234 of JASJGL010000052.1, read as the reverse complement.
AACATCAGGCTGATCTCCAGCCCCGGCTGTACCATCTTGGTCATCAACGCCCGGGCGAACGGGCTGTTGTCGCCGCGTCCGTCCAGCGCCACCTGCCCGTCACGGGCGGCAAAGGCCACCATCGTGCCGCGATCCGGGTCCGCCGGGGCCAGCCCGCCGCCGCCCCGCGTGGTTTCGCCAGTGCCGGCGACCGTGCTTTGCGCCACCACCGCCTGCGTGCTTTGGCGCAACTCGATGGCGTCGCCCAAGGGGTTGTCGCGGCAACTGTCCAAAATCACGATGCGCATCTTGCGCGCCCGTTCAACCGCCGCCAGCATCTGTTTCAACGACACCGATTGCCGCTGCACATCAAGGTTGCTCGCCACCTGTGCATCGACCGGGATCATGAAATTCTCGCCCTGCACCTCGACCCCGTGTCCAGCGAAATAAATCAGCGCCAGATCGGCAGTTTCCGAGCGAAAGGCGAAATCGTCCAGCAGCTGGCGCATCTGATCGCCGGTGGTATCCAGAGACAGCGTCACGTCAAAGCCGATATCCTCCAGCGTGCGGGCCATGTCCGAGGCATCGTTGCGGGTGTTGTCCAACGCCGGGACAGACTGATACGCCCCCAACCCAAAGATCAGCGCCACGCGATCCCCTGCGGCCCAAGCCGCCGGGGCGCTCAGACACATCATCCAAATCACGAAAACGCCCAGCGTTCGCATGCCCAATCCCGTCCTGCAAAAGGTCTTGATTCAAAAATTCCCCTCCGACTTTACCTCAGGTCAGCAAAAATAAAAGCAGGGAATCCTTGGTTTCTCCATAATCCCGCGCCCGCTTGGCCTGTCCCGCTCCCACCCGCTGCGCTATTGTGCACCTGCTCCGCCCCTGTTTTGCGCTGGTCGCAACCGGGCCAAGATCAGGACAGACCCGATGCCGCGTTTTGCCGCCAATATCTCGCTGCTGTTTACCGAATTGCCGTTTCTCGACCGGTTTTCCGCTGCCGCCCGCGTTGGATTTCAGGCGGTCGAGATCCTGTTTCCCTATGATCTCCCCGCCGCGACGATTCGCTCGGCGCTGGACCGGGCCGGGGTGCAGCTTGCCTTGATCAACGCCCCGCCGCCGGGGCCTGACGCCGCCTATCCGGCGCTGCCGGGGGGCGAGGCGGCGTTTCGCGCCGCGATGGGGCCGGTGCTGGAACGGGCCGCCCTGCTGCGCCCGGACGCGATACATGTGATGGCGGGATATACGGATGATCCGCAGGCGGAAGACACCTTTGCCGCCAACCTGCAATGGCTGGCCGACCGCGCTCCGGATCAGCTTTTCACGATCGAGCCGCTCAACCCGGCGGATCAGCCCGGCTATGCGCTCGGTGATTATCCCCGCGCCGCCCGGGTGTTGGCGCGGGCGGACCGGGCGAATCTGGGTCTGCAATTTGACAGCTATCACGCCCAGCAGATCCACGGCGATGCGCGGGCTATTTGGCAGCAATATGCCCCGCTGGTCCGCCATGTGCAGTTCGGTGCGCCGCCGGATCGCAGCGCCCCCCGGCTTGACAGCGGCCCGCTCGATTTTACCGCGCTTTTGGCCGAGATCGCGGCCAGCGGCTATGACGGCTGGATCGGGGCCGAATACCATCCCGGCAGTGCCAGAACCGAAGACAGCCTGGGCTGGATGCAATGACGCTGGGGTGAGCCCGCAACGCACAGACGGGCTTCAGCAGCCAGCAGGCCCGACCCCAGAAAAGCCGGGTGAGCCCTGCCAATTCTCTTTGTTGCAAATACTCTAATCCCGCCCACTCTCACAGGGCGCGCGTCCGGTCTCTCCGGGCTGGCCGGTTCAGACCTTCCCTTCGAAATCCTTGTGGATATATTTGCAATCGCAATAGGGGCATTCGACCCAGCCCAGATCCTCGGGGATCTGCAGCCAGACGCGGGGATGGCCCAGCGGTCCTTCGCCGCCATCACAGGCGATGCGGTAGCTTTCGACGATCTTGGTTTCCGGCGCCGGGGTGGTCATGGCTTTGCGGCTCCCTCTTGATGCCGTGGCGGTTTGGGTCGGCTGCGTTTATGGGCCAAGCCCGGGGGCGGGGCAAGACCTGCAATGCCCTATCCTGATGCACCCCAGCGGGTGTCGCCTTTGCGTACCGGGTGGGGCCGTTTGAAACTGGCTGAGGGCGCAAACTGTACGAAACGGGCCCTGAACTACCCAACCTGCGGCGGCCGCCGGGGAGTCTCCTCTGCGAGTCTTGGTGGCGTGGACCATAGGATTCGAGTATTTGGACCAAAGAAGAAGCAGGGCGCGGCATTGAAACCGGTTCACCCCGTCGCGCCCAGGCGTTAGAACGCCGGCAACACCAATCGTTTCGGAGCTTGCACATGACCCCCCCCAAACCCGTGATTCTCTGCATTCTCGACGGCTGGGGGCTGTCGGACAAGACCGAGGCCAACGCGCCATATCTGGCGCAGACCCCGAATTTCGACGCGCTCATGGCGAAGGGGCCACATGCGAAGCTGATCACCCACGGACCCGATGTCGGCCTGCCCAGCGGGCAGATGGGCAATTCCGAGGTGGGCCATACCAATATCGGCGCCGGTCGCGTGGTGGCGATGGATCTGGGCCAGATCGACCTGGCGATCGAAGACGGTTCGTTCTTTGAGAATGCTTCGTTGCAGGCGTTCATCGCGGCGCTGAAGGCCACGGGCGGCACCGCGCATCTGATGGGGTTGGTCTCGGACGGTGGCGTGCATGGGCACTTGCGCCATATCGCCGCAGCCGCGCATGCCATCGCTGATGCTGGCGTGCCGGTGGTGCTGCACGCGATGACGGATGGGCGCGACGTGGCGCCGAAATCGGCCTTTGAATATATGCGCGAGATGGAAGAGAGCCTGCCCGAGGGGGCCCACATCGCCACCGTGACGGGCCGCTATTTCGCGATGGACCGTGACAATCGCTGGGGCCGGGTGTCCGAGGCCTATGCCGCGATGATCCGGGGCGAGGGGCGCAAGGCGAGCAGCGCCAAGTCGGCGATCGATCAGGCCTATGAGCAGGGCGAGACCGATGAATTCATCACCGCCACCGTGATCGGGGACTACACTGGGGTAAAGGATGGCGATGGCGTCTTTTGCCTGAATTTCCGCGCGGATCGCGCGCGCGAAATCCTGCGAGCCATTGGCGAGCCGGGGTTTGACGCCTTTGACACCGGGGCGCGCCCGAAGCTGGCGGCGCTGCTGGGCATGGTGGAATATTCTGAGGCGCATAATGCCTATATGGCCACGGTGTTCCCGGCGCGCGATATCGTGAACACGCTGGGGGCCTGGGTGGCCAAGCAGGGGTTGCGTCAGTTCCGGTTGGCCGAAACCGAGAAATACCCGCATGTCACGTTCTTCCTGAACGGGGGCAAGGAATCGCCCGAAGTGGGGGAGGATCGCTATATGGCGCAGTCGCCAGATGTGGCGACCTATGATCTCAAGCCAGAGATGTCGGCCGAGGAAGTCACCGACAAGCTGGTCGAGGCGATTGGCGCGGGCTACGATATGGTCGTGGTGAATTTTGCAAACCCCGATATGGTCGGTCATACCGGCGATCTGCAGGCTGCGATCAAGGCCTGCGAAACCGTGGACCGTGGTCTTGGCCGGGTTGTTGCGGCGCTGGAGGCCGCGGGGGGCGCAATGATTGTCACCGCCGATCACGGCAATTGCGAACAGATGATCGATCCCGAAACCGGCGGGCCGCATACGGCGCATACGCTGAATCCGGTGCCGGTGATCCTTGTCGGTGGGCCAGTTGGGGCCGAGCTGCGCGACGGGCGGCTGTCGGATCTGGCACCGACGGTGCTGGCGCTGATGGGCTTGGCGAAACCGGATGAGATGACGGGGGCAAGCCTGATCAAATGAAGCTGCGCCGTGCTTTTGCCGTGATTGCGACCGGGGCCGCCCTTTGGGCCAGCGCCGCAGCGGGCGAGAGCGATCCGGCCAGTGCCGCGCGGGCGGCGTCGGCGCAGCTCGAACAGGCGGCGCTGGATCTGCAAGGGGCCAAAGCGGCGCGCGATCGGGTTCACGCCCTGACCGAGACGGTGCGCGCCTATGAGGCCGGGTTGGCGGCGATGCGCGACGGGCTGCGCCGCGCGGCCACTCGTGAAACGATGCTGACCCACAGGCTGCGGGCACGCGAAGGCGAAATCGCCCAACTGATCGGGGTTCTGTTGACCATCGAGACAGCGCCGCCCCCGGTGCGCATGTTGCACCCGCAGGGGCCGCTGGGCAGCGCCCGCTCTGGCATGATCCTGGCCGAGGTGACCCCGGCCCTCAACACCCGCGCTGAACGGTTGCGCCACGACCTGGAAGAGGTGCAGACCCTGCGCCTGCTGCAACAAAGCGCGGCCCGGACGCTGGAACAGGGGCTTGCCGGTGTGCAGGAGGCGCGCACCGGGTTGAGTCAGGCGATTGCCGACCGCACCGATCTGCCGCGCCGCTTTGCCGAGGATCCGGTGCGCACGGCGATCCTGATCTCGTCGACAGAGACGTTGGACGGGTTCGCCAGCGGCTTGTCGCAGATTGCCGCCGGCGGTGAGATCGCCGACAGTCAGGCAGATATCAGCGCCAGAAAAGGGCAGATCGCGTTGCCGGTGCAGGGCGTTCTGTTGCACAAGGCGGGCGAGGCCGACGCGGCCGGGGTGACACGCAGCGGATTGGTGGTGGCGGCGCGGCCTCGGGCGCTGGTGACGTCGCCCACGCCTGCGACGATCCGGTATCGCGGGCCGCTGCTGGATCTGGGAAACGTGATTATCCTTGAACCGCAGCCCGATACGCTCTTTATCCTGTCGGGTCTGGCCGAGGTTTACGGCGAGGCCGGTCAGGTGATCCCGGAAGACACACCGGTGGGGCTGATGGGGGGCGCAGTCCCGGAAAACGGCGCTATTTTGTCACTAAGCGGTGATGGCACTGGAACTGAGCGTTCGGAGACGCTCTATATAGAAGTAAGAGAGGGCGGCAGCCCGGTGGACCCGGAGACGTGGTTCCGAACCGACAAGGATGGGTAATCAGGCATGAAGAAATTCGTGATGGCCGCAATCGGCGGTACATTGGCAGGCATCGTGGCGACCACTCAGGTGGCCGGACCGTTGCTGGCGCAGGAAACTGAGCGTAACTCGAACGTCTATGAACAGCTTGATCTGTTCGGCGACATTTTCGAGCGGATCCGCTCGCAATATGTCGAAGAAGTCGACGAGTCCGAGTTGATCGAGGCGGCGATCGACGGGATGCTGTCCTCGCTCGATCCGCATTCCAGCTATCTCTCGCCCGAGGATGCCGCCGCGATGCGGGTGCAGACCCGGGGCGAGTTTGGCGGCCTTGGCATTGAGGTCACGCAGGAAGAGGGCTTCGTCAAGGTGGTCTCGCCAATCGACGGGACACCGGCTGACGAGGCTGGGATCGAGTCGGGCGATTTCATAACCCATGTGGATGGCGAAAGCGTTTTGGGGCTGACGCTGGATTCTGCGGTTGATCTGATGCGTGGCCCGGTGGGCAGCGAGATCGTGATCACCGTGGTGCGCGAGGGCGAGGCTGAACCGTTCGATGTGTCGATCATTCGCGACACCATCAAGCTGACCGCCGTGCGGGCCCGGACCGAGGGCGAAACCATCGTGCTGCGGGTCACGACCTTCAACGATCAGACCATGCCAAATCTGGAATCCGGTCTGGCCGAACAGGTCAAGGCCGCTGGCGGCATCGACAAGGTCAACGGCGTTGTGCTGGACCTGCGCAACAACCCCGGCGGGCTTCTGAACCAAGCGATCAAAGTCTCCGACGCGTTCCTGGAAAAGGGCGAGATCGTCTCGACCCGTGGCCGCAATCCGCAGGATGGGGAGCGTTTCAATGCCACCCCGGGCGATCTGACCGGCGGCAAACCGATGGTGGTGCTGATCAATGGCGGCTCGGCTTCGGCCTCGGAAATCGTGGCCGGTGCGTTGCAGGATCATCGCCGCGCGATCGTTGTCGGCACCAAGAGCTTTGGCAAGGGGTCGGTCCAGACGGTGATGCCGCTGCGCGGGGACGGGGCAATGCGCCTGACCACGGCGCGGTATTACACCCCCTCGGGCCGCTCGATCCAGGCGCTGGGCGTGTCCCCCGACATCATCGTGGAACAACCGCGCCGCCAGCCTGTGGTCGAGGAAGAGGACGCGCCGAAGCGGCCGCGTGCCCGGACCGAGGCCGATCTGCGCGGACGGCTGAGCAACGATAGCCTGACCGAGGATGAGATTCGCCAGATCAAGGAAGATCGCGCCAAGGCAGAGGCCGCCGCACGCCTGCGGGACGAGGATTATCAACTCGCCTACGCCATCGATATCCTCAAAGGGCTGGTTGCGCTCAGCAGCGAAAAGTAAGTGACGCCAAATCAGAAACGCGAAAGGGCCACGCATCTGCGTGGCCCTTGTCGTTTCGGCACCGGTGAACCGGGCGGTTGTCTACATCGTTTCAAGGCAATGATGGCGGAAGGCACGTTTGAGCATATCCAACTCGGCGCGCAGCAGTTCGACCTCGGCGCGCAGATCATCCGAGACCGCATCATCCGCGATCAGTGTGAAATCACCCAGCTTGATGTCGGTGGCGGCGTCGAGGATCAAAAAGCAATGCACGCCGTCGGCGACGGCCTGGTCGGGGATCGGCACGACAAGATCCCAACTGCCCGGCTCTGGCCCTTCGCTCAGCTCGATTTCGGCGACGGGCTGGTCAAGATAGGTGACGCTGATCTCGGGGCAGGGGGCCCCCACCGGGGCGCCGGTCACCCGGCCCTCCCATCGGCGGTTGCGCAGGCGGATCTTGGTCAGGGTCAGATCGCTCATCTCGGGGTCTCCTAGAGCGCGGCGCGGCGGCGGCGGGAAAAGGTCAGATCGCGCAGGATCGTCTGGTTCATCTCGGGTGCCTCGAAGATCAGGTCGAGCCAGATTTTCTCGATCCGCTTTTCATTCAGACGGGAATAGGCGAGGTCGAATTCCACCCGCACCTCTTCTTCGTTCAACGGCAGTTCACGCACGATCTGTTCGGTATTGGGCCCGTGCTTGATATTCAGGCGGGCAAAGATCTCCAGCGGTTTTTCGGTCTCGATGATGGTGTCCACCCGCAGGATATGATCGCGGGTCATGCCCTCGGCGGCGGCATCGGGTAGGTCGATCACCAGCGACAGGAACGAGCCGTCGAACTGGAACACGTCCATCCGCAAGCCGTAGGCGGCCAGATCTTCCTCTCTCGTGTTGCGCAACTGGCGCAGGGTGAGTTCCGAGACGCTGCAATCGTGAAACAGCGTGACCTCCTCGCCAAGCGAGGATTTCGTGGCGACCGAACTGAGCCCCTTTACCGGCAGCGGGCCGCGCCACAACTCGGGTCGCCACGCCCAATCGGTGCCATGAGGGCGCGGGAAATACGAGGTGCCGATCTGCGGCAGCGCCAGCCGGCCGTCGGCCACATGGATCAGCCGGTCGAGATGGGTGCGCAACTGGCGCGCCTGGTTGCGTTGCACCCGCACATCGGACAGGGGAGAGGCCTCTGCCGCTTCCGCTGCGCGCCGCCACTTGCGCAAGGCGCGCTCGTGAAACAGCCGATCCAGTATCTTGCCCATAGCCTGTTCCTTCGCTCGCCCCAGGGCGAAGATGTAATGATTGTGTCAGCTTAGCGAATGCCGCTCAGTCAAACAAACGGCCAATCGCTTTGAACGGTGAAATAAATTCGCCCGTGCTCTTACGCTCTTTCGCGTCGCGCTTTGTGTCGGGCTTCGCGTCGGCCCTAGGCGCCACGGTCGCAACCGCAGTGGAGTTCTCGTCGGGCCGGGCGCTGGCGCGGCGGATGCGGCCCGCCAGGTCGGCCAGAAGGGCGGGCGCGTCCATCGCCGGACCCGCATCACTTTCCGGCGCATAGAGCGCCAAGGCCACCAACTGTCCATTCAGCGCAAAGGCGCTGCGCCAGTGCTGCGGGGCGATCCCGCCCACCAGCCCGCCGGGAGGGTCCAGCCGGAGCATCGGAAGATCGCCCGACATCCCGGTTTCGATCACCCGCGCCGGGCTGGCAGAGCGTTCCAGATCAGCCAGGCTGGGCGGTCGTGCATTTGCCCCTTGCGGGGCCGTGGTCACGGTAATCAGGGCGAGGTTTCGACCGGGGAAAAAGCTGCGCAGGCCCAGCGTATCGCAGCGCGCCAGCAGTGCAAAATCGCCATAGGGCGCCCGGTGCAGAGCTTGCCGGTCGATGCAATAGCCGGACGGCGCCTGCAGGTGGATCGCCCCGCCGGCAAGGTCGGCGCGGGTGGCCTGATCGAATGTGGCGCCAGACGGGAAGCCGCCGTCGCCACAGCCAGACAGCAGGAACAGACCCAGGGCCGCAAGCGGGCCCTTACAGGTCCATATAGTCATGTTTTTCTGCTCCGCCGCCAGGATGGGTGACTGCGCCCTGATAGGTTGGCCCAACCAGCTTTGCGTATTTCCACAGCGCGCCAGAGCCATAAATGGTGTCGCGCGGGCCGGACCACTCGGCCCTGCGTTGGGCCAGTTCTTCGTCGCTTAGATCGACGTTGATCTCGCCCTTGACCGCGTCGATGGTGATCCTGTCGCCATTTTTCAGCAGCGCGATCGGTCCGCCCAATGCAGCCTCGGGGCCGACGTGGCCAACGCAGAAGCCACGGGTCGCCCCGGAGAAACGGCCATCGGTGATCAGCGCGACTTTCTTGCCCATGCCCTGACCGCTGAGCGCGGCGGTGGTGGCCAGCATCTCACGCATGCCGGGGCCACCGGCGGGACCCTCGTTGCGGATGACGATCACGTCGCCCTCGCTGTAGCTGCGCTGTTTGACCGCCTCAAAGGCGTCTTCTTCGCAGTCGAACACAAGCGCCGGGCCGCTAAAGACCTGCTCTTGCGGCATCATGCCGGCGACCTTGGCGATGCCACCTTCGGGCGACAGGTTGCCTTTGAGCCCGACAACGCCGCCGGTCTTGGTCAACGGGGTCTCGATCGGATAGATCACCTTGCCGTCGGCCTCGCGTTCGATCAGTGCCAGCTCTTCCCCGATAGAGCGGCCGCTGACGGTGATGCACTCCTCGTGGATCAGGCCCGCTTTGCGCAGCTCCTTCATCACTACCGGAATGCCGCCGGCATCATAGAGATCCTTGGCGACATACTGGCCGCCCGGTTTCAGATCGACGAAATAGGGGGTCTCGCGGAAGATGTCGCAGACGTCGTCGAGGAAAAAGTCGATGCCAGCCTCATGCGCGATCGCTGGCAGGTGCAGACCGGCATTGGTCGAGCCGCCGGTGCAAGCCACCACGCGGGCGGCGTTTTCCAGCGATTTGCGGGTGACGATGTCACGGGCGCGGATGTTCTTTGCCAGCAGGTGCATCACCGCGTGGCCAGAAGCCTCGGCATATTGGTCGCGGCTCTCATAGGGGGCGGGCATGCCCGAGGAGTTCATCAGCGCAAGCCCGATCGCTTCGGAGACGCAGGCCATGGTGTTGGCGGTGAACTGGCCGCCGCAGGCCCCGGCACTGGGGCAGGCGACGCGTTCGAGCATCTCGAGCGCCTTGTCGGACAGGCTGCCGTTCTGGTTGCGCCCCACCGCTTCGAACATGTCCTGCACGGTCAGGTCGCGGGTGCGGAAATCTTCGGGGATCTCCTCCAGATTCGGTGCCTTGCCCGGCAGGATCGAGCCGCCATAGACGAAAACGGACGGCACGTTCAGCCGCACCATCGCCATCATCATCCCCGGCAGCGACTTGTCGCAGCCCGCCAGACCGACCAGCGCATCATAGCAATGGCCGCGCATGGTCAGTTCGACGGTGTCGGCAATCGCCTCGCGCGAGGCCAGCGAACTGCGCATGCCCTCGTGCCCCATGGCGATGCCGTCGGTCACGGTGATGGTGGTGAATTCGCGCGGACTGCCGTGCGCCTCTTTCACACCGCCCTTGGCCGCCTGCGCCTGTCGGCTTAACGAGATATTGCAGGGCGCTGCCTCGTTCCAGCAGGTGGCAACCCCGACCAGGGGCTGGTGAATCTCGGCCTCGGTCATGCCCATCGCATAGTAATAGGACCGGTGCGGCGCGCGTTCCGGTCCCTCGGTGACGTGGCGGCTGGGCAGCTTGGACTTGTCAAACGGACGCTTGGGCATGTCTGGCCTCCAATACATGTTCACATGGCAATAGCCGCGCGCCGGATTTGAAACAAGGGTGGCGCGCGCGCGCGATTTTTCGACTGGTCGGCGCGGGTTGTAATCATGGGGGCCAATGTTTACCCTCTAAAATCCCGCGGCGCCGGAGCCTGTTCTGCGGCGGAGCGTATTTTCGGGCAAGGGCCAGGTGATGGAATCCACGCTGTTTTCGTTCATCTGGAAGTACTCCAAGCGACAGCAGCTCTGGCTTCTGGTGCTGACGCTGGTGTCGTTCCCGTTTCTCTATGCCTCGCTCGAAGTGCCCAAGCGGATCGTAAACGATGCTATCGGCGCGACCACCGACCGGATCCCCATCCTCGGATTTGAACTGACCCAGGTGCAATTTCTGATGCTGTTTTGCGCGGGATTTCTGGCGGCGGTGGTGATCGGCGGGCTGTTGAAAATGCATATCAACACCCGCAAAGGCGTGTTGTCCGAACGTATGCTGCGCCGGCTGCGCTATCAGCTTATCAGCCGCATGTTGCGCTTTCCCAAACCCTATTTCCGCACCACCAGTCAGGGCGAACTGGTGTCGATGATCACCTCGGAGGCCGAACCGATGGGCGGGTTGATGGGCGATGCCATCGCCCAGCCGGTGTTCCAGTTCGGCCAGATGATGACCATCGTGGCGTTCCTGTTCATGCAAAGCGTCTGGTTCGGCTTGGCCTCGGTCGCGCTGATCCCATTGCAGGCTTGGCTGATCCCGATGATCCAGCGCCAGATCAATCTGTTGAACAAGGACCGCATCAAGGAGCTGCGCCATCTGGCCACAGAGATCGGCGAAAGCGCGGCTGGCATCAGCGATCTGCGCGCTAACGGCGGCTGGCGCTATCGTCAGGCCCTGATCACCGACCGGCTGGGCACGCTGTTCGAGATCCGGTTCAAGATCTATCAGAAGAAATTCTTCATGAAGTTCCTGAACAACATGATCGGGCATCTGACCCCGTTCATGTATTACTCGGTGGGCGGGTATCTGGCGATCCGGGGCGACATCACCGTGGGGGCGCTGGTGGCGGCGCTGTCGGCCTACAAGGATCTGTCGAGCCCCTGGAAGGAGCTGTTGACCTATTACAATCAGGTCCAGGACATGTCGCTGCGTTGGGAGGTGGTGACTGACCGCTTTGCGCCAAAGAACATGATCCCCGAGGACCTGTTCGAGGGCGAGCCGAAAAGCATACCGCATCTCTACGGCAAGATAGAGCTGCGCGGCGTGACCGTGCGCGATCAGGACGGCAATACCATTCTGGACGATATCAACCTTGAGATCCCGCCGCGCGCCCGCGTCGCGATCCGCAGCGACAAGCCGCTTGAGCGCACCGCACTGGCCGAATTGCTGGTGCGCGAAACACTGCCCGCGCAGGGCGAAGTGATCGTGTCGGGCCATCCCTTGAGCACGCTGCATCAGGCGGTGATCGCGGCCCGGATCGGCTATGCCAATTCACGGCCCTACCTGTTCGATGGTACCTTGGGGGACAATCTCCTGATGCCGCTCAAGGTGCGGCCGTCCAAGGATGATTGCCTCGCCACCTCGCAGGACCGCAACATGATCGAAGCGGTGCGGGCCGGGAACAGCCAGGATCCAAGCCAGGCCAACTGGATCGATCCCGAGATCGCTGGGCTCACCGACGGGGCCGAGGTGCGCGACTGGTGGTTCACGCTGGTCGAGGCGATGGGGATCGACGAAATGATGTTCCGCCGCACGCTGCGGTCACATTTCGACCCGGTGCAGCACCCGACGCTGGCGCGCGAGATCGTCGCGCTGCGCCCTGAGATCTGCAAAAAGCTGCGCGCGAAAGGGTTGGACGACGCGGTCTATACCTTTGATCCCGAGCGGTTCAACCCGGCGCTGCCGCTGGCGGGCAACCTGCTTTTCGCGACGCCGCTGCGCGAGGTGTCGCCGGTGGCGCTGGCGCACGAGAAACGCTTCCTGAGCATGCTGCAGGAACAAGGGTTGGCGGAGGAGGCGATCGCGGTTTCGATGGGGGTGATCGACACGCTCAACCGGACGTTTGGCAAGGATGGTACCCAGCACCCGCTGTTTTTGCGCCTTGGAATTGACGAGGATCTTTATCGCCGCGTCTCGGATATCGCCGCGCGGGCCCTGCGCCGGGGGCTGGAGCGGCTGTCGCCCGAGGATCGTGCGATGCTGCTGATCGTGCCCTTCATGTTGACGGCGGAACAGATCGGCCCCGACTTTCCGCAAAAGTACAAGAACAAGATCCTGGCGATTCGCCGCCAGCGGGGGGCCGAGCTGCGCGCTCTGTTGCAGGACATGTTCCTGCCGATTGCTCCTGACATCTATGTGCCCCGCCTGACGGTAATGGAAAATGCGATCTATGGCCGGGTGTCGCTGATGGCGGGCGGTGCCAAGACCGACGAAATCGAAGACGTGGTCGCAGAGGTTTTGCAAGCCCACGGCCTGCGCCATCGCGCGGCGGCAATCCTGTATGATCTGCGCGCCGGTCTCGGCGGGGCCAACCTGCCCACGGTGTTTCAGGAGCGGGCTGCCTTCAGTCGGGCGGCGATCAAGCGGCCCGATATCCTGATCATGGATAATGTGCTGGCAAGCCACGATTCCGAAAGCCGGTTGCACACTCGGGAACGCCTGCGCGAGTTGTTGCCGAACTCGATCATGATCTTTCTGGAGGACCGGTTCGACAACCCGGATGCCTATGACATGTATATCGAGATCCGCAATGGCCGGATCAACGGTGGTGCCGAGCTGCCCGCCCCGGCCGAGGGCGAGGGCGCCACAGATGATCTGGGTCGCAAGCTGGCGATCCTGTCGGACAATGACCTGTTCGGGCGGCTCAGCCTGCGCAACCGACGGCTGTTGGCCTATTCCGCCCAATGGTTCGTGGTGGCGCCGGATCAGGTGGTGTTTTCGCACGAACAGCCGGCGGATGCGGTCTATCTGTGCCTCGAAGGCAAGGCCGAGCTGCGCTGGCCCGGCCGCGATTCCACGCACCCGCCGGTCTCATATGTGCTGCCGGGGCGGTTGATCGGGGATCTGGCGGTGATTACCCGCGATAAACGTTTTCTTGATCTTGTGGCGGTGGAGCCCACGCGGTTCCTGCGGATCGGGGCCGAAGAGTTTCGCGCGGTGATCGAAAACGACGCCTCGGTCGCGCTGGCGCTGTTGGAGGCGGTGGCGGCGCATCTGTCGGGCGCAACCGAGATGCTGCAGGCGGCGCAGATCAACCTTGCGGATTACGCTGGCACACGAGACGTGCCAATCTCTGCGGAAACGCTGAACGAGTATTTTGATGACTGATCACCCCTATCGTGCCCATGAAACCCTTGTTGCCCCGGCCCGGCGGGGGGCGGCGGTGTGGCGGCTGTTGGCCGGTCTGGGGTTGATCGCGCTGATTATCTTTGGTCTCAACACGGTGCTGCAAACCGTGGTCTATGCCACCGCACCGATTGGCTGGGCCGGCGATTTGGTGACCGGGCATCGCCCCGGTCCGATGCTGATCCTGCTGGGCAGTTTCGTCTTTGTCATCGTCGCGGTGTTCGCCGCCGCGCATCTGGTGCAGCGCCGGGCGCCATTGGGGGTCATCGGGCCGCCGGGCATGGCCGTTGTCCAGTTTTGGCGGGTGCTGCGGCTGTTGGGGCTGTTCGGGATCGTGCTGCTGATCCTGCCGCCCTACGACATGGGGGCGCCCTTGCTGCCCAATCTGGCGCTGGGGCGATGGCTTGTGCTGCTGCCGCTGGCGCTGATCGCGATCCTGATCCAGACCAGCGCCGAAGAAATCCTGTTTCGCGGCTATCTCCAACAGGCGCTGGCGGCACGGTTTTCCCACCCGGCGATCTGGCTGATTCTCCCCTCGGGTCTGTTCGCACTGGGTCACTTCGTGCCCTCCGAGGCCGGGGCCAATGCGGGTCTGATCGCGATCTGGGCCGGGTGTTTCGGGATCTTGATGGCCGACCTGACCGCGCGCGCCGGCACGCTGGGCCCGGCCATTGCTGTGCATTTCTTCAACAATATCACGGCCCTGCTGTTCTTTGCCACACCCGAAAGCCTGAATGGACTTGCGCTCTATATCCTGCCGTTCTCGGCCTCTGATACCGGGCCGATGCGGGCCTGGCTGGCGGTGGATTTCGCGCTGATGGTGCTGACTTGGCTGGTGGCGCGCATCGCCATCAGGCGTTGATTGCAATTGGCGGCGCTGGCGCTTATTTGACGCAGCGTGCATGCTCCTGCGAGAGGCCCCGATATGAACTGGATCACCAACTACGTCCGTCCCCGGATCAACTCGATCTTCTCGCGTCGGGAGACGCCTGAGAATCTCTGGCAGAAATGCGATGAATGCGGCACCATGCTGTTTCACCGCGAGTTGAGCGATAATTTGAATGTCTGCACCAATTGCGGACATCACATGGCGATTACCCCCCGCGCGCGGTTCGATGCGCTGTTCGATGGCGGCATCTATTCCGAGGTCGCGGTGCCGGACCCGGTGGCCGACCCGCTGCATTTCCGCGATCAAAAGAAATACCCGGACCGGATGCGCGCGGCGCAGAAGAAGACCGGCGAGAAAGAGGCGATGCTGGTCGTCACCGGCGACATGGGGCGCACCCCGATCGTCGCCGCGGCACAGGATTTCGCCTTTATGGGCGGCTCCATGGGGATGTATGTGGGCAACGCCATCGTTGCCGCCGCCGAACAGGCGGTAAAGCTGAAACGTCCGCTGATCCTGTTCTCCTCCGCCGGTGGCGCGCGGATGCAGGAAGGGATTTTGGCGCTGATGCAGATGCCGCGCACCACGGTGGCGGTGCAAATGCTGAAAGAGGCCGGGCTGCCCTATATCGTGGTGCTGACCCACCCCACGACCGGCGGGGTTACCGCCTCCTATGCCATGCTGGGCGATGTCCATATCGCCGAGCCGAACGCATTGATCTGTTTCGCCGGGCCGCGTGTGATCGAACAGACCATCCGCGAGAAATTGCCCGAAGGGTTCCAGCGCGCCGAATACCTGCTGGATCACGGCATGTTGGACCGGGTGACCAAACGCACCGAGATGCGCGACGAGCTGATCACCATCACCCGGATGTTGCTGGGTTTGCCACCCGCAATTCGGGGCGACCTACCACCGCCTGAACCGGAAACCTCCCCCGCCGAGGTCGACAAACCGGCCAAACAGCCTGAAAATAGCCCTAAACCCGCCGCATCCAAATAGGGTCGGACCATCGGCCCCTTCCCCGTCAGGAGAGATAGATCATGGCTTTCACCCTCGTTCAGTTCGACTTTCCCTATTCCGGCCCTTGGGGCGATGAAATGACAGCGGCGATGGGCGATCTGGCCCGGGACATCGCCAGCGAAACCGGTCTGGTCTGGAAGATCTGGACCGAAAACCAGGCGACCGGACGCGCTGGCGGCATCTATGTCTTTGAAACCCCCGAGGCAGCGGCAGCCTATACCGAAAAGCACTCGGCCCGGCTGGCGGCCTTCGGCATCACCGGCATCAATGCGCAAAGCTTCGAGGTGAACGGCGCGCTGTCCGACATCACCCGCGCGCCGTTCTGATTCGCGAACAGGCCAGACCCTGATGCAGACCCGAACCCCGGCGGCGTCGGATGTCATTCTTGAGCGGATGATGTCGCTGCACCCCAAGATCATCGACCTGACACTTGATCGGGTCTGGCGGCTTTTGGCCAAGCTGGGCGACCCGCAGAAGGCTTTGCCACCGGTCATCCATATTGCCGGCACCAACGGCAAGGGCTCGACCCAGGCAATGATCCGGGCCGGGTTGCAGGGCGCGGGGCTGACGGCGCATGCCTATACCTCGCCGCATCTGGCGCGGTTTCACGAGCGTATCCGTGTCGCCGGAGAGCTGATCTCGGAACCTGATCTGAGCGCGGTTCTGGATGAATGCTATACCGCCAGCCTTGGCGAGAGCATCACCTATTTCGAGATCACCACCTGCGCCGCATTTCTTGCCTTTGCCCGCACACCCGCCGATTACAGCCTGCTTGAGGTGGGGCTGGGCGGACGGCTGGACGCCACCAATGTGATCGAGAGGCCTGCGCTCACCATCCTCACGCCGATCTCGATCGACCACGAGCAGTTCCTTGGCGATACGCTGGCCAAGATCGCCTTTGAAAAGGCGGGGATACTCAAACGCGGGGTGCCCTGCGTGGTGGGGCCGCAGCCCGATGAGGCGCTGGAGGTGATCGAGGCGCAGGCCGAGCGCCTTGGCGCACCGCTGATCGCGCATGGCCAACACTGGCATGTGTCTGAGGAGCGCGGGCGCATGGTCTATCAGGACGAGCGCGGGCTGCTGGACCTGCCGCTGCCCAACCTGCCCGGCGCGCATCAGATCCAGAACGCCGGTGCCGCGCTGGCCGCGCTGCGCCATCTGCGGCTGAGCGAAGAGGCCTGCGAAGCCGCCGTGACACAGGCCTATTGGCCGGCCCGGATGCAGCGGCTGAAAACCGGCCCGCTGGTTGAGGCCGCGCTACAGGCCGAGCTTTGGCTTGATGGCGGGCATAATCCGGCGGCCGGTCTGGCGCTGGGCGCCCATCTCGCCAGCCTGCCGGCGCGGCCGACGCATCTGGTCTGCGGCATGCTCAACACCAAGGATGTGACCGGCTATCTGCGCCCGCTGGCGGCGCAGGCCGAGACCCTTACCGCCGTGTCGATCCCCGGCGAGGCCAATACACTGAGCGCCGAGGAAACCGCGACAGCGGCACGGGCGGTAGGGATGCGGGCCGAAACCGCTGACAGCGTTCAGGCGGCGGTGGAAAAGATCGCGCATTCCGACCCGCGCGCCCGCATCCTGATCTGCGGCTCGCTTTACCTTGCTGGCGGCGTGCTGCGCGAAAACGGGTAACCCCCGGCTTTTCCTTTCACTGCAAATATCCCCGCTGGAGGCCGAGCCCCTGTGGGGCGCGTCCAGTTCACCCCCCAGTTCGCGGCCCAAATCGCGGTGCGGCCGCGATGCCTTCGGCGAGAGTACTGTCGGCCAGATAAAGCGGGCACGCGATCGGGGATCAGCCCGCGTCTTGGCCCCAATCCTTGTCCTGCATTTCGCGCAATCGGCTGGCGGTGCGTTCAAACTCAAAGACACCCTC
>JASJGL010000051.1:0-5700 GCA_033791545.1 Pseudodonghicola sp. | reverse complement strand
ACGGCCGCGAGTCGCAATATGCTGGCGCTGACAGCAGCTATCTTAACGTGCTGACTCCACTGGCGGCAGCGCGAATGTTCCGTGAACTGTTCGCCGGCGATGTACCTCTGGGGACTGAGGCACGCGCCCGCGCGCTGGATTTCCTGCTACGTGACCGCCAAAGCGAAAAGGCGAAACTGCCGCATTTCCAAGTAAGCGAATATCTCGGTGGCGGAGTGCCCGAAGAGGCAACGATCTGGAGCAAGGCGGGGCGCAATTCCTGGACCGGAGACCCCCGCGCTTCCTATTACAAGCATGATCTGATCCGTATTGCCCAACCCGGAGCGGTGCCAGTAATTCTTGCGCTGATGACCCAAGGAAAAGCGATATGTGAAGACCTTCCCGAAGCCTTTCCCGAAATGGGGCAAATTCTTTGCAGCCATCTTCTAAAGAAAGGTGAAGCCGAGGCATGAGCCGTCTCGGCAAGAGATCGAGAAGTGGGAGTTAGGAGCGTGAACCAGATCTATGGGTCCCTAACTTGTCCGTCCCATCAGGAAGCCACGGGCCCTAGTTCACCCGACGGACCCTGTTCTGAACAAGGCGCTCCCGTGCCTACGGAAGACGGCTTTCTACGCATAAGAGCAGCACCTAGCGCTTCACAAGCGTATCCGCTTTCAAGGTTCTCAGCACCAGCCATGCCTCACATGCTCGGGTCCGTTTCCCGCCCATAGGGCGGTGGAATAGCCCGAACATGTCCGCTTTCACCGCCACGCTAGATTTGAGATCTTGTCTTTTGTGTGCCTCACTTGGTACACAAAACTGTATCACTGCGAAGAACGCCGCAGTCAGAGAAGCTTTTGTTTCAAAGGGTTGCAATGTTCCACCCGGTGCCTCCGGTGGGAGTATTTCCGGCCAGAAAAAGAGCGGGGCGCTTTGGCCCGGGGGACGTCAGGCGGGAACGGGGCTGCCGCGTTGATCGACCAGAAGATCGGTGGCCACCGCGCCCACCCACATGAAGAACAGCGCCGCCCAGGCTGTGCCGGCAAAGATCGAGCCGCCGGTGACGCCCGCGCCGATGGCGCAGCCGCCTGCCAACATGCCGCCAAAGCCCATCATCGCCGCCCCGATCATCGCCTTGCGCATAGTGACCGGGCCGTCGAACGCCTGCAGCTTCATCTCGCCGGCAAGGCTCGCGGCGATCATCGCGCCGATGAACACGCCGGGCACCAGCCCGACGTCGAATTCCAGCACCGCGTTGCGTTCAAGGAAGAACATCAGCGTATGCGCTGAGGGGCCGGTGAAGGTGGCGCTTTCGATCTGCATCGGCTCAAAGGCGACCTGCGCCAGCGAATAGGTCAGCACCCATCCCAGCGCCACCGAGAAGCCGACGCCGGAGGCAAAGATCAACCGCTGCACGCCGATCCGGTTGCGGCGCGACAACACCAGCGCGACAAAGGCGATCGTCACGCCCAGCAGCAGGCCGCCATAGTCTGGCAGGCCGAGGCTGGCCAACAGGTTCATATTGCGTCCGCCCTCGGTGATCCAGAGCGCGGCGATGCGGTCGCGCAAGGGGGCCAGCAGGCCTGAAAGGCTCATCTGCGCCACCACGGCAAAGATCAGCCCGGAAACCACCGAGCGCAGGTTGCCGGTGGCGGCCAGCACCAGAAGTCGCCCGGAACAGCCGCGCGCCAGCACCATGCCGGCGCCGAAGATCAGCCCGCCGACGATGGCGCCGGACCAGCTGCCGGGCACTGCCATCATGCGCGCGTCGGCGCTGTCCATCAGGCCCGAAAGCTGCGCCGCCTGCACCCAGACCACGGCGGTCGAGAAGGTCAGCAGCCAGACCGCCACCTTGTCGCCCATTTCGCCGCGGGCAAATTCCACCGTCGCCGCGCGCAGGCAAAAGCGCGAGCGCTGCGCCGCCACGCCAAACACGATGCCGGTGATCAGGCCGAACAGCGCCGCTGTCGGCGCCTCGCCAATTCGTTCCACGACTGCCACCAAGTCCATCGCTGCCTCCTCCGCCCCGTTCGCGACCCTCAGCATACACAATCGGTGGCCATTTTGCATTGATACATATCAGGTGTTCGTTGGACCCGCACCCTCGCCAAGGCGGGAAAAGCGGCGTAAGAGCCTTGCCCATGAGCCGTATTGTCCCCCTGTCCGAGGCCCGGCATCTGCCGGTCTGGCGCCGCCCCGTTGCGCTGTTGTTCCTGATGGCCGTGGCCATGCCGGTGGCCTTTGCCACCTGGTCGGCGCTGCTGAACAATTTCGTCATCGAGGTGGCGCAGTTTGACGGCCACGACATCGGCTGGTTGCACACGGTGCGCGAGATCCCGGGGTTTCTGGCGATCGGGGTGATCGCGGTGCTGATGGTGATGCGCGAACAGGTGTTGGGGTTGGTCGCGCTGGTGCTGCTGGGGGTGGCGACGGCACTGACCGCGCAGTTCCCGTCGCTGGGCGGCATTCTGACCATCACCATGCTCAGTTCGATCGGGTTTCACTATTACGAGACGGTGAACCAGTCGCTGCAGCTGCAATGGCTGCCCAAGGATCGGGCGCCGCGCATGCTGGGCTGGCTGCTGGCGGCCGGGTCGGGGGCGACGCTGGTGTCCTATGGGTTGATCGTGCTGTTGTGGGAGCCGCTGGGCCTGACCTATGGTGTGGTCTACGCGTTTGCGGGTGGTTTTACCGCGCTGGTCGCCGTGCTGGCGTTTTTCCTGTATCCCCAGTTTCAGGCTGAAACCGTACAGAGCAAGAAGATGGTGCTGCGCCGGCGCTATTGGCTGTATTACGCGCTGCAATTCATGGCCGGGGCGCGGCGGCAGATTTTCACCGTGTTCGCCGGGTTCATGATGGTCGAGAAATTCGGTTTTGATGTGCATGAAGTCACGGCGCTGTTCCTGATCAACCTGGTGGCCAATATGGTGTTCGCCCCCTTGGTGGGGCGCGCCGTGGGGGCCTTTGGCGAACGCCGGGCGCTGATGTTCGAATATGGCGGGCTGGTTCTGGTGTTCCTGGCCTATGGTGGCATCTATTATTTTGGCTGGGGGGTGGTGCTGGCGGCGACGCTTTATGTGATCGACCACATGTTCTTTGCCATGGCGCTTGCGCTGAAGACCTATTTCCAAAAGATCGCCGATCCGGCTGATATTGCGCCCACGGCCGCTGTCGCCTTTACCATCAACCATATTGCCGCGGTGGTTCTGCCGGCGACGCTGGGTTATCTCTGGATGGTCGCGCCCGGCGCGGTGTTCGGACTGGCGGCCGGGATGGCGATGATCTCGCTGTTTCTGTCGCTGCTGATCCCGCGCCACCCAGAGCGGGGGAACGAGACCGTTCTGGCGCGCTTTGTTCCGGCCCCGGCACAATAGGGCACGCTTGACCTTGCCGCGCCGGGGTCCTAGGGCCGGATGCAGCTTTGCAGGAGATTTCCATGCCCACATTTACCGCACTGACCACGCTGACCGGAAAAGCCCAGGCCGAGGCGCTGGGCGAGGCGATGGAGCGGCTGGAGCCGGTGCCCACCGGTGTGGGGGTGTTCGAGGTCGATGATGGCTCTGATGTGTGGGAGGTCGGCGGCTATTTCTCTGACTGTCCCGATGCCTCTGCGCTGGCGCTGTTGGCGGCGGCGTTCGGGGCCGGGGAGTTCGTCACCTCGCAATTGCCGGAAACCGATTGGGTGGCGCATGTGCGCCGTGCGTTGGCGCCGGTCGAGGCGGGGCGGTTCTTTGTTTATGGCAGTCACGACGCCGACAAGGTGCCGGCGGATCGTATTCCGCTGCTGGTCGAGGCGGCGCTGGCCTTTGGCACCGGGCATCACGGCACCACGCTGGGCTGCCTGCGGGCCTTGGATCGGCTGATCGAGGACGGGTTCGAGGCCGGCAAGGTCGCAGATATCGGCTGCGGCACCGCGGTGTTGGCGATGGCGGCGGCGCGGGTCTGGGACGGCACCATCATTGCCAGCGATATCGATCAGGTGGCGGTGGATGTGGCCGAGGCCAATCTGAGCGCCAATGGCATGGAGGGGCGCGTGCGCTGCGTCGAGGCGGCGGGGTTCGCGCATCCCGAGCTTGCGGCGCTGGCGCCCTATGATCTGATCTTTGCCAATATCCTGAAAGGGCCGCTGGTCGCGCTGGCCCCCGATGTGGCCGCGCATCTGCGCCCGGAAGGCTATGCGATTCTGTCGGGGCTTCTCAATGAACAAGCTGCTGACGTGATCGAGGTCTATGCACGTTCCGGCATCAATCTTGTGAAAAGCGAAGAAATTGGTGACTGGACGACACTACTGCTTCGGAAAGCGGCGTAAATACGGCGGCTTTTAGGGGCATTTGAGGCATCTGCCCCATTTTCGCCACAATTCAGCCGGATCTTTGCCCCGCAATCTGGTGGGGGCCAGAAATTCTGGAGGGTATCATGGCCCAACACGATTTGAATTTCAGTCGGCGCGTTGACCGGCTTGACCGCAAGCACAGCGCCATGTTGCGCGGCCACGATATCGTTCAGCGCCCCGACGGGTTGCTTGTCGAGGCACCGATACGGCGTCGGCGAAGCTGGCCTGCGCGCCTGTTGGTGCTGATCGTGGTGCTGTTTGTTGTCTTCAAGGCACTGCTGTTCGTCAGCGTCGGCGGTGCGACCTATGAGGACCGGGTTGCCCGGCTGCAATCTGGCACCAAGGTGGAGGCGATGGGCGCATGGTTGATGCAGGCTGACCCGCTGACCAGGGGTCTGGCGGCACAGATTGCGGACCTGATGCGCTGAACCGGGACCCCGAGGGTAAGCTGGGCCAATCCGGAACAGAAAAACGCCGCAGGGCAGGGGCCCGTGCGGCGTTTTTGTCCAACTCCGAGGGAGAGAAGGAGTAGGGTGTTAGATCGACACTTTGCGTTGTGCAATCAGATCGATTTCGCCGCGGTTGAGGCCAATATCCTCAAGCTCGCGATCGCTGAGTGCGGACAGAGCGTTGCGGGTGACGCGTGCGTCATTCCATACTGCAATCGCGCTGATGACAGTGCAGATTGCCGCGCCGACGCGGCCGAACAAGATGGCCGATTCAGGGGCGGTGCGGTTGGTGTCATATACAGCCATTTCACGAGTTCCTTATTTTCAGAGTTGCGCTGTGTTTCGTTTCTGAGCGGCAGGTAATCTGAGTAATATTTCCGCGCAAGACGTCGGAAGTGCATATTTCCTATGCGGTTTGTGCATGGGTCGCCGCGGCTGAAAAGACTCTGAAATATTCGTGAGTTTTGGTCGCTTTTTGTGTCGTTTTCAGGCTGGGGAAGTGTCGCTTTCAGCTCGGGTGTCGTTTTTGGAAAAGAAGCGTGTCGTTTTTGGTGTGATCTGATTTTCCGCCTGAATTGCTTGGATCGTGTTCGCGTTTCGTGCTACTGCATCAAAAAAGCAACAAATTTCGAGCGGGCGGGGCAGCACATGCGAATTCTGGGCATTGATCCGGGGTTGAGAACCCTTGGCTGGGGCGTGATCGAATCGCAAAATGGGCGATTGCGTCACGTGGCCAATGGTCTGTGCAAGTCACAGGCCAGCGATGACTTGGCGATCCGGCTGCTGTCGTTGAACCGACAGATCGCCGCGGTGATCGCGCAATTCGCCCCCGATGAGGCCGGTATCGAACAGACTTTTGTCAACAAGGACGGTGTTGCGACGCTCAAACTCGGGCAGGCGCGCGGTGTTGCTTTGCTGACGCTGGCGCAGGCCGGGCTT
>JASJGL010000050.1:0-15335 GCA_033791545.1 Pseudodonghicola sp. | reverse complement strand
CAACGTCACCATGGATTTTTCCGGGTTCAAGGCCGTCAATGATGCCAGCTTCACGCTTGAAGCCGGCAAGTTCCTCACGATTCTGGGGCCATCCGGGTCGGGCAAGACCACGCTTTTACAGATGATCGCGGGCTTTCTGACGCCCACCAGTGGTGAAATCACGATCAACGGGAAATCCGTGGATGCCGCGCCGCCGCATCGCCGTTCGATTGGGATGGTGTTCCAGAAACTCGCGCTGTTTCCCCATATGACCGCAGCGCAGAACGTGGCCTTCCCGCTCAAAATGCGGCGGTTCAATCCGAAAACCAGTCCCGATCGCGTCGCGCAGTTCCTCGATCTGGTCAAGCTTGGCGACTATGGCGCGCGGCGCGTCAACGAGCTGTCGGGCGGGCAGCAACAGCGCGTGGCCATCGCCCGGGCGCTGGTGTTCGAGCCAGAGCTGCTGCTCCTTGACGAACCGCTGGCGGCGCTGGATGTCAAGTTACGCGAAGAAATGCAGCTGGAGTTCCGGCGCATCCAGCACGAGCTGGGCGTGACCACAATCAACGTAACGCACGATCAACGTGAAGCGCTGGTGGTTTCGGACGACATCATCGTGATGGACAGCGGCAAGATTCAGCAGCAGGCAAGACCGGTCGAAATGTACCGCGCGCCCGACAATCCCTTTGTCGCGGGTTTTCTGGGCATGTCGTCTTTCCTGCACGGCACGGCCTGCGCCGGCGGGCTAATCGTCGAAGGCCAACAGGTCGCGGGAACGGCCTTTGCCGCGATTGCGGAGGGCGCGCCAGTCTGCGGAGCGATCCGCGCGGAACAGATTCGCATTGCCGCCTCGGAAGCACAACTGGGCGACTGCGACACGCGGCTGTCGGGCGTGGTGCGCGACGCAATTTTCGAGGGGGAGCGACAACTTTACGTCGTTGCGCTCGACACGGCTGGCGGGGCGGAAATCCGGGTCTACCACCACGATCCGCTCACCTTTGGACTGTTCGAGATCGGCGCACCCGTGGTGCTGGGCTGGAACACCTCCGATATGAAAATTTTTGCCGCCGGGGGGGCGGAATAGCGCCGAAACCTTGCGCACAGGACGTCCCAGATCACGCACACCAAAGAGCATGTATATACCTGAAGTCACGCGAGAGATACGATCCCGTTGCGAGGTCCGCAGACCAGCGGCGGCGCAACACCCAGGCAGGAAAGCAATTTTCCTGCTGCATGGCCGGCAGGCAAAGACCTGCGCACAACCACAGGAGAGAAAGACATGAAAAACCGGATGACACGTCGCTCTGTTCTTCGCGGGGGTCTTGCGACCAGCGCGGCGGCACTGCTGAGCGGCCTTCCCGCAGGCAAGCTACTTGCACAAGAACCCGAAAAACCAACGGAAATCATCGTGCGCGCTTGGGGCGGCGACTGGGTGCAGGCGCTCAAGGCCGGTGTCTCTGACCGCTTCACCGAAATGACCGGCATTGCCGTGCGTCACGACCTGACCGAGGATAACGAGATCCAGCCCAAGGTCTGGGCCGCGGTCGCGCAGAACCGGATTCCGCCGATCCACATCAATTGGGACACCACTACCAACGCCACCAAATCGGCGCTGCGCGGCGTTACCGTGGACCTGTCCGATCTGCCGAACCTTGCCAACACCACCGATCTGGCCAAGCCGGTCGGCGTCGACGGCTACCCGATCGTGAACACCTATGGCTATGTCTATGTGCTGGCCTACCGTCCCGAAGCCTTCCCCGATGGCGCACCGAAATCCTGGCGCGATCTGCTCGATCCGCGCCTCAAGGGGCGCATCGCGCTGTATAACGACGGGATCGGCTTCCACTTCCCGGCACAGGTTGCTGGCGGCGGTTCGCTGGACGACATCCCCGACAACATGGATGCCTGCTGGGAATTCGTCAAAGAAATCAAGGCGCAACAGCCGCTTTTGGGCGAAGATCCCGATTTCACCACCTGGTTCCAGAATGGCGAAATCGACGCGGCTTGTACGATTTCGACCAACGCGCTCGCGGCCAAGAAGAACGGCATCGATATCGCCTGGACCGTGCCCGAAGAGGGCTGCAAGTTCGACACCGACGGGCTTTGGATTCCCAAGGGTCTGCCCGAGAACGAGCTGTACTGGGCCAAGCAGTACATCAACCTCGCCCTGACGCAGGAAAGCCAGCAGATCTGGCTCGACGGTCTGGGTCTGCCCGGTGTTGTTCCCGGTCTGACGCCGCCCGAAGGCTTGGCGGGCGATCCGTCCTACCCGACCAAACCCGCAGATTTCGAGCACCTGATCCGCATCTCGAACGCGGTGCAGGTCCAGAACGAAAGCGATTGGTTCTCCAAGTTCAAGGAAATCATGCAGGGCTGATCCAAGCCCACGGGGGGCTGCACCGGCCCGGTGCGGCCCCCGACATTTACCCTCTTACCCATAGCTGCCCGCCCCAAGACTGCCCACGCGACCAGATAGGCCCCAGATGACCCGGACCCCCGATCAAGACTCGTTTCGCTATCCGCTTGTCTGGCGGCTCCTTGACGGGCTCAACACCGCCGCCGACGTGCTTTGGCCGCGTAAGATGGCGCGTTTCACCGGCTGGCTCCTGCTCGCACCCGCGTTGTTGCTGGTGGGCATTCTAGTGATCAGTCTGGTGCAGATCGCGGAAAGCTCGCTGCATGTCCTCGACCGATCAAACTTCATGCCCGGCGAGGACTATACGCTGGCCAATTACGCCACCATTGCCGACAGCGCGACCTACGCCCGGGTGCTTTGGCGCTCGCTTCTGGGCGCGGCTCTCACGGTGGTGTTCACGCTGCTGCTGGCGCTGCCCTATTCCTATGTGATGGTGCGCACGACAAGCGCGCTGGCCCGCAAGGCGCTGCTGGTCGTGCTGTTCCTGCCGTTCTTCATCGGGCAGGTGGTGCGCGCCTATGGCATCCTGATCGTGATGGGCCGATCGGGGGCGGTGAACGACATTCTGGGGCTGGTGGGGATTGAACCCCTACGGCTGTTGTTCAACTTTCCTGCCGTGGTCTTTGGCCTCGTGCAATACATGCTGCCCTTTGCCGTGCTGATGCTGGCCCCCGCGCTGACCGCAATCCCGCGCGAGATCGAGGCGGCCGCCAATTCGCTGGGCGCCAACTGGATCAGAACCTTTCGCCACATCGTCATCCCGATGGCCAAACCCGGCCTTGTCGGGGCCGGACTGGTCGTGGGGACGCTGTCGCTGACCGATTTCGCCATGCCCGCCATGCTGGGTGGAGGGTCGCAGGATTTCATCGCCAATGCGATCTACGACCAGTTCTTTCGCACCGCCGATCAGGGCCTCGGCTCGGCGCTCGCCCTCATCCTTGTGGCGCTCGGCAGTGTGATCGTGGGGGTTATCATCGCCTTTTTCGGCGCCGGAACGCTTGGAATGGGAGGCAAGAAATGACCAGCCGCTCGCAACGCATCGTTTTCTGGTCGCTGGTGTGGTTCAGCATCATCGTGCTGTCGCTGCCCACGGTCATCGTGCTGGGGGCATCGGTCACCGCGGGCAACATCATCACCTTCCCACCGCAGGGGTTCTCGCTCAAATGGTACGAACAGATCGCCATGGCGCGCGACCTGCGTCAGGCCTTTGGTCGCTCGATCCATGTCTCGCTGATCTGCCTTGCGGTTTCGGTGCCAGTTGGCACGCTGGCGGGCATTGCGCTGACACGCTTCCGCCTACGGTTTTCAAACCTGATCCAGGTCTATCTGCTGCTGCCCTTCACCATCCCGTTGATCGGCTCGGGCATCGGCATGATGCTGCTGTTCGGCAGCTGGGGGATCCTTGGGTCTGTCTGGCCGCTGGGTGTCGCGCTCGCCGTGATCAACCTGCCTTTCATCATCTGGTCAGTCTCCTCCTCGGCGGCGGCGCTTGATGGGGATCTAGAACTGGCGGCGGCAAGTTGTGGCGCGGGCCGCATCGAGGCCTTCCTGCATGTCACGCTTCCCGGCGTCATGCCCGGCGTGATCACCGGCGGGCTTTTGATGTTCGTTCTGGCGATGAGCGAGTTTCTTGTCAGCCTGTTGCTTACCGACGCGCGCACCGTAACGCTGCCGGTGCAGATCTACAATAATATCCGCTCAATCATCACGCCCGATCTGGCGGCCGTCTCCAGCGTTTTCGTGGTACTGGCGCTGCTGGCGGTCTGGCTTCTGGACCGGCTCGTTGGACTGGAAATCTTTCTCAAATCCAAATGACTTGGGCGGTCGCGGTGCTTGGCCACGACCCCAATTCAAAACAGACCCCTGCACGAAAAGGAACCGCCATGTCGTCCCCCAATTTCAAACGCCTCAAATCTCTCTCGCGCGAGGAGCGCAAGGCGCTGACCAATCGCTCTGAGGCCGATCTGTCTTTTTTCCTCGAGAAGGTCGCGCCGATCCTTGAGGCGGTTCGCACCGAGGGCGACGAGGCGCTGGTGCGGTTCGGACGCACGCTCGACAAGGCAGAGGGGCTGACGAAAGCGGGATTGAAGGTCACGCAAGCAGAATTTGACGCGGCCTTTGCGCTGGTCGATGATGCGGTGATCGAGGCGATCCGGTTCGGCATCGCCAACATTCGCAGCTTCCACGAGGAACAGGCCCCCGAACCGATGTGGATGAAGGAGGTCCGCCCCGGGGCCTTTGCCGGGGATCGCTTTTTGCCGATCAACTCGGTCGCGCTTTATGTGCCGCGCGGCAAGGGGTCGTTTCCCTCCGTGACCATGATGACCTCCGTCCCCGGTGTGGTCGCCAAGGTGCCGAACCTCGCGATCATGACCCCTCCGGGGCCTGACGGGACGGTCGACGCCGCCACGCTGGTGGCCGCGCGCATCGCCGGTGTGGAGACCGTCTATAAGGTCGGCGGTGCGCAGGCCGTGGCCGCGGCCGCCTTTGGCACCGAAACCATCCGCAAGGCGCAGAAAATCGTCGGCCCCGGCAGCCCTTGGGTGGTGGCCGCCAAGCGGCTTCTGGCCGGTGTGATCGATCCCGGCCTGCCCGCCGGTCCCTCCGAGGGCATGATCCTTGCCGATGATACCGTGTCCGGTCGCCTTGCCGCGATGGACCTGCTGATCGAAGCCGAACACGGCCCTGACAGTTCGGCTTGGCTGGTAACGCCGAGCGAGCGGGTGGCGCAGGAAGCGCTCGACACCCTGCCCGAGCTGTGGAGCCGGATGACGCCGCAACGCGTAGAGTTCTCACAAGCGGTGCTGTCTGGCGCATCGGGCGGCATCCTTGTGGCCGAGTCGATGGAAGACGCCTG
Organism: Pseudodonghicola sp.; assembly: GCA_033791545.1. Taxonomy (GTDB): domain Bacteria; phylum Pseudomonadota; class Alphaproteobacteria; order Rhodobacterales; family Rhodobacteraceae; genus Antarcticimicrobium. The sequence goes on along the minus strand of JASJGL010000050.1, from coordinate 10,083 downwards.
CGCCTTCGTCAACGAATACGCCCCCGAACATCTGGAAATCATGTCGACAAAACCGTTCGACTATCTGGGCGACATCACCGAAGCCGCCGAGATCCTGCTGGGCACGCATACGCCGGTGTCGATCGGCAACTTCGCGCTTGGGCCGAACGCGGTTCTGCCGACGTCCAAAGGGGCGCAAACCTATGGGCCGCTTTCGGTGTCGGACTTCGTGCGCCGCAGCTCGATCGGCTATGTCACCGAAAAGGGCTATCCCGAAATGGCCCGCAACGCCAAGATCCTTGCTGATTATGAAGGTTTCTCGTCCCATGCGAATGCGGTCAGCGACCTGCGCCTCGATTTCCTGAAGGATTGAGACATGCGCGCTGTTCGCCTTCATGCCGCCAAGGATCTCCGTGTCGAGACCATCGACCCGCCAGCGGCGCCGGCACCCGATGAGGTCACGCTGGAGGTCACGGCGGCAGGTATCTGTGGCTCTGACCTGCACAACTATGCCACCGGGGCGTGGATCTCCCGCGCGCCTTCGGTGGCCGGTCACGAGTTCACTGGCATCATCACGGCAACAGGGCACGGCGTGTCGCATGTGGCAGTGGGCGATCGTGTCATCGTCGACAGCCGCCATACCTGCTGCACCTGCGCGCCTTGCCGCGCGGGGCGGTCGCAGGTCTGCGACACTCTCGGGTTTCTGGGCGAGGTAATCGACGGCGGTTTTGCCACTGCCGTGACCCTGCCCGCGCGCAACGTGATGCGGGCAACGCCGGGGGTGCCGGATCGCCATCTGGCCATGGCCGAGCCGATCTCGGTCGCGTTGCATGCACTACGCCGAGTTGATGCGCCGGCGCACAGTGCGGTGCTTGTCACCGGCTGCGGCCCTATCGGCGGGCTGGTGGCGCTGCTTGCCCGCCGCACCGGCCATGAGGTGAGTGTCGTGGATCGCAATGCGACCCGCGCATCCTTGGTCGCCAAAACCATCTCCGGCACGGTCGTCACGCTTGAAGAGGCCGCCGCGCGCGGCTTTCGCCATGCCATCGACACCACCGGCAACAGCGCCGTGATCGCAGCGCTGGTCGAGGCCATCGACGGCTGCGGCAGGTTGGCGCTGGTGGGCATCGGACGCGCGATGCCCGTGATCGATCCGATCAAACTGGTCGAACGCGAAATCACCCTGCTGGGCTGCCATGCCTTTGGCGACGAACTTGCCGAGGTCAACACGCTTTTGCCCGCTCTGGGTCCTGCGCTCGACGCCTTCATTGCCGAGGAAATTACGCTTGAGGCGGTGCCAGATGCCTATACCCGCCATCTGGCGGGGCAGGTCGACGGGCTGAAAACCATCATCCGATGCAAGGAAGACTGACGTGGCCGCTCAATTGTCCCGCACTGCGGAAATCCGTGCCGTTGCTTCCCAAGACCCGGTCCGCGCCGAGGCCATGTTGGAACGCTTTATCGCCGGTCTGTTTGATATCCCGGTCGCCGAACTCAAGATCAATTTCGACCAATATTCCCTCAATTCGCTCAATGGGTTCTTTCGCTCGGGGGACGATCGCTTCTTCTTCAAGTTCCATCAGGAAGAGGGCGAAGAGCAGATGCGCGGCGAATATTACCGCGCCGACATCCTTGCGCGTGCAGGGCTCCCGGTAGACCAGCCGGTGCATATGTCGACCCTGCCCGGGGAACAATTGCTGATTTATACCCGCCGCGCTGATCCGCGATTTTCCGATGTGCTGCTGGAGTTGGACCAGAGCAATGATGCGGAGGCCATCGCACGCGCCTGCGAGGCCGAAACGGATCTCGACGCCCATATCCTGTCCTGCGCCAAGGACAGTCTAGTGCCGATCACACCGGCGCAATCGGCAGCCGAACCGATCCACCGACTGTTTCACGAACGGATGATCGAACAGCCCGATGGAAGCTATCCCGGGGGCCGGTTGGCGCGGTTCTATGTCGGGCGGGACTTCCTGTTTCCCGACGACCTGCGGCTTGGCTGGGACGCAATCGCCACCGCGCGGCCGGTGATTGGCGGTATTGAACATAGGCGCAGCCTTGGCGAAATGTTCGATCTGGCCCACAGCCGCTATGCCCCCGAGGCGCTGGCCGATGCGGGTGGGATCGTGGCGCATGGGGATGCGCATAACGCCAATGTCTGGTACGAGCGCGCGCCAGAGCGCGACCATCTGGCGTTTTTCGACCCGGCCTTTGCGGGCGACAAGGTGCCCGCGCTGCTGGCAGAGGTCAAATCGACCTTCCACAACATTTTCGCCCATCCCTTTTGGCTCTATAACCCCGAAATCGCGGTGCAGCGCTATCATGCGCAGGTGCGGCTTGAGGCGGGGCGGCTGTTCATCGACACCGACTGGGCCCTGTCCACCGTGCGCCGCGCCCTGCTGGACACCAAGGCGCGGACATTCTGGAAACCCTGGATTGCCCATCTGGCAGAACACGACCTGTTGCCCAGTGATTGGGAAGAGGTCATCCGCATTGGTCTGTTCCTGTCGCCGATGCTGGTGATGAACCTCAACGCGGGCGACGGGGGTGACCGGCACAACCCGACCTCTTCAGCGATCGGTCTGGCGGTGGCGCTTGCGGCGGGATCGGCCCCGGTCCAAGGGCAGGACATGTTCACCGAGTTTTTCGACCAGATCCGGCCCTGAGAGACCGCAGCCTGACACCGCAGGAGACCCCCATGCCCCCCTTTGTCAACGTCGATGATTTCCAACAGGCCGCGCGGCGCCACCTGCCGCGCATCTTTGCCGACTACATCGACGGCGGCGCGTTTTCCGAGACGACGATGCGCCGCAACCGGGCGGACTTTGACCGCTATGCCATCCGTCAGCGGGTGCTTGAACCCCTCGAGCAGACAGCCGATCTGTCCGTGTCCACGCTGGGGCGCCGATCGGCGCTGCCCTTCGGACCCGGGCCGGTCGGGTTTCTGGGGCTCTATCGGCGCGATGGCGATATCCGGGTGGCACGGGCCGCGGCGAAGGCGGATATTCCCTTTGTGCTTTCAACCTTTTCGATCAACGGGCTGGAGACGATCCGCAAAAACTGTGGCCACACGCCAGACTTCCAGCTGTATCTCGACCGGGATCCACAGGTGAATGAAAGCCATCTGGCCTCCTGTCGCGAACAGGGGGTCGAGCGGATTTTCCTGACCGTGGATACCGCGATCACCTCTGTGCGCGAACGCGATGTGCGCAATGGGTTTCGCGCCACAGACCGGATGACGCCGCAACTGCTGTGGCAATTTGCCAAACGCCCGTTCTGGTCGCTCGACCTGCTGCGCGGAGGCTTTCCCGATGTCGAACTGGTCAAGGGGCGGCCAGAGTTCGGCAAGGGCGCGCTTGCGCAAGCCTCGAAACTGTCGGCGCGGCTGGAGAAAAACCTGACGTGGGAAACCGTTGCCGAACTGCGTCGGCAATGGGAAGGAAAGTTGATCCTGAAGGGCGTCTCGGACCCTGCCGATGCGGAGCTCGCCGCGCGCGCAGGTGTCGACGGGATCGTGCTGTCGAACCATGGCGGGCGCCAGCTTGACCATGCGACCTCGACCTTTGCACGGCTGCGCGATGTGCGAGCGGCGCTCGGACCGGATCTGGCGCTTTATATCGACAGCGGATTTCGCCGCGGCACCGATGTGGTCAAGGCGCTCGCGCTTGGTGCGGATTTCATCCTGATGGGCCGCCCCTTTGCCTGGGCCGTGGCCGCGGATGGCGAGCGCGGGGTCACACAGCTTGTGACCCTCTTGCGCGAGGAAATCGCGATCACGCTCAATCTTGCGGGCCTGTCTTCTGTGGCGGAGTTGAAAAAGGCTGGCGCATCGGCCTTGATCGATCTGTCAGACAAGGATGCGTGAGGGGTCGCGATCAAGGGGCTGAAAGAATGCACTATGCCGCAGGGCTGACAGCCTGATGGCGGAGACAATCCAATGGTTTAACGCCACGTCAACACCCTGACAAAGCCGGTTGCTGCCCGCTCTGCCTGCGTAACAAAACCGTTTGAAAACAGCCACAAATGGTTCAAGCAACCGTCGCCCAACTGTCACACTCTGAGCAGATACCCCCGCTGAAACCGGCCTCGTCGATCACGACCAGCCGACATGTTCAAAGGGAATTTGCCAATGCTCATCCAACGTCGCCATGCTCTTGGTCTGATCGGGGCCGCTGCCGGTTCGATGGCCTTGCCGGGGCGCGGGTTTGCCGCGACACAACGTCGTTCGATCACGGTCGCCGTGCAGAAAATCACCAACAACAACACGCTCGACGTCTGGAATGAACAGTCCAACGTCGGCGAACGCGTGTTCTTCCCGAACCTGTGGGAAGGTCTGATCAACCGCGACTGGATGGGCGATCAGGGGGGTGTACCGGGTCTAGCGACCGAATGGACGCGTCTGGACGACAAGACCATCGAGCTGAAGCTGCGCCAAGGCGTCAAATTCCACAACGGCGACGAGATGACGGCGGATGACGTTGTCTTCTCATTCTCTGACGAACGTGTGTTTGCCGGCACCCAACCCGATGGCGGCAAGACGCTTTATGCCGAGAACTTCAAGCCCAAGACCGACAAGGAATTGCCCGCCGGCGTGCCCGGCGTCGGACGTCGCCTGTGGCCCGCGCTGCGCGGTGTCGAAGCGGTGGACAAGTACACTGTACGGTTCCACAACGCCTCGCCCGATGTGACGCTGGAAGGGCGGATGATCGCCTTTGGCTCGCAGATCGCCAGCCGCCGCGCCTGGGACGAAGCCACAAACTATGCCGAATGGGCCAACGCGCCGGTGACGACGGGGGCCTACAAGGTTCTGGAATATCGCCCCGACGTCTCGCTGACGCTGGTTGCACATGACGACTATTGGGGCGGACGCCCACCGCTGGCCGAAATCCGCTTCCTTGAAGTGCCCGAAGTCGCCAGCCGCGTGAACGGGCTGTTGTCGGGCGAATACGATTTCGCCTGCGACCTGCCGCCCGATCAGCTGGACGCCGTGCGCAAGGTCGCCGGGCTTGAGGTTCAGGGCTCCACCATCCTGAACCACCGGATTCAGGTGTTCGACAAGACGCACCCGGTTCTTGCCGATCCGCTGATCCGCCGCGCGATGACTCATTCGATTGACCGCCAGTTGATCGTTGATGCGCTGTGGGATGGTCAGACCCGCGTGCCCGCCGGGCTGCAGTGGGAATTCTATGACGACATGTTCATCAAGGGGTGGACCGCCCCGCAATTCGATCTGACCCTGGCACGTGATCTGGTGAAACAGTCGGGCTACAAGGGCGATGCGATCCCCTTCCGGGTGCTGAACAACTACTACATCAATCAGGTCTCCAACGCGCAGATCATGGTCGAGATGTGGAAGCAAGCCGGACTGAATGTTGAACTTCAGATGGTCGAAAACTGGGGCCAGGTCCTGTCCGACGAAACCCAACGCGGGGTGCGGGACTGGTCAAATTCGGCCACCTTCAACGATCCGGTCTCCTCGATCGTTGCCCAGCATGGCCCCAACGGTTTGCAACAGCAGCGCGGCGAGTGGACCAATGCGGAAATGAACGAACTGTCGAACTTCATGCAGAAGTCGGTGGATCGCCCCGCCCGCAAACAGGCCTTTGCCCGGATGCTGGAAATCACCGAGCGCGAGGATCCCGCCTTTCAGGTTCTGCACCAGAACTGCGTGTTCACCGGCATGAAATCCGAGCTGAACTGGAAAGCCGCCCCCGCCTTTGCGATGGATTTCCGCGCTGAGAACTGGCGCGCCTCCTGAGCATGGTCCGACCCCGGTTGCGCGGCGGTGATCCGCTGCGCAACCCGACTGGCTGAGAGGCTGATATGACCTTTGTTTCCATCCGTGATCTGAAAGTTGCCTTTGACGGCGTCCACGTCCTGCACGGCATTGATCTGACTGTGGCCCGCGGCGAGGCCGTCGGGCTGGTCGGTGAATCCGGCTGCGGCAAATCCGTCACCTGGCTGGCCGCCCTTGGTCTGTTGCCGGGAAAGGCGACCGTGTCGGGCTCTGTCACGGTTGAAGGCCAGCAATTGATCGGGGCGGACCGCGCCTCGGTCGAAGCCGTGCGCGGCGGTCGGATCGCGATGATCTTTCAGGACCCGTCGTCGTCCCTGAACCCGGTGCGCACGGTCGGGCGCCAGATCTGCGAAAGCCTCGCCCTGCATCGCGGTCTTGATCGCCGCGCGAGACGGGCCGAGGCCGTTCGTCTGTTGGACATGGTTGGCATCCCCGATGCGGCGCGACGGGTCGATCTGTATCCCCACGAATTTTCTGGTGGCCAATGCCAGCGCGTGATGATCGCCATGGCCCTTGCGGGAGAGCCCGATCTGCTGATCGCGGATGAGCCGACCACCGCGCTGGACGCAACGATCCAAGCCCAAATCCTTGATCTTTTGTCGACCCTGCGCCGCGAGACCGGCATGGCCATGGTGTTCATCAGCCATGATCTGGGGGCGGTTGGCGCCATCTGCGAGCGGGTCAATGTGATGTATGCCGGTCGGATCGTCGAAAGCGGCGACATCGCCCCAATGTTCGAGCGCCCGCGTCACCCCTATACACAAGGTCTGTTCGACGCGATCCCCCGGTTGGATGGCACCCGCAATCGTCTGATCCCGATCACCGGCACGGTGCCGGACCCGCGCCAGATGCCTGATGGCTGTGCCTTTGCGCCGCGTTGCACCAAGGCCTCCGCGTTTTGCACCGACACCCGGCCCAATCTGAAACCGCAAACGGACGGACGTGATCTGGCCTGTTTCCATCCGGTCGCGCAGGCGGAAAAGCCCGCCGCCGAGGCCGACCGGAGGATCCCGGCATGAACGCACTATTACAGGCCCGCGATCTGGTCCGCTGCTATGAGGGGCCGAAAAGCCTGTTCGCAAAATCTCCGGCGGTACGGGCCGTTGATGGCGTCAATCTGACCCTGCGCCCCGGCGAAACGCTGGGGATCGTAGGGGAAAGCGGATCGGGTAAATCCACGCTCGGTCGGATGCTTTTGGGGATTGATCCGCCAACCTCCGGCACGGTGGTCTTTGATGGCGAACCGATGCCACCCTTGCAAAGCCCGCGCTGGCGGGCGCTGCGGGCGCAGATGCAGCTGGTCTATCAGGACCCGCTGGCAGCGCTGGACCGGCGGTTGACCATTGCTGATCAGATCGGCGAACCCTTGGAGATTCATCACCTTGCCAAAGGGGCCGAACGCAGCGAACGCGTTCGCGACCTGATGGCGCAGGTCGGGTTGCGGCAGGATCAGGGCGATCGCTATCCGCACGAGCTTTCGGGCGGCCAGCGGCAGCGGGTGGTGATCGCCCGCGCCTTGGCCACCTCGCCCCGATTGCTGGTCTGCGACGAGCCGGTGTCGGCGCTGGATGTCTCGATTCAAGCGCAGGTGGTGAACCTGCTGCGCGATCTTCAGGAAAGCCACGGGATCGCCATGGTGTTCATCAGCCACGATCTGAAAGTGGTGCGCAACATCTGTGACCACGTCGCGGTGATGTATCTGGGACGGATTGTCGAGGAGGCCAGCTCTGACGAGATCTTCGCCCATCCCCTGCACCCCTATACCCGCGCGCTGGTGTCCTCGGTGCCGATCCCGGGCAAACCGCTGAAAGGCCGCATCCTGTTGAAGGGAGAGCCGCCCAACCCGGCACAACGCCCTGCGGGATGTGCGTTTCATCCGCGCTGCGGTTCCGCCAAGCCCGCGTGCCATGCGGCGGTGCCGCCGCTTGAACCCGTCGCGTTGGCGCGCAGAGCCGCCTGCCACTTGCTGGCATCGCCCCAGGACCACGCGGCATGACGCGCCCCTGTTTCGCTGAAAAGGCCACGACATGCTGACTTACATGCTGACGCGGGTGTTTCGCGCCGCGCTGACAATCCTTCTGGTGATGACCTTTGCCTTTGTGGTGCTGCGCCTTTCGGGGGATCCGGCGGCGATCATGCTGGGCCCGGATGCGCCAACCGACAGTGTCGATGCGTTCCGCGCCGAATGGGGGTTGGATGACCCGATCTGGAAACAGTATTTCGCCTATCTCAAATCCATCGCACAGCTTGATTTCGGCATCTCGATGCGCGACCGCTCCTCGGCGATCATGCTGGTTCTCGAACGGCTGCCTGCAACGCTGGCGCTGACGGTTCCGACGCTGTTGATCCAGCTTGGCATCGGCATCCCCGCCGGGGTCTATGCCGCGTTGCACCGTCAATCGGTGGCGGATCGCGGGGTGATCATGCTTTCGATCTTCGGCTTTACAATTCCTTCGTTTGTGATGGGCCTGCTGCTGGTGCTGATCTTTGCGGTGACGCTCGGATGGCTGCCCTCGGGCGGACAGGACAGCTGGCGCCACGCGGTCCTGCCGATCCTGACCATGTCGGTCGGCGGCATCGGCATTCTGGCGCGGTTTTCCCGCTCCGCCATGATCGAGGTGATGGGCCAGCCCTACATCCGCACCGCCATGGCCAAAGGTCTGAGCTGGCGCGACGTGGTATGGAAACACGCGCTGCCCAACGCATCGGTGCCGATTGTCACCATCGTCGGTTTCATGGTCGGGTCGTTGATCGCCGGTGCCGTGGTGGTTGAAAGCATCTTTTCGTGGCCCGGTATCGGACGGTTGCTGATCGTGTCGGTTTCAAACCGGGATCTGGCAGTGGTGCAATGCCTGCTGCTGGTCATCGCCTCGTCCATGGTGATCGCGAACCTCTGTGTCGATTTCGCCTATGGCCTGCTGGACCCGCGCCTTCGCGCCAAAGCCCCCGCGCATTGAGGACCCCACAATGACCTATCAAGCCATCAATACCGCCCCGGTGCCGTCGCTGATCCGCCGCATCAGGTTCAAGGCGCCCTTGCTGGTCACCCTCGGGCTGGCATGGCTTGCCCTGATGGCACTGACCGCGATCTGTGCGGACCTTGTCCGACCCTATGAGGTCACGCAGATGGATCTGTCGGCGCGGCTGTCGGCACCGCTGACACCGGGACATCTGTTGGGCACCGACGAGTTGGGCCGCGATGTGCTGTCCCGCCTGATCCAGTCCATTCGGGTGTCGCTGGTGATCGCCTTTGGCGCGACGATCCTGTCGGCTGTCTTTGGAACCCTGCTGGGGTTTCTGGCGGCACAGTTTCGCGGCCCGGTCGAACATCTGATCCTCGTACTGGCCGATTTTCAGGCGGCCTTGCCGTTCCTGATCCTGTCGCTGGCCGTGCTGGCCTTTTTCGGATCCTCCATGATGTTGCTGGTCGGCCTGATGGGGTTCTACGGATGGGAACGTTACGCCCGCATTTCCCGTGGCCTTGCCATTTCGGCAGGGGCACAGGGCTATGCCGCCGCCGTCGTGCAACTGGGGGCCACCCCCGCGCGGGTCTATCTGCGCCACATCCTACCCAATGTCGCCTCGACCCTGATCGTGTCGATGACGCTGACATTCCCGGAAATCATCCTGATGGAAAGCGGGCTGTCGTTCCTTGGGCTGGGGGTTCAACCGCCGCAAAGTTCGTTGGGCAACATGGTGGGGTTTGGTCGGGAATACCTGACCCGTGCGCCGTGGATCATGCTGGCCCCGTCTTTCATCATCATGATGACAACACTGTCGATCTCGCTGGTCGGGGACTGGCTGCGCGACAAACTTGACCCGACCATTCGCTAGGCAAGGACCCTTTGCAATGACAACCATCATGGCGCATCGCGGTGCCCGCAACCTCTGGGCCGAGAATTCGCTTCAAGGGTTCCGCAACGTACTCGACCTTGGAGTCAAGGCTGTCGAATTCGACATGCACCTTGGCGCGGGGGGCGAGGTTCTGGTCATCCATGACGCCACGCTGGAACGGACCACGACGGGCAACGGGCCGGTGCGGCTGCTGAATGAAACCACGCGCCATGATCTGCGGCTGATCGGCCCGGAGGGAGAGATCGACGAAGGCGTGCCGCTGTTATCCGAGGTTCTTGAGATCCTCGCCCCCGTGCCCGGTTTGCGGCTTTTGCCCGAATTCAAGGGCGATGAGAATGGCCACTATGATCCGGCCCTGATCCCGGCAGCAATCGACATCTTTCGCGCCTACGGGCTTGAAGCACGCACCACCCTGCACAGCTTTGAGGCCGATGTGCTTTCTGCCATCGCGC
>JASJGL010000049.1:0-18618 GCA_033791545.1 Pseudodonghicola sp. | reverse complement strand
GATCCCGCCTTGCCCGGTAAACGCGCCATAGCCCTGCGAATCGCCGGGGCCGTCGGTTTTGCCGTCGCCATCCAGATCCAGCCCCGAGGCGCGGCCGCTAAAGGGCTGTAAGGCCAGCCGGTGCGGATAGGGTGCCCCGGCCTCGGCCAGACGATCCGCCAAGGCGATCACCGCGACGACGGCTGCGATTCCGGCGTCCGCGTCGCGCCCGATGTCGCGCAACAGCAGACCGGGCCCGGCGCGCTGTTGCTCGATGTTGAAGCTCGCCACCCGCAGCGAATCAGCCCACAGCGGGGCAGAAATCAGGGCTAAAAGAACAGAACAAAGAAGGGCGCTTGCCCGGCTCATGCGGTCTGCGCTGTCTCGCCATCGCCGGGGGTATAGGCGTGGCGCCGCTTTTCTTCGATCAACTCGCCAATCCGCAGCATCGCCACCCCGCGCATCACCATGCTGGCCGGTAGAAAGGCCCAGGCGCAGGCCGCCCAGATCAGCGTCTGCGGATCGTCCAGCGCCAGCGGCCCGATCATGTCCGAGCCGAGCTTGACCACGGCCGGGATCGCAAAGGGCAACAACACGCCCAGAATCACGTTGATCTGCCCGTCGCGCTGCAACCGGTGCACCACATCGCCGCCCGCTGTCGGGTCAAAAAGCGGCAGGTTGATCCAGACGTTGAACGACCCGTTCATGGTCGGCCAACCCAGAATGCGCACTGAAAATACGAAGGCCGCGATCGCGATCAGCGCGATGACATAACAGACGCCCGCCGCGACCCGAACCGAAGCCAGAACCTCGGGCGCGGTCGAGGCGGGCAGCATCAGCAGCACCAGCCGGACCGGCGAATAGGGGAAATCGCTCAGCCCGCCGATCAGACGGCCCACACCAGAGAACAGCGCGGTCAGATTGCTCGGCTCGACTTGATGCTTGGCGATCAGCGTCAGCGCCAGGACCATCGTCGCGACGGCGGCAAAGCGCATCCTGTTCAAGGGCGGCGCGCAACGAAACTCCACGATGCTGGGATAGTTGGAATTGTATTCTGCAAAGGTCAGCAGCGCCGCCAGCAGTGCCAGCAGTGTCACCACTTCAGGCGTGCCCGAGGATGCCTCAGGCAGTAGCAGCGAGGGACTCGCCACAACAACAGCCACCAAGACTGCCCGCAATATCGCTCCTGCGATGCGTGCAAACACTATTCGATCCCTTCAAACTGGACAGGCCGATACGTTGCCGCGCCTTTGTTCCAACTTGAGTCCGCCCAACCGGACGGAGTGCCTCATTTATGTCATATTTGTGCCGTCTTTCAGTCATCGGCTCAAGCCGCCTCCGTACCAAAGGCTGAATTTACGGCGAAAACATGAAAGAACTGGTGCGACTTTGCATCAATTTACTGGGGGACCCGCCCCCGGAAAGGGGCGAATCTGGGGGCCTCATCCCACATCTTGTGGGCGAGCAGCCGTAGAGCACAGCGGCCACAGGCCGGTCCGATCCTGGCCCGTGCAAGCTATCCCGTGCAAACCATCGGGTTAAGGCCGTGTCTTCAGACGCTTTACGAAGAAACCGATCATCAGCAGGCCGACACCGTTGAAAACCAGTTCGATGCCCAGCAGAACCCCCAGCAGCGTCATCGTCGCCATGTCGAAATTCATCCAGATGTAGATCGCGAACAGCAGCGGGACGATGCCCGACAGCAGCATCAGCCCGAACAGTCCGGTGCCCCGCATCTGGAGAGAAAAGACAATACGTGTGATGCCGCTGAGGGCGAGCAGGAATGCGATCAGCATGGTCAGAGAGATCATGCCTTCGAGCGGATTGGCCAGAAAGGACCAGCCGAGAAACGCCAGAACCAGACCCAACAGCAGGGCAAAGACCTTTGGTCCCGCACCGTTGACGGTAAAGCCGGCAGCGAGTTGGAAAACCCCGGCGACCAAAAACAAGGCGCCGGTCATTGTCGCGATCGCCATCGACGCCAGCGCGACATTGCCCAAGGCAAGCCCCCCCAGAACAATCGATAGCAGCCCGAGCAGAACCCATTTCAGCCAGTCGCTCATTGAACTGATCCTTTGTGTATGACGTGGTTGCACTCTGCTTACACCCCCTCGCACAGATCCGTAAGTTGGCCCGTGGTCGCGGCTGCGGTGGCCCCGGCCGGGATTACACCCAGGGGCGTTGCGCTGCGGCCTTGGTCTCGAAACTCGCGATCTCGGAGGCCTTGGCCAGCGTCAGGCCGATATCGTCCAGCCCTTCCAGCAAGCAGTGTTTCTTGAACGCGTCGACCGCGAAGGGAAACACCTCGCCGTCCGAGGTGGTCACGGTCTGCGCTTCCAGATCCACGGTCATACGGGCATTTGCACCCTTTTCCGCGTCCTTCATCAGCACGTCGATCTGCTCCTGCGGCAGCGTGATCGGCAGGATGCCGTTCTTGAAGCAGTTGTTGAAAAAGATGTCGGCAAAGCTGGGCGCGATGACGCAGCGGATACCGAAATCCTTGATTGCCCAAGGCGCATGTTCGCGCGATGAGCCGCAGCCGAAATTGTCGCCCGCCACCAGAACCTCGGTCTTGCGATAGGCGGGTTTGTTCAGGACGAAGTCGGGCTTTTCGCTGCCGTCATCGTTATAGCGCATCTCGTCAAACAGATTCACGCCCAGCCCCGACCGCTTGATCGTCTTCAGGAACTGCTTGGGGATGATCATGTCGGTATCGACATTGATCTGCGGCATCGGGGCAGCGATGCCAGTGATTTTGGTGAATTTTTCCATGGGTTTTCCTCGAAGCTCAGTCGCGCGCAGGGGCGCGACAATCCTGGTAATGGGTTGATTTGTGGTCTGACTTTGCCAATTCTGCCGCCGAACACGGACAAAGGACATTGCGATGAATGCTGACGCCCCCTCTGACGGGCTGGTCTTGCTCACCTGCTCGATGGCGCGCGACATCGATATTTTCGAGGTGCTCGCGCGCTCGGTAGACCGGCATGTGGATCAGGACATACGCCATATGGTCGTCGTGCCCGGCAAGGACTGTGCCGCCTTTCGCCGTTTCGCGACCGACCAGCGCGAGATCGTCGCACAGGAAAGCGTTCTGCCGCTGCGCCTGTTCGCGCTGCCGCGTCAGCTTGCCTTGCTGTCGTTTCTCAGTGGCGCGTTGCGGCGTCCGCTCTATCTGACGCCCCGGTTCGATCTGGTGCGCGGCTGGATGATCCAGCAGATTCTCAAGATCGAAGCGTCGCGCCGCTGCACATCCCGCGCGGTCATGCATGTGGACAGCGACGTCTTTTTCATCCGCAGGCTTGCGACGACGGATGCCTTTGACGCCGAGGGCCGGACGCGCTTTTTCCACGCGCCCGAGGCCGGGGCCATCGCGGCGCACCGCCCTTGGGTCGAGGCGGCGGCACAGTGCCTTGGCATTCCCGTTCCGGCCGGTTTCGCCACGCATTACATCGAGAACTGCGTTCTCTGGAGCACCGACATGGCGCGCCAGATGATTGCGCATATCGAGGCGGCGCATGGCCGCCCCTATCACGAGGTGCTGCTGCGGCATGGGACGATTTCGGAGTATTTCATCTATGGGCTCTATGCCGATCTGATCGCACAGGACCAAGGGCTTGCTGCCGAGACCGAGTCCTACTGCAACTCTTTCTGGCCCGTGACGGCGGATGCGCCCTTTGATGTCGATCTTGCAATCGCGCAGATGACCCCCAAGCAATGCGCCATGGCGGTTCAGTCGACGCATGATTTCCCGGTCGCGGAGCGCGCGCGCAGTTTCGAGACCGCCACGCGCGCACTGTCCGGCGCGGCGGTCCAAGCCTGACGCCGGGGGCGCCAGAATATGTGAAACGGCGCGCATCGCCTCAGGCCGGTTCCGGTGCGGTCATCATCTCGCGCACATCCGTCAGCCGACCGGTGATCGCGGCGGCGGCGGCCATCGCCGGGCTCAGCAGATGGGTACGCCCGCCGCGGCCCTGACGGCCCTCGAAGTTGCGGTTCGAAGTGGCGGCACAGCGTTCGCCGGGCGCCAGCTGGTCGGGGTTCATCGCAAGGCACATGGAGCAGCCGGCCAGACGCCATTCGAACCCGGCCGCCAGAAAGATCTCGGCCAGCCCCTCTTCCTCGGCCTGGGCGCGGACGAGGCCTGAGCCCGGCACGATCATGGCGCGAATGCCCTCTTTGACCTTCTTGCCCTTCACGATCTCGGCGACGGCGCGCAGATCTTCGATCCGCCCGTTTGTGCACGACCCGATAAAGACCGTGTCGATTTCGATATCGCTCAGTTTCATGCCCGGGGTCAGGCCCATGTATTCCAGCGAACGGCGGACCGCGTCGACCTTGCCGCCGGTGAAATCCTCTGGCGCAGGCACGGTTGCGGTGATCGGCAGCACGTCCTCGGGCGAGGTGCCCCAGGTGACGACCGGTGCGATCTCGTCCGCATCCAGCGTCACGACCTTGTCCCAATGCGCGTCGTCATCAGAGTACAGGGTCTTCCACCACGCCAACGCGGTCTCCCACTGGGCACCCTTGGGGGTGTGCGGCCGGCCCATGATGTATTCAAACGTGGTTTCGTCCGGCGCGATCAACCCGGCGCGCGCGCCGCCTTCGATCGCCATGTTGCAGACGGTCATCCGACCTTCCATCGACAGATCGCGGATCGCTTCGCCGCAATATTCGATCACATGGCCGGTGCCGCCGGCGGTGCCGGTCTTGCCGATGACGCTCAGCGTGATGTCCTTGGCGGTGACGCCCGGGTGCAGCTTGCCGGTGATCTCGACCTTCATGTTCTTGGACTTGGTCTGGATCAGCGTCTGGGTGGCCAGCACATGCTCGACCTCCGAGGTGCCGATACCATGCGCCAGTGACCCGAAGGCGCCATGGGTGGCGGTGTGGCTGTCGCCGCAAACCACGGTCATCCCCGGCAGGGTCCAGCCCTGTTCCGGGCCCACGATATGCACGATGCCCTGACGGATATCGTCCACCGGGTAATAGTTGATGCCGAAATCGCGCGCGTTCTTGTCCAGCGCATCGACCTGAATGCGGCTTTCCTCGTTCTTGATTCCGTCAACCCGATCCGGCGTGGTCGGCACGTTGTGGTCGGGCACGGCGATGGTCTTGTCCGGCGCGTGCACGTCGCGCCCAGCCATGCGCAGCCCTTCAAAGGCCTGCGGGCTGGTCACCTCGTGGACAAGGTGGCGGTCGATATACAGCAGGCTGGTGCCGTCCTCGGTCGTGTCGACCAGATGGGCATCCCAGATTTTGTCATAAAGTGTCTTGGGGGACATCAGTCCTCTCCCGTTCTTGCATGAAAATGGCGAGCGTGGGCTGGTGGGCCGGTATTATAGCCGGGCCAGAACAGTGCGGGCAGCCCCGAAGAACCGTTCACGCAGTCGCGCGCGGTCCTGAAGATCGCAATCGAAATTGGGGGCGGTGTCGGGCTTCATGCCGTTCCAGATACAACCGCCGCCGGGTTCGATCAAGGTCGGAAACCGCCGAGGCCAGGGTTGCGGTGCCTTGTCAGACGGCGCGATCCGTTCCAACCTGTGCTGAAGGAGGCCCGTGTATGGATCAAGACCCCGCATCCCCCGGCATAGCTGAGCAGATCCTTGCGCTGCTGGGCGAGGGCCGGGATCTGGCGGAGATGTTCCTGACGCCGGGTTGGCGCCAAAACCAGATCCTGATCGTTCTGGGGCTGATCGTGCTGGCCTGGATGATGCGAAAGCTGACCGCGGCCCGGGTTCAGGACTGGACCCGCGACCGTGAGGGTTGGCCGAAATACCAGCTGCGGATGCTGGTGCAGATTCGCCATCGTCTGATGCTGATCTATTTCGTTGCTGGATCTTGGGCTGTCTATGCCGTGATGCGTCAGGTGACCTGGCCATCGCGCAGCTATCTCGTTGGGATCGCGGCCACATTGGCCACCGCCTGGCTGGTTATCGCGTTTATGTCGCGGCTGGTGCAGAACCGGTCTTTGCGGCGGCTTCTGACCTGGGGCCTGTGGATCTATGCCACGCTTTATGCGTTGGAGCTGACCGACGATGTCACAACGTTCCTTGGCTCGGTCGCCTTCCAGATGGGCGATCTCAGGATCTCGCTGTTGAGCGTGCTCAAGGCCGTTCTGCTGGTCGCCGCGCTGATGTCGATGGCGCGGCTGCTGACCCAATCCGCGACCCGCAACCTGCAAAGCAACGAGGACATGTCTCCATCAATGCGGGTGCTGGCGATCAAGGCGGTGCAGGTCACCCTGTACGGCATTGTTGTCGTCACCGGCATCCGCGCGCTGGGCTTTGATCTGAGTGGTCTGGCGCTGGTGTCGGGCGCGATTGGCGTCGGGATCGGCTTTGGCCTGCAAAAGGTGGTGTCGAATCTGGTGTCGGGAATCATCATCTTGCTGGATCGCTCGATCAAACCCGGCGATGTGATCTCGCTTGGCGATACCTTTGGCTGGATCGATTCGCTGGGCGCGCGCTATGTCTCGGTCGTCACCCGCGACGGTAAGGAATACCTGATCCCGAACGAGGATCTGATCACCTCGCAGGTGGTGAACTGGTCCTATACCAACAAGCTGGTGCGGCTGGATATCGACTTTGGCGCCGCCTATGGCTCCGATCCGCACAAGGTGCGCGCGGTGGCGATCGAGGCGGCCAAATCCGTGAACCGCGTGCTCAGCCAGCCGAACCCGCCAGTCTGTCATATCACCGGCTTTGGCGACAGCAGCGTCGATTATACCCTGCGGTTCTGGATCACCGATCCTGCAGACGGGCTGACCAATATCAAGGGCAACGTGTTTCTTGCGCTGTGGGATGCGTTTCAGGCCAATGACATCTCGATTCCCTTCCCGCAGCGCGAAGTGCGTCACCTGAATGTTCCAACACGTCTTGCAGAGCGGCCCGCAGACGGGTAAGGGGGCCGATTACCGCCATGGCGGCCCTGTCACGTGGGTTTCATTGAAATTCCGGCTCCGGCTTGCTACCTTTAAGACACCCTGCGCCGGGGGACACACCGGCGAGCAAGAAGGAGGACTATGTCCTGTCAACTCATGCAGAAGCGGCCCGGCCCGCTGATGATCAGGCCAGCGTGATTGCGGCCCGGACCCTGCCAAACAGTGAAGAACTGCTTGCGCGCATTCTTACCTCGCTCGAGTCTGACAAGGCCGAAGACCTCGTTGAGGTTGACCTGCGCGGTCGCACCTCGTTCGGCGACTATATGGTGATCGCCTCCGGGCGGTCCTCGCGTCAGGTCACGTCGATGGCGGAAAAGCTGGCGGACCGCCTGAAACAGGAGTTTGGCCTTATCGCCAAGGTCGAAGGTAAGGATTCTGGCGACTGGGTGTTGATCGACACCGGCGACGTGATCGTGCATCTGTTCCGTCCCGAAGTGCGCGACTTCTACCAGTTGGAAAAGATGTGGCTGCCCCAGGGTGCCGCCGAAAGTTGAGCCCGCGCCGGCCCGCCGTTCCGTGCGGGCCCCGGATCAGATGTTGCCAGATTGGATGCTGCCAGATGGGACGTTGAATGCGCATCCGAATTTGCGCGGTCGGTCGTTTGCGGGCCAGCCCCGAGAAAACACTTATTGATGACTACCTGAACCGGTTCGAGCGGACCGGTCGCGCGCTGGGTCTTGGCCCGGCCGAGATCGTCGAGGTGGACGACCGCAAGAATGCCGGGATGGCTGCCGAGGCCACGCTCCTGCGCAGGGCGGTGCCCGATGGCGCGGTGATCTGCACCCTGGACGAACGTGGCAAGCTGCTCTCTTCGCCCGATTTTGCCGGGAAGCTGGCCGATTGGCGCGATCATGGCCGCGCCAATCTGGCATTGGTGATCGGGGGCGCCGACGGGATTGATGCGGCGCTGCGTGCCGAGGCGGATTTCAGCCTTTCTTTCGGCAAGATGGTCTGGCCGCATATGCTGGCGCGGGTGATGTTGAGCGAACAGCTGTATCGCGCCGCCACGATTCTGGCTGGCAGCCCTTATCACAGGGTCTGAGCTTTCTGGATTTGAACTGGATTTGGGCTGGGGCGGGTGACGCGGGCTGTGCCCGCGTGCCTTCGGCGAGAGTGACGGGCGTCCCGGAAACGCTCTGGAAGAGCGTTTCAGCCCGGAACGGGCGGAGCCCAAAAGGGAAAGAAGAAGCGCGGTCAGGGCAGGGGCACGACCGTGGTGTGATCGTTCCAGCCATCGACAAGACAGCGCGCCTGAATTTGCACCTGTTTTGTGCCTGCGGGGATCGCGACACCGCCAAGCGAGCGGGTAAAGGGTTGTTCGGTGACATGCGGATGCGCGAGAACGCGCAAACCAAGCTCGTTTCCCTCCATGTCCAGCACCCGCCAGCCATCAGCATAATGCTCCCAGCCGGAGTCGGGATGCGCAAGCGTCACGTCAAATCGCCACGTCTCGCCGCTGCGCTGGGCGTGGACCGACTCGACCATAGGCGGATCGGCGCGGGCGGGAAGTGGCGCGGTCAGCCCCCAGAGGGCGAGGGCACAGAGGGCGAGGGGCATCAGGTTTTTCATGGGGTCACTCTATCCGGCTGCGCGGCGCGGGAAAATCACGTCCGCGTGTCCGCTGGCCCTTTCAGCAGCACGGCGCGCGAGGCAGAGCTGAATTCGCGCCGATGGATCATCACCAAGGTCAGCAGCACCGCCGCAATCAGCGCCTCGGGGCCAATAAGCCAGACCGCCGAGGCCAGCCCGAAGTAGATCGTCCTGAGCCCCCGGTTGAAGCTGCGCGCGGCGGTGATGTTGATCTCGGCCGCCTGATCCGCCCGCGCCAGCGCCATCGGATCCTCCGGGTCATTGGGCACCGCCCCCATCACGACAGAGCAATAGCCGAACAGCCGGTTTGCCCAGACGAATTTCAGGAAGGCACTGGTCAGGAACAGCAGCGTCACCAGCATCTTCATTTCCCAGATCACGGTGGGCTGCGCGCTGAGCGCCAGATCGCTGGCCAGTGCTGTCACCGGCTCCGGATTGCGGACCAAGGCCATGCCGCCCCCCAGCGCGATCATCGTGGCCGAGGCAAAGAACGCCGTGCTTTGCCGCAGATTGCCGATCAGGCTGGAATCAAAGATGCGCGGTTGCCGGGTTATCATCTGGCGCATCCACTCGCGCCGGAATCCGCCCATGATCTCGGCAACCGAGGGGTTGCCGGGGCTCGGATTCTCGATTCTCCAGCCGATACCGGCCCAGCCCAGCACCAGCAGGGCAAGCGCGGCGAAATCCAGCGCCGAGAACAAGGAGAGACGGTCAACCCAAATCACGAAATCACCCTATGCCCGATCTATTCCGCTTGTCATCCGGTCAAATTGGTAATATATTTTTACCAAAAGTGAGGGGGTGCCCATGCAGATGCCATTGCCCGACGCCGGTGTTCTGGCGCGCAAGGACCGGTTGGTCGCGCGCCTGTCGCAGGTCTTGCCGCCGGTCGCGTTGATCGACGACCCGGCGGAGACGCGCGCCTATGAATGCGACGCGCTGACCGCCTATCGCTGCGCGCCAATGTTGGCAGTGTTGCCCAGTTCGACGCAAGAGGTGTCGGATGTTCTGCGCATCTGCCACGAGGAGGGGGTGCCGGTGGTTCCCCGTGGCTCGGGCACATCGCTTGCTGGTGGGGCGCTGCCCACCGCCGACAGCGTGATCCTTGGTGTCGCGCGCATGAATGCGGTGCTTGAGACCGATTACGACAATCGCTTCATCCGGGTCCAGACCGGGCGCACGAACCTGTCGGTGACGGGCGCCGTGGAGGAGGAATCGTTTTTCTATGCTCCCGACCCGTCGAGCCAGCTGGCCTGTGCCATTGCCGGCAATATCGCGATGAATTCCGGCGGCGCCCACTGCCTGAAATACGGGGTGACCACCAACAATCTGATGGGGGTG
Organism: Pseudodonghicola sp.; assembly: GCA_033791545.1. Taxonomy (GTDB): domain Bacteria; phylum Pseudomonadota; class Alphaproteobacteria; order Rhodobacterales; family Rhodobacteraceae; genus Antarcticimicrobium. Next base: position 8,768 of record JASJGL010000049.1, on the reverse strand, counting down.
ACGCTGGTACAGATGGACGGCACCGTGGTCGAGCTGGGCGGCGCCCACCTTGATGCCGGCGGGCTTGACCTGCTGGGGGTGATCTGCGGCTCCGAGGGGCAATTGGGCGTGGTGACCGAGGCGACCCTGCGCATCCTGCGCAAGCCCGAGGGCGCGCGACCGGTGCTGATGGGGTTTGACGAATCTGAGGTGGCCGGTGCCTGCGTCAGCGACATCATCAAGGCCGGTGTGCTGCCGGTGGCGATCGAATTCATGGACCGCCCCTGCATCCGCGCGACCGAGGCTTTCGCCCATGCCGGCTATCCCGATTGCGAGGCGCTGCTGATCATCGAGGTCGAGGGATCGGATCCCGAAATCGCGCACCAGCTGACCCTGATCAAGGAGATCGCCGCGCGTCACCATCCGGTCGAACTGCGCGAGGCGGCGGATGAGGATGAAGCGGGCCGGATCTGGCTGGGGCGGAAATCCGCCTTTGGCGCCATGGGGCAGATCAATGATTACATGTGCCTTGACGGCACCATCCCGGTGTCGTCCCTGCCGATGGTTCTGCGCCGGATCGGCGAGATGTCGAAGGAGTTCGGCCTCGACGTGGGGAATGTGTTCCACGCTGGCGATGGCAATATGCATCCGCTGATCCTGTTCGACGCCAACAAACCGGGTGATCTGGAAATCTGCGAGGCGTTCGGCGCGGAAATCCTCAAGCTTTGTGTCGAAGTGGGCGGATGCCTGACCGGCGAACATGGCGTCGGGGTCGAGAAACGCGATCTGATGTTGTTCCAGTATGATTTGGTGGATCTGGAGGCGCAGTTGACGGTCAAGGATGTGTTTGACCCCGCTTGGCTGTTGAACCCGGCCAAGGTGTTTCCGCTGGAGGTAACCGAAACCCGGCGCGCGCGCCCGAAGGCCGCCGCATGACGGGGGGCGTCGCCCCCCGCGCCCCCCAGAGTATTTTGACCAAGAAGAAGATGATGATGACGCCACAAAGCGAAGCCGACCTATGTGACGCCGTCTGGCAAGCCGAGGGGCCACTAGCGATTCGCGGCGGCGGCACCCGTTTGACCGGGCAGGCGGGGGAGCCGTTGAGCGTTGCCGGGCTGAGCGGGATCACCCTGTATGATCCAGGCGCGCTGACCATGGTGGCGCAGGCGGGCACACCGCTGGCCGAGATCGAGACGGCGCTGGCCAGTGAGAACCAGCGCCTTGCGTTTGAGCCGATGGATCATCGCGCGTTGCTGGGTACTGCTGGTGCGCCCAGCATCGGGGGGATCTTTGCCGCCAATGTCTCCGGCCCGCGCCGGGTGCAGGTGGGCGCGGCGCGCGATTTCCTGCTGGGCGTGCGCTATGTCGATGGCATGGGGCAGGCGATCAAGAACGGGGGCCGGGTGATGAAGAATGTCACCGGCTATGATCTGGTCAAGCTGATGGCCGGCAGTTGGGGCACGCTGGGGGTTTTGTCGGAAGTGTCCTTCAAGGTGCTGCCAAGGCCGGAGACCGAGGCGACGCTGCGCTTTGCCGTGGGCGGGGTCGAGGCGGCGGTGCGCCTGTTGTCTGCAGCACTTGGTGCGCCTTACGAGGTGTCGGGCGCGGGCTATGATCCGGCGCAGGGGGCGGCGCTGTTGCGGATCGAGGGATTCGCCGATTCGGTCGCCTATCGTGCTGGGAAGCTGTCGACGCTTCTGGGCGCCGCGGGCGCAGTGGATCTTGTGGACGACCCGGCGAAATCCGCGTTGCTTTGGGCTGCGGTCCGCGATGTGGCGCCGTTCCGGGATGCCTTGGGGGATGTCTGGCGGATCTCGTGCAAACCCTCGCAGGCGCCGGAGCTGGCCGCGCGGCTTGAGGCCGAGGCGCTGTTGTTCGACTGGGGCGGCGGGCTGATCTGGGCGCTTGTGCCCGAGGGCAGCGACCTGCGGGCGCGGGCGGGGACCTATGACGGGCACGCAACGCTGATGCGCGCCGCGCCCGAGACCCGCGTGCAGCTGGGCATGTTTCAGCCACAGCCAGCACCGCTGGCGGCGATCGAGGCCGGGCTGCGGGCGAAATTCGATCCACGCGGCATTTTCAATCCGGGGCTTATGGGCTGATGAAAACCGAATTCACCGAAGCACAACTGAGCGACCCTGGCACCGCGCGCGCCAACGAGATCCTGCGCGCCTGTGTGCATTGCGGTTTTTGCACCGCGACCTGCCCGACCTATCAGGTGTTGGGCGATGAGTTGGACAGCCCGCGCGGCCGTATCTATCTGATCAAGGACATGCTGGAGAACGAGCGCGTGCCGGACGAAAAGACCGTCCGCCATATCGATCGCTGCCTGTCCTGTCTGGCCTGCATGACCACCTGCCCCTCGGGCGTGCATTACATGCATCTGGTCGATCATGCCCGCGCCTATATCGAGAAACATTACGACCGCCCTTGGCATGACCGCGCCCTGCGCTGGCTGCTGGCGCGGATCCTGCCCTATCCGGGGCGGTTCCGGTTGGCGCTGCTGGGGGCCAAGATCGCGCGGCCCTTTCGGGGACTGATCCCGGATGCACGGCTGCGCGCGATGCTCGACATGGCGCCCCGGGTGATCCCGCCGGTCAGCCGCAACGACAGCCCGCAAAGCTTCGCGCCCAAGGCCGAGAAGCGGATGCGCGTGGCGCTGATGACCGGCTGCGCGCAAAAGGCGCTGAACACCGATATCAACGACGCCAGCATCCGGCTGCTGCGACGATTGGGTTGCGAGGTGGTGGTGGCGAAAGGCGCCGGGTGTTGCGGCGCGCTGACCCATCACATGGGCAAATCCGACGACAGCCATGCCAGCGCGGCGAAGAATATCCGCGCCTGGACGGCTGAAATCGAGGGCGAGGGGCTGGATGCCATCGTGATCAACACCTCGGGCTGTGGCACCACGGTCAAGGACTACGGCCATATGTTCGCGCAGGACCCGCTGGCCGGGGACGCCGCCCGCGTCGCCGCGCTGGCGATGGATGTCAGCGAGGTGTTGATGAAGCTCGACCTGCCTGATGCGGCTGCCCCGCGCGACATGACGGTCGCCTATCACGCCGCCTGTTCGCTCCAGCACGGGCAACAGATCAAGACGCACCCCAAAACCTTGCTGAAGCGCGCGGGTTTCACCGTGGTCGAACCCGCCGACAGCCACCTGTGCTGTGGCTCGGCGGGCACCTATAACCTGATGCAGCCGGAAATTTCGGGCCAGCTCAAGACGCGCAAGATCCGCACGCTTGAGGCGAAAAATCCCGATGTCATCGCGGCGGGAAATATCGGCTGCATGATGCAGATCGGCTCGGGCACCGGCATTCCGGTGGTGCATACGGTTGAACTGCTTGACTGGGCCACGGGCGGGCCGCTGCCGCCCGCACTTGCAGGGCGCGATCCGGCGGTGCCTGACCTGCGCGGGTAATTGCCTGCCCCGCGCCCTAATTTCGCCCAACCGCGCCCCTAGACCGATCCCAACGATTGGGCGTTCAGGACAAGACGGAGAGGCATGTGCGACACTGGTTTGCGGCATTGGTGATGGCGGTTCTGCCCGCATTGGCGCAGGCGGATGATTCGCGGCTGCAACAGCTTGAAAGCCTTGATTCCGGCCGGGCTTGGCAGGCGGTCGGGCGGCTCGATATCGGCGGTCTGGGCTTTTGTACCGGCACCCTGATCGCGCCTGATCTGGTGCTGACGGCGGCCCATTGCCTGTTCGACAAGACCAGCAAAGCGCGCATCGACCCGGAGCGGATCGAATTCCTTGCCGGCTGGCGCAACGGGCGCGCCTCGGCCTATCGTCAGGTACGCCGCGCGGTCGTGCATCCCGATTACGTCTATGACAGCGATGTCTCGCCCGAACGGGTGCGCCGCGATCTGGCACTGCTGCAGCTTCAGCACCCGATCCGCAACACCACCGTGACCCCGTTCGACACCGCCACGCGCCCCGCCGCGGGCGATGAGGTTGGCGTCGTCTCTTATGCGCGCGACCGTTCCGAAGCGCCGGCGCTGCAAGAGGTCTGCGGCGTGATCGCCCGCCAGCAGGGGATTCTGGTGATGTCCTGCGATGTCGATTTCGGATCTTCCGGGGCGCCGATCTTTTCGTTCGAGGGCGCCACGCCGCGCATCGTCTCAGTGGTCTCGGCCAAGGCCGAAGTGCGCGGCGACCGGGTGGCGCTGGGCACCGAACTTGGCGAACCTCTGGCGCTTTTGCGGGCGATCATGAAGGCCGGGCGCGGCTATGCCTTGGCCCCGGCGCCGGACAGCACCCGCGTGGTTGTGGGCGGTGTGCGGCGTGACACCGGCGCGAAATTCATCCGTCCCGGCGGCTAAGATCCGTTTTTGCCCCGCGCGGGGGGGGGGCTTGAAACCCGCCAAACTGCTTCCCACATTTTTGCTATCCGGATCGCCTGTTTGGGGTCCGGATCTGTTCCTGCCCGTCCGTTTCGGAGGGCACTTCGTGAATCGCTCAAACCTAGAGGATGACGACATATGCGTACGTTTGATTTTGCACCGCTGCACCGGGCCACGGTTGGTTTTGACCAGATTGCCGATCTGATGGATCGGATTCTGGCCAATGACGTTGGCCAGCCCAGCTATCCCCCCTATAATATCGAAAAGACCGCCGCTGACACCTATCGCATTTCGATCGCGGTGGCAGGGTTCTCCGAGGCCGACCTGTCGGTCGAGGTCCGTGAACACGCGCTGATCGTGTCGGCCAAAAAGGCCGAGGACGATCAGAACCGCGCCTATCTGCACCGTGGCATCGCCACCCGCGCGTTTGAGCGTCGCTTTACGCTGGCCGATCATGTCTGCATCACCGGCGCCAGCCACGCCGACGGCATGCTCCACATCGACCTCAAGCGGGAAGTGCCCGAAGCCCTGAAACCGCGCCGGATCGAGATCGCCTCGACCAGCCCGGTCACCTCCGAAGTGCTGGAGGCGAGGGCGGAAACCCAGCCGGTGAACTAACCGGCGAACCCGTCCTCGCGCTGGGCAGACGTCCGGCGCGAGGACCGTTGAGGGTTTTGCGCGCCCCTCCTCCAGAGCGCGCAATCGCCCCCGCATCCGTTTTTGACGGGTGCGGGGGCTTTAGGATCAAACCGCCATACAGACGTATTTCATTTCGAGGAATTCCTCGATGCCGTGATGGCTGCCCTCGCGGCCCAGCCCGGATTGCTTGACCCCGCCAAACGGCGCGACCTCGGTCGAGATGATGCCGGTGTTGACGCCGACGATGCCATACTCCAGCGCCTCGGCCACCTTGTAGACCCGGCTCAGGTCCTTGGCATAGAAATAGGCGGCAAGACCAAAGATGGTGTCGTTCGCCATCTCGATCACCTCGTCCACATCCTCGAACTTGAACAGCGGCGCCAGCGGGCCAAAGGTTTCCTCCTTGGCCACTTTCATCGCTTGGGTGACGCCGGTGACAATGGTCGGTTCAAAGAAATTAGCGCCCAGGTTAGAGCGGTGACCACCGGTCAGCACTGCGCCGCCCTTTTCGGTGACGTCGCCCAGATGCTCCAGCACCTTCTCGATGGCGTCCTGATTGATCAGCGGCCCGGTGGTTACACCCGCGTCCAGACCATCGCCGACCTTCAGGTTCTCAACCGCCACTTTCAGCTTTTCGGCAAAGGCGTCATAGACCCCGGCCTGCACATAGATCCGGTTGGCACAGACGCAGGTCTGGCCGTTGTTGCGGAACTTGCACATCATCGCGCCTTCGACGGCGGCGTCCAGATCGGCGTCGTCAAACACGATGAAGGGCGCGTTGCCGCCCAGTTCCATCGAGCATTTCATCACCTGATCGGCGGCCTGGCGCAACAGGATGCGGCCCACTTCGGTCGAACCGGTAAAGGTCAGCTTGCGCACCTGTGGGTTTTCGCAGAACTCCTTGCCGATCTCGCTGGAGCGCGACGAGGGCAGCACGTTGAACACGCCCACCGGCAGACCTGCCCGCTCGGCCAGAACCCCCAGCACCAGCGCCGACAGCGGTGTCTCGGCGGCGGGGCGGGCGACAAAAGCACAGCCAGCGGCCAGCGCTGGCGCCGCCTTGCGGGTGATCATCGCGTTGGGAAAGTTCCACGGCGTGATCGAGGCGGCAACCCCGATGGGTTGCTTCATCACCGTGATCCGCTTGTCGCGCTGGTGGCCCGGGATCGTCTCGCCATAGATCCGCTTGGCCTCTTCGCCAAAGAATTCGACGAAGGATGCGCCATAGACGATTTCACCCTTGGCCTCGGCGTGGGGCTTGCCCTGCTCGGCGGTCAGGATCGTCGCCAGATCGTCGGCGTTCTCGATCATCAGGTCGAACCACTTGCGCAGCACGGCGGCGCGTTCTTTGCCGGTCCAGCTTGCCCATTCCTTTTGCGCCACATAGGCGCGGTCGATGGCCCCCGCTACTTGGGCGCGGCTCAGGTCGGCCACCTCGGCGATCACGTCGCCGCGCGCCGGGTTGGTCACAGCGAATGTGCCGTTCTCGCCGGCCACCCATTGGCCGTCGATATAGGCCTCGGTCGCCAGCAGGCTGGGATCTTTCAGCAGGGATTTCAGGTTGGTGGGTGCGTCGAGCATGGCGGGTCTCCTCCGGTTTCCGATCAACATGTTTGGTCGCCCCGGCGCGCCGGGGTGCCCATCTGCCCCCTTGGTAGAGCAGAGCCCCCCGCGCTGCAAAGCCTGTTTCAAGCGCGATCCTGTCGCAAACGGGCTTGCGCCAGCCAAGGGGCTGGGCCACTCTGGCGTCGGGCTTGGCGATGGCGTCGCCGCCTTCCCCGCGCGGATGTTGCAGAGCATGGGGAACTGCCCGCTTTTACGTCCTGTACGCCGGGACCTTTCTGCAAAGGAGGGTCTGTGATGACCGAACGCCCTGAATTCTTCCGTTTCCATACCGACAGAGAGGCGGGCGAAAAGGCCCGGCTGCCGTTTGCCGACAGCGAATATCAGGCCCGCCTTGACGGTCTGCGCGCCGCGATGGACGAGGCCGGTGCAACCGCCGTCGTGCTGACCTCGATGCACAACGTCGCCTATTATTCCGGCTTTCTCTATTGTTCCTTTGGCCGCCCCTATGCCTTTGTGGTGACCGAGGATGCGGCCGTGATCCTGTCCGCCGGTATCGACGCCGGCCAGCCTTGGCGGCGCAGCTTTTGCGACGCCATCACCTATACCGACTGGACCCGGGACAATTTCTGGCGCGCGGTGCTCTCGGTCACCGGCCCGAACGGTGTCGTGGGATACGAGGGCGATCACCTCACCCTGATGCAGCGCGACAAGCTTGAGGATTTTCTCACCCCCATCACGATGGTCGATCTGGCCCCGGCCACCATGCGCCTGCGGATGCACAAATCCCCCGCCGAGATTGCACTGATCCGCGCCGGTGCGCAGGTCGCCGATGTCGGCGGCTATGCCATCCGCGATGCGGTGAAAGTGGGCGCGCGCGAGATTGACGTGGCCATGGCGGGCCGCGATGCGATGGAGCTTGAGATCGCGCATCATTTTCCCGATGCCGAATACCGGGACACTTGGGTCTGGTTCCAGTCCGGCCTCAATACCGACGGCGCCCATAATCCGGTCACCTCTCGCCGGTTGAAACGCGGTGATATCCTGTCGCTGAACACCTTCCCGATGATCTCGGGCTATTACACTGCGCTGGAACGCACCCTGTTCCTGGGCGAGGTCGACGCGGCCAGCCTGAAGATCTGGGAGGCCAATGTTGCCGCCCATGAGTATGGCATGTCGCTGCTGCAACCGGGGATCAGCTGCGCCGAGATCACGCAGGCCATCAACGCCTTCTTTGCCGAACGCGACCTGCTGCAATACCGCAGCTTCGGCTATGGCCACTCGTTCGGCGTGCTGTCGCATTACTATGGCCGCGAGGCCGGGCTGGAACTGCGCGAGGATGTCGACACCGTGCTGGAACCGGGCATGGTGATCAGCATGGAGCCGATGTTGACCCTGCCCCAGGGCCAGCCCGGCGCTGGCGGTTATCGCGAACACGACATTTTGGTGATCACCGAAGACGGCAATGACAACATCACCGGATACCCCTACGGCCCGACGTTCAACGTGGTGGAGTGAGGCGCGCCCGGAAAAAGGTCCAGTGGACCTTTTTCAGCGCCGAACGGGCGGAGCCCCGGAAAACGCCCCCTCCCCCCTAACAACGGGAGGGGGCTACCGCAGTGGGCGCTCCCCTTCTCTTTGTCGGAAAATACTCTCGCCGAAGGCATGGCGCGCAGCGCCATTCTCACCCCGCTCAGATCATCTTGCGCAACAGCCGCAGGAAAACCTCCCGCTCTTCCGGCTCTAGCGGCGACAGGGTTTCGCTTGTCACCGCATGTGCCGCGGCGATCACCGAGGCATATAGCGCGCGCCCGGCGTCCGTGGGGGTCAGGAATACGCGGCGCTGGTCGTTGGGATCGGGGGCCGAGGCGACCAGATCGCGCCGCCGCAGCCGGTCCACCACCCCCTTGATTGTCGCCGCATCCATCGCGGTGGCGCGCCCCAGCGCGTTCTGGCTGGCCTGACCCAGCTCGCACAGCTTGGCGATCGTGGCAAACTGCGTCGGGGTCAATTCGGGGATGTGGCGTGCGAATATTGACAGGTGCCGCTGGTTCGCCTGCCGCATGGTGAACCCGACCTGGCTGTCCAGATGATAGGGCTGCCCGTTTTTTGTCTCATCACCCATCGCGCGCGGTCCTTCGTGCCGGGAATGTTGACAGGGCCGGGGCGCTGTCTCACACTCTGCTTGTATACGAACAATAAACGCCATCCAACACCAGTGCGAGGGTCCAGCCATGAGC
>JASJGL010000048.1:0-9341 GCA_033791545.1 Pseudodonghicola sp. | reverse complement strand
CGCGTCAGGAAGTGTTCGTACAGAAGCCGATTGGCCTCTGCCTCCCGCTCCAGCTGTTCCGCGCGCACAAACTCGCCAGATTGCGCGTTGAGCTGCTGCTCTTGCTCGGTGATCGAAGTCTCAAGAACACGCTCCTGAGCCTTGGCGCGACCAAGGTCGACCTCCACACGCTGCACAAGTTGGCGAACGCGCAGATCAAAGCTGCCTTCGGCGCCTTGACGTCCGGCCTTGATTTCAGCCAATAGCCGGGTCAGGGCGGGGTCCGCCGCCACAGCAGCTATTGCTGAGCGGTCATTGCGTCCGAGGGCTTGTTTCAATGGAGCAAGCTTGCCCTCCAGAACGGCTCGGGAATTTTGAACCTCTCCCAGACGGGTCCGGCGGTCTTTCACTTGCAGGTTCAACGCATCAAGGGCTTCCGGGCTGACCAACTCTGAGTTTGCTCGAAACGCTTTTAGGGCGGCGGCGGATTTTTCCACCGTTTTCTGCAGTTCTGCGACCCGAACCGAGAGCCATTCGGTGGCCTGCCGGGTCTTGTCGAATTTCACCTCGAGCTGGTCCTCGATGTAGACGTCGGCAAGTGTATTTGCGATGGCCGCGGACTTCTGCGGCGAGGTGGTCTGTGCCGAGATGGAAAAGATGTAGCTGTTCCTGGGATTGGAAACTGACACCACAGTTTTCAACGTGTTGATCGCATTGTTGAAGGTTTCTTCGCTGGTCTTTTCGCGGGGTGCCGCCTGATCCCTGTCGCCAAACAGGGACTTGATCCCGGTTTTGGCAAAGGTGACGGCCGACCCCAATGAAAACCCAGAATCCTCTCGAAGTGCTGCGTTGAATTCGGGATCTGCGGTCAAATCCAACCGCTTTACCACGCGCCCGAGCAAGGTCCGAGAGATCAAGACCTCCAGCTCGGTGTTGATCGTACCCTGATCTGTGGACAGACCTGACACGACATCTTCCAGGTTGGAGACGCTGGATTGACGGTTTTCCAGCGCGACTGTCGCGTCGGCAGTGTAGATCGGAACCGCAGCACTGAAAACATAATACCCAGCCAAGGCAACGCTGCACAGCATCGCCAGAACGATCCAGAGCTTACCGCGCCAAAGCGTTGCCAACAGTGCCAGAAGGTCGATCTCACCATCGGCCAGATCGCTCTGTTGTGCAGCTTGCCTTTGCGGGGGGGTATGGAAATCAGAAGTCAGTTTCATCGTCCAAATACTATCATTATGAGATGATTGTGTGTACTGGGAGGGCAATGAAAAGCCAACGCAAAACGCGGAGATGCGCTCAGATAGTTACGATTCGACAACAATCGCAAGCGCACTGCGTACCGAATTTAGAGCGCCGTGAGATACAAGCCATGCACCACCTACGTCATCAACGGCACCTCCTGCGGTGCGGAGCAAGAGAAGGAATCTGGTGAGAAGATGAGGCTCAAGAGTGTCCTTTCTGCCGTCCGCAAGCGACAGTCGTCGCCGCAGAAGATGTCTGTGCTTCAGCCGGGTCAGCGCCTGTGTATCGTGGGAGACGTGCACGGGCGGATCGACCTTCTGGACAGCTTGTTTGATCTTGTTGACACAGAGGCGGCGCAGCACGGCGGTATTGATACACTGGTTTTGCTTGGTGACTACATTGACCGAGGGGAGGCCTCCGCGGAGGTGCTGTACCGTCTTTTCGGGTTGTGCCGGGGCTGGCCAGATCGGGTGGTGTGCCTGAAAGGGAACCACGAACAGATGCTCCTGGATTTCCTGGATGACCCGGAAAGAGCCGGCCGCGCCTGGTTGCGCATCGGCGGGCTTCAAACGCTGGCGAGCTTTGGCGTCGGACAGGTCAGCGAGACCTCCTCTGCGCAGGCCCTCACCGTTGCGCGGGACCGACTTAAACAGAAGCTCCCGGGCGACATCGAAAACTGGTTGCGTGCCCTTCCCCTGACGTTCCAGTCTGGCAACCTCTGCGCTGTCCATGCTGCTTTGGATCCATCGCTTGCGGTGCAGGATCAGCCTGAGAAAAAACTGCTTTGGGGCTGTCGTCAGTTCCGACAAGTGATGCGTTCTGACGGGATTTGGGTGATCCACGGACATACGATCGTCGATGAGCCCGAAGCGAGAGGCTGCGTCATTTCCGTTGATACCGGCGCCTTTGCGACGAACCGGCTATCCGCCGCAATCATTGATCCGTCCGGCGACATCGTTTTCGTTCAGAGCGGTATCACACAGCACTGACGGCCCAAACGGATCAGAGGCTTCTGGCGCTTGAAAGGTGGTGGCGCATGCCGCCTTCGCTGGCGTCAAACGCAGGTGAGCGGATGTCTTGAGGCAGTGTGCCCCGCTCAGCTTTCGAGCTGCGTGCGGTCAAGGTCGTTGGCACATTGCTGCAGCACGCTCAAATATCGCGCACGATTTTCATCCACCTGCAGGACCGCGACCGGCGCCGAGATGCCGATGACCGTCTTTGCCGTCATCGGGGATCCGACGGGCACGGCCAGCCCGGTAATCCCGGCCTCGAATTCATTTGTGACGATGGCGAATCCCTGCCTGCGCGCTGTTTCGATTTCCTGCCGGATGCGGGCGCGGTCCATGATGCTGTCGCGGGTATATTCCCGCAGGTTTCCGGTCTTGATCAGGTCAGCAACGAAACCGTCGTCGCGCGACGCCAGCAGCATGCGTCCGATGGCCGTCTGCAACAGCGATAGGCGGCTGCCCACTGTGAACCCGAAAGAGATATTCGATCCGGGCAGGATGGATTTCGCGATGTAAACCGCTTCGGTCTCGGCCACGCCAGCGAGCGATATCTCGGCGGCCATCTCTTCGGAATAGCGGTTCAGAATCGGTTGAACCACGACGCCAACCCCATTGCCGCGCATGTAGCTTCCCGAAAGTGTCAGTATCTTGGGCGTTAGGCTGAAGGTCTTGCCCGTTTTTTCAACATACCCGAAGTCGAGCAATGTGATGACGAGCCGCCGCACGGCCGCACGATCAAGCCCGGTCCGCTTGCCAATTTCGGCCAATGTGAGGCGGGGCGTGGCGTCGTCGAATGCGGACAGAACCTTCAAGCCCTTGAGGAAGGTCGAAGAAATATCGCTTTTGCGGTACCAGTTTTCCTCGTCGCTCATCATCTTCTCCCGGCCGGTCACGGCTTTGTATCGTTTCGCGCCGTCAATGATAAGGCGCGCGGCCTCTCTGAATATCCGAACATTAAGTTGACTATATGAACATTCGTGCAATTAATGAACGAAAATTTGATCAACCGTCCAGTCACGGGCAAAAAATGAAAACCTCCGTCAGACCTCTCATGGCATGCTTGGGCAGGACACCCACCGCACATGCTCAGAAAAGCCCCCATTCAGTACTTCAAGACAAAGGATACCTGACATGATCAGCAAGCAACTGAACGACACACTCACCTTGACCGGCCCCGGGACCGATGCGGGCGAGGTCATGCGCCGGTATTGGCAACCTGCGGCCCTGACGGACGAACTGGCGGGCAAGCGCCCTGTCGTCCCGGTTAAACTGCTTGGCGAGGATCTGGTGATGTTTCGCGACAGCGACGGTGAACTGGGCCTGATCGGACGCGGCTGTCCGCACCGAGGGGCTGACATGTGCTATGGTCGGCTGGAGGACAACGGGCTGCGCTGTCCGTTCCACGGTTGGCATTTCGACCGCACCGGCCAATGCGTCGAACAGCCGGGCGAGCCCGAGGGCAGCCGGATGTATGAGAAGATCAAGGCCACCGCCTATCCCGTCATCGAAAAGAACGGAATCATCTTTGCCTATATGGGCCCGGGCGAACCGCCAGCGTTCCCGAATTTTGACTGTTTCCGGGCACCCGAAACCCATGTCTTTGCCTTCAAGGGGCTGTGGGACTGCAACTGGCTGCAAGCGATGGAAGTGGGCATCGATCCGGCGCATGCCTCGTTCCTGCACCGTTTCCTGCAGGACGAAGACCCCGCTGACAGCTACGGCAAGCAGTTCCGCGACAAGGCCGCGGATACCGACATTCCCATGACCAAGCTTCTGCGCGACTATCCTCGTCCGGACATCACGGTCGAGGAAACGGATTACGGCATGCGGATCATTGCCCTGCGACATCTGGACAACGGCAAGACCCACGTCCGCATCACCAACCAGATCTTCCCCGAGGCGATTTCGATCCCGATGAGCCGCGAGATGATCATCACCCAGTGGCACGTGCCGATCGACGACGAACATTGCTATTGGTATTCGATGTTCACCAGCTTCGACAAACCCGTGAACAAGGAGCTGATGCGCGCCCAACGCCTGAAGGAGCACCGCTTGCCGGACTATGCGCCGATCCGGAACAAGAGCAACGGCTATGGCTTCGATCCGGACGAGCAGATGCACGAGACCTATACGGGGATGGGCCTTGATATCAACGTGCACGACCAATGGGCCGTCGAAAGCCCCGGTGCGATCTTTGACCGGACCAAGGAACATCTGGGCAAGACGGACGTTGCGCTTATCAAGTATCGCCGCATGTTGCGGGCCGCGATTGCCAGCGTCAAAGAGGGCAACCTTGAAAACCTGCCGATGATTGGCGGCGTCGATCCGGCCAGCATCTTCGGTCCGATCTCCAACGACACCATCGGCGACAAGGACAACTGGCAGACCGCGTTCGAGGCCAGCGACCGCGAACGGCGCGCCGCCTGCAGCGATTGGGATGCGACCACATGAGCGATCTGCACAAGGCGATTGCCGAGGGCGCGCTGGCACGGGCGGGCCTGCTGGATGCGGCCGACATCGACAAGGCCGTGGCCTTGGCCGGGCGTGTTGCGGCCAGCGAGCTTGAAACGATCCGCGTCCTGTTTGCCGATCAACACGGCATCCTGCGCGGCAAGACCATCGTGGCGGGGGCCTTCGCGTCGCTTTTTACCTCCGGGCTTGCGGCGCCGTCCTCGCTGTTGCTGAAAGACACCTCGCAACGCACCGTGTTTCCGATCTGGTCCGCAAATCCGGGTATCGAAGGCGGTATGGCGGGCGCGGGTGATATCCTGATGCTGCCCGATCCCGATACCTTCCGCGTTCTGCCCTGGTCGCCGCATTCGGCGTGGATCCTGTGCGACCCGCGCTTCAAGTCGGGCGAGCTGATTCCGTTCTCACCGCGAGACGTGTTGAAGGCGTCGATCGCAAAACTGGCGACACGGGATCTGGCGCTCGTCGTCGGGCTCGAGGTCGAATTCCATGTTTACGAGCGCGTCGATGCCAAGCTTGACCATGCGAGCGCCACGATGCCCGGCCACGCGGTGCAGACCCGCAACCTGTCGCAGGGGTATCAGTTCCTGACCGAGACCCGCTATGGCGAAGTCGAAGGTATCCTTGATGATCTGCGCCGCAATTGTCAGGCGATGGATCTGCCGATCCGCTCGATGGAGATCGAGATGGGGCCAAGCCAGTTCGAATTCACCTTCGATCCGGCCGATCCGCTGACCCATGCGGACAACCTTGTGATGTTTCGCACCATGGTAAAGGAAGTCGCGGCGCGGCAGGGGCTGCACGCGACCTTCATGTGCAAGCCCAACCTTGAAAACTCGGCCGCCAGTGGCTGGCACCTGCATCAGTCGATTGTCGATCCGGCCTCTGGACGCAACTTGATGATGCCGAATGCCGATGGCACCCTGAGCGATACCGCCAGCGGCTGGATTGCCGGCTTGCTGGCCCATGCGCAGGAAAGCTGCCTTTTGACCACGCCGACGGTCAACGGGTACAAGCGCTACCGCCCGCACCAACTGGCCCCGGATCGCATCCAGTGGGGCCGCGACAACCGTGGCGCGATGGTGCGCGGGTTGATGGCACCGGGGGACACGGCATCGCGCATCGAAAACCGCGTCGCAGAGACCACGGCGAACCCGTATTACTTCTTTGCCAGCCAGATCCTGTCCGGCCTGGACGGTGTGGCGCGCGGGCTGTCCGCGCCCGATCCGGTCGAAACGCCCTATGATGCCGAGGCAACAAAGCTGCCCGAGAGCCTTCTGAGCGCGATCCAGTACTTTGACGGCTCGGCGTTTTATCGTGCGCAGCTTGGGGATGTCTTTGTCGATTACATGACCCGCATCCGACAGGCGGAATGGGACCGCTATCACCTTACCGTCTCGGAATGGGAGCAGGCGGAATACTTCGGCTTGTACTAGCGGGTTTCGACAAGGTGCGATTTGGGGGCGGACATGCAGGGCGTTCGCCGCCCCCATGCTGCCGCCAGAGAGTCCTGGGGTGCCAATGAGATCCGGGATCTTTGCGGCCCGGATTTTGATGCTGCTTCAGGCCAGCCGCTTCTTGTAGCTGACCGGATCCATATCGCAGATTTCGATGCTGATGCTTTGGACCTTCGCAAACCGCTCGCCCAAGGCGTCACGCAATGCACAGGCCAGCGTTTCTTTCTGCTCCGCCGTGCGCCCCGCCAGCAGACGGACGGTGATATGCAGGAAACTTGTCCTGCCATCCAACGCGAGAAAGTCGGCGCAGGGGTACAGCCTGACCTTGATGTCGTCGCGGTTGATGAATGTCTGGGCGGCTCCAACGTTCGCGACGATGGTCATGGCCGCCTGCCTGTCATCCGGCGCGTCGAGAGCTCCGGCCGCTTCAATGATAAAATGTGGCATGTCACACGGCCTGTTCTGTTCTGCGCCTAATAGGTAGCCTGCGCCAACGCGGGCGACCAGAGCGATTGCGCTTGGCCGCTCGCCGAGCTGTTGTGATTTGCTCAATCGATCCGTCTGACGCAGCTCGGCGGCGGTTATGCTGGCGTTTGTGATCTTTGACGCCGTAATTTTAGGCGCCTCGGTAAACCGATTTTTCGCATTCGGCTGACCAAGTTTCGCAAAACCTACCCGCTGTTTGTATGATATTGTATCAAAAGGTGTTTTTAGGATGCGGGGCTGCGTTGAAACTCTGGGCGAAGGCCTCTGGCTGGGTTAGAAAATGGTCCTGTTGCACAGAGGTTTTACAGCGATTGAGGGCCCAAATTTTACATAGTGCCAACAGAGATCACCGTGCGACGCAATTCCCCGAGGCTGCTCATCGTCCCGAGCCGACGAAAAGCAAGGGCCGGTTTCGCGGCCTTTGAGGACTGAACTGACGAAAGGCCATTCATGACCCAGAGCTCTCTTGATCCGGGCGATCAGATCCCGGCGACGCGCCGCATTCAGGCACAGGTCCTGACGCCCGAGGCCTTTGCGCCCTTTGGCCATGTCGCGCGTCCCGGTCTTGGCGATGTCAAGGCGATCCGCAACGATCGGGTGCGCCTGAGCAAGAGCGAAACCGCGTTTTCCCATCAGCACGACGCAGAAGAGCCGAAGCTGGATTTTTACGAGGTTGCGCCGGAAACGGATCAACTTGTCGCCAGCGTAATCGAGCGGCACATCCTGTCTTCGCAGATGTTCAGCCCGATGAATGCCGCCCGCTGGTTGGTCGTCATCTGGCCCG
Organism: Pseudodonghicola sp.; assembly: GCA_033791545.1. Taxonomy (GTDB): domain Bacteria; phylum Pseudomonadota; class Alphaproteobacteria; order Rhodobacterales; family Rhodobacteraceae; genus Antarcticimicrobium. The sequence continues at coordinate 1,908 of JASJGL010000048.1, read as the reverse complement.
ATGGCCCCGCGCGCGCGCCGCTGGCTTTTGTCGCCGGTCCGCAAGACGTGGTCACCTATGCACCGGGCCTTTGGCATCATGGAATCGCGGCGCTTGACCGGCCTGCCTGCTTTACCTCTCTGATGTGGAAAAAGGGCGACATCGCGGTCGATACCGAATTCCTGACGCTTGAGATGGCGTGGGGTATCAGCTGGCCCGAAGGTGGCCCCGAGGGTCTATCCGCATGACCCGTCTTGCCGTGGATTTCGGGGCAAAGTTTGCTGATTTCGTCGTCTTGGATGACTCTGCGTTGCACATTCTGAAACGCCCCGTCACCGGGGATATGGCCGCTGACCTGATCGCAGGTCTTGAGGCGTTGGGCCTTGATGCCGCCATTTTGCGCGAGCTGCGCGTGGTCACCACAGCACCGATCAATGCCCTGCTGGCCCGTACGCCGGTTCCCGTCGCCTTGCTGACCACCCGTGGTTTTGCCGATACGCTGCGGCTGGGGCGGCAGAACCGGGTGGCGCTGTATGATCCCGTGGCGCGCTCTCCCGCCCCGGCGTTCCTGGTCGATCCGCAGGATGTTTACGAGGTTGGCGGGCGGCTGGATGCCAAAGGCACCGTGCTGACGCCGCTTGAGCGGGCTGATATGGATGCCGCCATTGCCGCCCTGCGCGACCGCGATATTCGCTCTGTCGCGATCTGCCTGCTGTTTTCCCATGTGAACCCGGCGCAAGAGCTGCAATTGGCCGAAGCGATCCGCAGCGCCTTGCCCGACATCAGCATCAGCCTGTCGCATCAGGTTGACGCTGGGCCCCGCGAATACGAGCGCACCGTCTCTGTTCTGACCGATGCCTGGCTCGCCGCCCGGATGAACGCACCCCTGCGCGATGCGCGTGCCGCTCTACGGGCGCGTGGCTTTGTCGGAGAGCTGGTGTTTGGCGATGGGCGTGGCGTTCTGGTGTCAGATCAGGCGGCGGGCGTGCACCGCGCCGTCTTGCTTTCGGGGGCGCCCGCGGCTGCCGCGCGCGCGGCGGCAGACCTGTCCGGAGATGGCACTGTGATCGCCGCCGATATCGGCTCGCTCAGCGCGGATATGTCCACCGCCCATGCCGGTCAGACCCGCATGGCCGAGGCGTGCCTGCTGGCCGGAGTGCCTCTGCGCGAGGCCTGCACCGATATCGAAAGTGTTGCGCTTGGCGGGGCCCGGCGGGTGGAACAGGGGCCGCGTGGGTTGCGCTTTGCCGCCACCGATCCGCTGGCCGCCGGGCCCGCAGAGACCGCTACGCTCGACGCTGCCCTCGCGGTGCTTGGGCGGTTGCCGGGCGTTGCCAAATGGTCGGCGCCGTTCACGCCCGATGCGGCGGTGGCCTTTGCGGCCGCACGCATGGCCTATGCCCTGACCCGCCATGCCACCCGGCGCAACATTGATCCGGGCCGCGCGGCGCTGGCGGTGATGGGGGGGACCGGTGCGTTGCTGGCCGCGGATATCGCGGCGGAAATGGGGTTGGACCGAGTGCTGTTGCCGCGCGCCCCCGGCGCGTCCGGGGCCATTGGTCTGATGCAGGCCGCCCGGCGCAGCGAAGCCTCGGCGCGCATTGATCGCTCGTTGGTTGAGTTGACGCCGGAGATCCTTGGCCCGCTGCTGGAGCAGTTGGAGGCTGAATGCCCCGGAACCGGTGCTTTGGTGTATTCCGTGACGCTCGCCGCGCAGCGACAGATGCACCCGATGCCGCTGCGGCTTGCTGCGCGGCCAGAGTCTGGCGATCAGATCGCGCAGACCTTTGGCGCAGGCTTCCACGAGGAATTCGGCATCGCGCCGCCGGGGCCGGGATACCTGTTTTCGCTTTCCGTTCACCGCGATGAGGTCACCCTGACGCCACCCATGCCCGCGCTTGCGGGCGTCGCCATAACCGGCTTGATTGC
>JASJGL010000047.1:0-51032 GCA_033791545.1 Pseudodonghicola sp. | reverse complement strand
ATAGTGCACATGCGGGTCGACAAAACCGGCGCAGATCACCTTGTCGCCGTGATCGCGCCGCTTGGCCTGTGGATAGGCGGCGTACAGATCGGCCGTCGTGCCACGCGCGACGATGCGCCCGCCCGCCAGCGCCACCGCGCCATCAAACCGCGCCGCCTCGGTCGGTGTGCCGTCAAAAGGCGTGCCGTCAAAGGACAGCACCCGTCCGGTCAGAATCGTCGTTTCGGTCATTGATATCCGCTTTCGTCCCCAAGATGTTGCCTGCAGACTAGAGGGCGCGCCAACACAGGTAAATTGCGCTATTGTCATTGTTTCCGGGGAGAAGCTTCTTCTAATTTACACCCAATTCGGGATATGGGCGGACCATGAGCACAGGCGATGATCCGGTAGAGAACGAACCGCCCCGCGACGAGGGTGGGCAGGATGGGGCTTACCGGCTTGATCGCAAGGCGGTGGCGGCGATCCTGTTCGCGGTCGATGTGGGCGATCGCGACAAGCTGATCGAGCTGATGGAGCCGCTGCACGCGGCCGACATCGCCGACCTTCTGGAACAGGTCAACGCCTTTGACCGGGGCCGGCTGATCCGGCTGTACGGCCGCGAATTCGACGGCGACATCCTTTCAGAACTGGATGAGAGCATCCGCGAGGATGTGATTTCCATGCTGCACCCGCAGGTGCTGGCAGAGGCGGTGCGCGAACTCGACAGCGATGATGTGGTCGATCTGGTCGAGGATCTGGAGGCACCGCAACAGGCCACCATCCTTGGCGCGCTGGAGGCCGCCGACCGGGTCGCGGTGCAACAGGCGCTGAGCTATCCGGAAAACTCGGCTGGTCGTCTGATGCAGCGCGAGGTGGTGTTCGCCCCCGATCACTGGAACGTGGGACAGGCGATCGACTATCTGCGCAACTCGGACGATCTGCCGGAACAATTCTATCATATCGTGCTGGTCGACCCGCGGCTGCACCCGGTGGCCAATGTCACCTTGGGCAAGCTGATGGGCTCGCCACGCAACGTGCCGCTCAAGGATATCTGCGAAGAGGTGTTTCAGGTCATCCCGGCCGAACAGGACGAGGGGGATGTCGCCTATGCCTTCAACCAGTATCACCTGATTTCGGCCCCCGTGGTCGATGCCGAGGGGCGGCTGGTGGGGGTGATCACCATCGACGACGCCATGGCGGTGCTGGACGAGGAAAACGAAGAAGACATTCTGCGTCTGGCCGGTGTGGGCGAGGAAAGCTCGCTGTCCGATAGCGTGGTCGACACCGCACGCCAGCGGCTGCCCTGGCTGGCGGTCAACCTGGTGACGGCGATCCTGGCCTCGCTGGTGATCGCCCAGTTCGCCGAGACCATCGCGGCGCTGGTGGCGCTGGCGATCCTGATGCCCATCGTCGCCTCGATGGGGGGCAATGCGGGCACCCAATCGCTCACCGTTGCGGTGCGCTCGCTGGCCACCCGCGACCTGACCCGCGCCAACGCCTGGCGGGTGATCCGGCGCGAACTTCTGGTCGGGCTGGTCAACGGGGTGATCTTTGCCGTGGTGATGGGCGTGGTCAGTCTGGTCTGGTTCGGGACGCTGGATCTGGGCTATGTGATCGCGGCGGCGATGGTGATCAATCTTTTGGTCGCCGGGCTTGCCGGCACGGCGATTCCCATCGTGTTGGAGAAATTCGGCGTCGACCCGGCGCTGGCCTCGGGCACCTTCGTGACCACGGTGACCGATGTGGTGGGCTTCTTCGTCTTTCTCGGGCTCGCCGGTCTGGTGTTGATGTGAGCGATCTGGCCGCGCGCAAGGCTGCGGCGCGCAAGGCCGCCTTTGCCCGGCGCAAGGCGGCGCATGCAATGGTCGGACCCGGGGCCGCGGCCCAGCTTAGCGCGGTGCTTGCCGGCTATCGCGGGGTGCCCTTGGCTGGCTACATGCCGATCCGGACCGAGATCGACCCGCTGCCCGCCATGGCCGAGGCCGCCGCCCACGGGCTGGTGGGCCTGCCGGTGATCGAGGCGGCGGGGGCGCCGCTGCGGTTCAGCCAATGGAGTCCCGATTGCGCCCTGATCGACGGCCCGTTCGGGGCGAGGATCCCGGCGACGCCCGCGTATTTCGAGCCCGAGATCCTGATCGTGCCGCTGGTGGCTTTTGATGTGGCTGGCAATCGGCTGGGCTATGGCGGCGGGTTCTATGACCGCACGCTGGAGCAGTTGCGCGCGCGCCGCGCGACGCTGGCGATCGGGTTTGCCTTTGATGCGCAAGAGGCCGAGGCCTTGCCGCTGGAGCCGACCGATCAGCCGCTTGACATGATCGTGACCGAAAGCCGGGTGGTGATGGTTTCCCGGGGCTAGGGGCGGCTGGCCGAAGTGCGCCAAACGCACGCCCCGGCCCCCAAAGCGCGGCACCTCTTGCCCTCACCCGCGCCAGACCCTACCAAGCGGCCATGAGAATTTTGTACCTTGGCGATGTGATGGGCCGCGCGGGCCGCACAGCGATATCCGAGACCCTCCCGCGCTTGCGTGAGGACTGGCGGCTGGATTTTGTCGTCGTGAATGGCGAGAACGCCACCAATGGCATGGGGCTGAGCGGCGATCACGCCCGGCTGCTGCTGCAGGCGGGGGCTGATTGCCTCACGCTGGGCGATCATGCCTTTGACCAGAAGGACATGATGCAGGCGATCGAACGCGAGCCGCGCATCATCCGCCCGATCAATTTTGCCAAGTCCGCACCCGGCAAGGGGTTCCGCCTGTTCGATGCCCCCGGCGGGCGCAAGGTGCTGGTGGCGCAGGTGCTGGGGCAGGTGTTCATGAAACGCCCCTTCGATGACCCGTTCTCGGCGATCGACACCGTGCTCAAGACGCATCCGCGCGGCGGGATCGCGCAGGCGGTGATCGTCGATATCCATTGCGAGGCGACCTCGGAAAAGATGGCTGTGGGCCAGTTCTGCGACGGTCGCGCCAGCTTGGTCGTGGGCACCCATACCCATGTTCCCACCGCCGACGCCCAGATCCTGAGCGGTGGCACCGCCTATTTGACCGATGCGGGCATGTGCGGCGACTACAACTCGGTTATTGGCATGGAAAAGACCGAGCCGATGCGCCGTTTCATCACTGGCATGAACAAGGACCGGTTCACGCCGGCCTCTGGCCCGGCAACCCTGTCGGGTGTCTTTGTCGAGACCGACGACCGCACCGGCAGCGCGAAGCAGGTGCGCATGGTGCGCGTCGGCGGGCTCCTGGAACAGGCCGCGCCCTGATCACAGGCAAAAATCGGCCGCGCCCTCTGCGCGGTCGGCCTGCGACCACATGAAACGCTTGCTCCGACCTGTGCGATCAGCGAAAGTGGGCGCCGGCCTGACCCGGCCGCATTCGTTGAAGCGAAAATTATCAATAGCATGCAGATCTTTGCCCTATCCGAGACCGCCGAAGCCGTTCTTGCCCTGATCATCGTCGCGGGCATGTTCATCATGTTCTTGCGCGAGGCGTTTCCGACCGAGGTGGTCGCCATCGGTGGCGTCGCGGTGATGCTGGTCACCGGCGTGCTGCCCTATGACGCGGCGCTGCCGGTGCTGTCCAACCCCGCCCCCTGGACCATCGCGGCGATGTTCATCATCATGGGCGCGCTGGTGCGCACCGGTGCGCTGGACGCCTTTACCAGCGTGGCGCAGCGACAGGCGGCGACGCGTCCGCGCTTTGCCATCGCGCTGTTGATGGGGTTCGTTCTGATCGCTTCGGCGGTGGTGTCGAACACGCCGGTGGTGGTGGTGATGATCCCGGTTTTCATCCAGATCGCCCGCACGCTCAACGTTTCGGCCAGCAAGCTTTTGATCCCGCTCAGCTATGCCGCGATTCTGGGCGGCACGCTGACGCTGATCGGCACCTCGACCAACCTGTTGGTGGACGGCGTGGCGCGCAGCCACGGGTTGGCGGCCTTTTCGATCTTTGAGGTGACCCCGCTGGGGCTGGCGCTGGTGGCCTACGGGATGATCTATATTCGCTTTGTCGCGCCGCGTCTGCTGCCCGACCGCGACAGCATGGCCCTGCTGCTCAACGACAAGTCGAAGATGAAATTCTTTACCGAGGCAGTGATCCCACCGGAAAGCAACCTGATCGGGCGCGAGGTTCTGGGCGTTCAGCTGTTCAAGCGCGAGGGCGTGCGCCTGATCGACGTGGTGCGTGGCGACCAGTCACTGCGGCGCGATCTAGAGGGGGTGCAGCTTCAGGTCGGGGACCGGGTGGTTCTACGGACCCGAATGACCGAGTTGCTGAGCTTGCAGAACAACAAGGAACTGAGGCGCGTCGATCAGATCTCGGCGGTCGAGACCACCACGGTCGAGGTGTTGATCTCTCCCGGCTGCAAGCTGGTCGGGCGCAGCCTTGGCGCGATGCGGCTGCGGCGGCGCTATGGCGTCTATGTGCTGGCCGTGCATCGGCGCAACCAGAATATCGGTCGCCAGCTTGACGATCTGGTTGTGCGGGTGGGCGACACCCTGCTGCTTGAAGGCTCGCCGGGGGATATCCAGCGGCTCGCTGCGGAGACGGAGATGGTCGATGTCTCGCACCCCTCCGCGCGGGCGTTCCGGCGCGGCCATGCCCCGATCGCCATCGTCGCGCTGATCGGCATCGTGGCGCTGGCCGCCTTTGGCGTGGCCCCGATCTTGTTCCTGTCGGTGCTGGCGGTGGCTGCCGTGCTGTTGACCCGCTGCATCGACGCGGACGAGGCGTTTTCCTTTGTCGATGGCCGTCTGCTGGCGATGATCTTTGCCATGCTCGCCATCGGCGCGGCGCTGGAAAGCTCGGGCGCGGTGGGCATGATCGTCGAGGCCATCGCCCCGGGGTTGACCAAGCTGCCGCCGTTCATGGTGGTCTGGGCGATCTACCTGCTGACCTCGGTACTGACCGAACTGGTGTCGAACAACGCGGTGGCGGTGGTCGTCACCCCGATCGCCATCGGGCTGGCGCAGGCCATGGGGATCGACCCGCGGCCGCTGGTGGTGGCGGTGATGATCGCGGCATCGGCCAGTTTCGCCACCCCGATCGGCTATCAGACCAACATGCTTGTCTACGGGCCCGGCGGCTACAAGTTCACCGACTTCATGCGCGTCGGCATCCCGCTGAATCTGAGCGTGGGCATCCTGGCCTCGCTCCTGATCCCGCTGATCTGGCCGCTCTGAGCCGGAAACGGGGATTTTTCCCCTATGGATCAGAGCCTGCTGCCTGCTACGCTGCCTTGCAGCGCCATAGAGGACGGGCCAGAGGACAGGGCAGATGACACGATATGACCTGAAGATCGCCGGTATCGTCGCCGCGCTGGTGGTGGCGATCGGTTTGGCGCTGGGCTATGGCGTCGGGCTTCTGGTGGCGGGCAGGGGGGATCTACCCGGGGTACCTGCCGAGGGGCCGGCGGGCTTTGCCGCCGCGCCGGTCGAGATGCTGGAAAACCCTGCGGGGGGCAGCCTGCCGGGCTATCTCGACGTCTATGTCAACGACTACGCCGATTTGCTTGAGGACGGGGCAGAGGCGCGGGTCCGGGCCGACCTGATCGATCTGTATGACCGCACCGGCATCGAGATGACGGTGCTGACCATTCCCAGTCTGAGCGACTATGGCCATTACGGCGCGATTGAACCCTTCGCGACCGCGCTGTTCAATGCCTGGGGCATCGGTGATCGCGCGCGCAATGACGGGGTGCTTGTGCTTGTCGCGCTTTATGATCGTCAGATGCGGATTGAAATCGGCGCCGGCTATGATTCCAGCTGGGACGCGCGGATGCAGCGGGTGATTGATCAAGGGTTTCTCCCGGATTTTCGTGACTATGCCTATCAGGCGGGGATCGAGACCGGGGTGGATGAAACCATCTATGAGCTGACCGGCCATTTCCCCGGCACCTATGACACCGGCACGTTCCAACAAGGCTGGGGCTGGATATTTCGTCGGCTTGCCGCCTTTGGGGATTGGATTTGGGGGCTGGTTGCGGTGCCCGTGGCCGGGTTCGGCTTCTGGCTACGTCGATACTTGCGCCGCCGTCCGCGCCCCTGTCCGAAATGTGGCACCCTGATGCAGCGCATGGGCGAGACCGCCGATGATGAACATCTGGACGGCGGCCAGCGGCTGGAAGAATTTCTTAAGGCGGTGGATTATGACGTTTGGGCCTGCCCGAGCTGCGCCCATATGGACATCCTGCGCTATCGCAACTGGTTTTCCCGCTATGGCGCCTGCCCGCGCTGCAGCTATCACACGCTGTCGACCACCACAAAAATCCTGCGGGCGGCGACCACCAAAAGCACCGGCCAGAAGCGGCTGACCTATGATTGCAAGAACTGCGATTATCACGACACCGAACTGCGGACGATTCCCAAGGTCACGAGATCCTCGTCCGGCTCTGGCCGCTCATCCTTTGGCGGCGGCTCGTCCTCGGGCGGTGGCGCCAGCGGCAGCTGGTAGCGCGCGCCCCGGCGGTCAGGTCCTCGCCGAAAATCGCGTTGCCACGCGCCTAGAACGGCCAGAAAATCAGGATCGAGGGGATCGAAACGGCGATCACCAGAACCTCCAACGGCAGCCCCATGCGCCAGTAATCGCCAAAGCGATAGCCACCGGGGCCAAGGATCAGCGTGTTGTTCTTGTGCCCGATCGGGGTGAGGAACGCGCAGGAGGCCGCCACCGCCACTGCCATCAGGAACGGGTCGGGCGAGACATCCAGCGCGCGCGCCATCTCGATTCCCACCGGCGCGGCGACGATGGTCGTGGCGGTGTTGTTCAGCACGTCCGACAGCGACATCGTCACCACCATCAGCACGGTCAGAATCGCCCATGCCGGTAGCCCCCCGGTCAGCGACACCAACTGCCCGGCCAGAAGCTCGGTGCCGCCGCTTTGCTCCAGCGCCTGACCCAAGGGGATCATCGAGCCCAGCAGCACCACCACCGGCCACTCGATCTGATCGTAGAGTTCCGACAGCGGCACGATGCCGGTCAGCACATAGGCCACAACCACCAGCCCCAGCCCGACCGGAAGCGAGATAAAGCCCAGACTGGCCAGCAGCACGGCGGCGGCAAAAAGGCCGATGGCAAACCAGGTCTTGTTTTCCTGCGTGATCGCCAGACCGCGCTCGGCCAGCGGCAGACAGCCAAGCCAGTTGGCCACCTGTTGCCCTTCATCCGCCGGCGTCAGCAACAGCAGGATATCGCCCGGCTCGATCACCGCTTGGCGCAGATGTTCGGTGATGCGGCGGCCCTGACGTGAAATTCCCACGATCACCGAGCGTTGCCGCCAATGCAGCCCCACCGCTTGCGCCGAGCGTCCGGCAATCCGCGCTTCGCGCTGCACCACCACTTCGGTCAGGCTCAGCCCCTGCGCCTCGCCCTCGATCACCTCGCGGCGATCGGCGTCGGTATAGGAAAACCCGAGGGTCGAGCGGAACGCGTCCAGCTCGTCGGGCTGCGCCTCGAGGATCAGGATATCGTCGGCCTGAAGTTCGGTGTTGCGCGAACTGCCATAGCGGCGCCGCCCGCCCCGGATCAGGCCAAGAATGGTGACGTCGTTCTCGCCCGCCGCCTCGTGCAGCCCGCCCGCCAGCTTGCCGACCCAACTGTTGCCCTCGGGCACCGCCAGCTCGGCAATATAGGCCGAGGTCTGGCGCAATTGATCTGCCGGGTCGCTTTCGCGCGCGCTTTTCGGGATCAGCCGCCAGCCCACCACGGTGACAAAGATCAACCCGACCACGGCGGTGATTCCCCCCACCGGCGCGAAATCGAACATCGAATAGGATTCGCCCAGACGTTCCTGACGGATCGCGGCGATGATGATGTTGGGCGGCGTGCCGATCAGCGTGACCATGCCGCCCAGAATGGTGGCAAAGGACAGCGGCATCAGCGTGCTGCCCGGGGATCGCTTGGCCTTGCGCGCGGTCTGGATATCGACCGGCATCAACAGCGCCAGCGCGGCGACGTTGTTCATGAACCCCGACAGCACCGCCCCGACACCGCCCATGATGGCGATGTGATGGCTGACCGAGCGGGTGCTGTCGATCATCGTCCGGGTGATAAGCTGCACCGCGCCCGAGCGCATCAGCCCGGCCGAGACCACCAGCACCAGCGCCACGATGATGGTGGCGTGATGGCCAAAACCGGAAAACGCCGCCTCGGTCGGGACCAAGCCCAGCAGCACCCCGACCAACAGCGCGCTGAACGCCACAAGGTCATAGCGGAACCGCCCCCAGAGCAGCAGCACGAAGACGGCAAAGAACAGGGCGAAGAGCAGGATTTGGTCATATGTCATGGCGTCAACTTATCCGCTTGCGGCGCGGGGGCAAGCGCTGCTTGAACAGGGGCGGGGCAAGCGGCTATATGGGCGCCAACCGAGTAATCAGATCGAGGAAGCACTATGGCCGGCCACTCCAAATGGGCAAACATCCAGCACCGCAAAGGGCGACAGGACGCTGTCCGGGCCAAGTTGTTTTCCAAACTCAGCAAAGAGATCACCGTCGCCGCCAAGATGGGCGATCCCGACCCGGACAAGAATCCGCGTCTGCGCCTTGCGGTGAAAGAGGCGAAATCGGTCTCGGTGCCCAAGGATGTGATCGATCGGGCGATCAAGAAATCGCAGGTTGGTGAAGGCGACGACTACGAAGAAATCCGTTACGAGGGCTATGGCCCCAACGGTGTCGCGGTGATCGTCGAGGCGATGACCGACAACCGCAACCGCACCGCCTCTTCGGTGCGTTCGACCTTTACCAAGAACGGCGGCAACCTGGGCGAGACCGGCAGCGTCGGCTTCATGTTCGAGCGCAAGGGCGAGGTGACCTATCCCGCCGAGATCGGCGACGCCGACACCGTGATGATGGCGGCGATCGAGGCTGGCGCCGAGGACGTGGAAAGCACCGAGGACGGCCATGTGGTCTGGTGCGCCGACACCGACCTGAACGAGGTTGCCACCAACCTCGAGGCCGAGCTGGGCGAAAGCGAAAGCACCAAGCTGGTGTGGAAACCCACCACCACCACCGAGATGGATCTCGAAAGCATGCAAAAGCTGATGAAGCTGATCGACGCGCTGGAGGATGACGACGACGTGCAGCGCGTCACCACCAATTTCGAGGCCACCGACGAGGTGATGGAACAGCTTTGATCTGTTCGACCTCGTCGTATTGAAAACGCATTGAAAAGGCCGCCTCTTGGGGCGGCCTTTTCAATTTTGCGGTGTCGTTCGAGGCAGGCGCGGTGCAGGGGCCTGCGGTTCCGCCCTCGTTGGAAGAAAACAACGCCCAAAGAATTTGCTGAGTTCTTGAGCGATTTGAGATCCGTTCGCCCATGCAACCCACTCGGGGTAAGCTTTAAAATGAAGGTTTTTTGGCCCTATTATTCTTTTCCATCGTCTTGGCATCCTGTGGTGGCCTTTTGGTGCAGGCCTGGTGCCATAAAAGGTTTACTTTCTTTTTTTCCTTTATGGCCTTGAGTTGTTTTTCGCATTCCGCCTTGATCGTCAAGAGATGCTTGCCAAGCATCTGGGTGTTCTGGGCGTAAACCGTGCAGTCCTGCGACAGGTCAGAAAATCGCGCCTTCCATTTCGAAAGCGAAGACTCTTTGGCGCAGGCCTTGAAATATTTTTCAAGCGCTTGACCATGCCGCGTTCCAAGTTCGGCTTCGCTGATCATATTTTTACCGGCGGGCAGAAAGGCTTTGATTTCATCGATGTCATAGCCCAGCCAGACGTCCATAAGTCTGAGCGACTCCACATAGCTTTTCATCGCCTTGGCATATTCTGGGCTGTCCTTGCCGTTCCTCATCAAGGCTACCCCAGCTTTGAGCCAATATCCCATGGAGCCTGCATCTTCCGTTTCGTATTTGTGCTTGGCTTGCGCGATCATTTTTACGGGACTCAGAAGTTTATTGCTGTCAGCCACAGCCGATTTTATGTCCTTGGTCAGACAGGCCTTGATCTCTTTTTCGGTGAAGTTCGCGGGTTTTCCGCCTTTTAGGCGCAGGGTCTTATCGTGATATTCCTTGATGGAATAGGTGGTTCCTTTTTCTTCAAATTCACGTAAGTTCTTAATGGTTTTAATCCAAATCGATGGCATTGTATTCAACTTTCATCTAGCAGCCCTCAAGTGTCGGGGGCTTTTATCGTAGCCATAATTCCAGCCTAGGTTGTATCACGCGGGTTTGTCAAAGTGCTAAGATCTGAGGTTGTGTTCGGGCGGTAGGTGTTCGTGGGCTTCTGGTTGGGATGCCGCGGTTTCAGCGCGCCATTATCAAGGCAGAAGTTGAGCGCAGAGATATGCGTTCTGACTTCGCTTGCGTCGCAGTCACCAGTCACCAGTCGCAGTCACCAGTCGCAGTCATCGCGACCTCTCGTGGCGGAGTGTCTAGAAGACGCGCTGATTGTGCGCTGCGATGGCCGTGCTGGACGCTGAAACGATTTTCATTCTGCGCCGCGGCAGTGTTTTCGGATGGCCGAGCGATTCATGCAGCCCGTTTATATGGGCCGGTGTGGCCCCGGTCCCGAAGTCCGGGGGCACATCCAGCCCGTTTCCTACTGTTGTTGCAATATCTTCCGAAGCTGACCGCATGGTTCCGCTAATAAAGGAACACGGTCTGCGCAACCGCATCCAGATCGGTCACCCCTACCAGCGTAAGGCTGTCCTTGCCCGGCAGATCGAACACGATGTTCTTGCCCTCGACCGAGGCGTATTTGTCGACAAAGGACTTGCCGTCGTAAATATCCGGGTCAAAGGCCCTGTATTCGAACTGCAGCATGTCTGCGGAATAGCCATTTTTTGCTGTGGCGACGGCATCGAACTTGAGGATCTTGTCCTTTCCCATCCCGGTGGAAAACTCGAATGTGTCCCTGCCGTCGCCTGCCGTCATCGTGTCATTGCCGGCCCCTCCGATCAGGGTATCGCCCGTGATGGAGCCATTGCCGGCAAAGAGCTTGTCATTGCCCGCGCCGCCGATGAGTTCGTCATCGCCCGCGTCGCCGCGGATTACGTCGTTGCCGGCGCCGCCGTCCAATGTGTCGGAACCGTCACCGCCGTACAGCTTGTCATTGCCGGCCCCGCCGAGGATAAAGTCGTCCCCGTCATCGCCAAACAGCTTGTCCTTGCCCGCGCCGCCCAGCAGTTGATCTGCGCCGCCCTTGGCGCGCACCGTGTCGTTGCCGCCACCGGCGTCAAAGCGTTCGTCTTTTCCGGTCCCGATCAGCGTGTTGTTGCCGCCATTGCCATCCTTGCCGGGCAGCCCTCCGAAATCGACCTCGTTGGGTACCTTCAGCCCCTTGGTCGCGCCCAGCTTCATTTCCGTGCCGTCGATGAATTTCAGCAATTCGACTTTGGTCAACGTCACCTTGAAATTATAATCTGCGCCGGTCGGGTCTTCGTAGGTGACCACGTATTTGGCTTTGCCCACCTTGGTGACGTCCATGTCCTCTTTGTTAAGGTAGAAATCGACGCTGTCAAAACCCTTGCCTCCGTCGATCTGGTAGGTGCCGGAAGTGGCATGAGCCGTGTCATCGCCCCCCATCAGCCAGACCTTTTCAAGTTGGAGGCCATAGCGGTTGTTGCCGATAAAGGCTTTGTCATCGTAATCGGTCATCACGACCTGTTCGATATTGCGCAGTTTCCCACTGCCGTAACCGTCGCGGATATAAAGCCAGGATTGCCCAAGATCTGCGCCGTATGGCAGGCCGCGCAGATCCAAAAGATCGGTTCCGTCGCCGCCGTCGATCACCGGGATCACGGCACCAGCCCCTTGGAAATCCTTCAGGCTTTCGGTCACGAAGCGATCATTACCGGCACCGCCAAAAATGCGTTCGCCGCCCGTGCTGAAGTCGATCACGTCATCGCCGCCAAAACCGAAAACAACATCATCGCCCGGGCCGCCCGAGATCTTGTCGCCCTTCGATGATCCGTAAAGCGTGTCGTCGCCTTTGCTGGATTTCATGTCCGGCTTTGGCAGCGTCAGCCTGTAGACGCCGCCTCCGATTTCGCGTGTGCCTTCGCCGTTGCGGTCTGTTTCGACCGTATACCCGAGGAAGATGTCCCCGTTTTTGCCCTGAGCCGCAAAGGGCCAGTTGATGCCGATCGCGGCCGAGGGTTTGAGGTTGCTTTCGACCTCCTGCCGCTCGCCCAGCGGGGTGCCTTCGCCGGAGAAAGCTTGGGCATAGATCGAAAACCGCGCGGTCGCGTCGGAGTCGCCCTCGGTCACCACAGACCAGAGCGCGAGCAGGTTGCCGCCCTTCAACTCCACCAACTCGGTGAAAGGGCGGAAATAGGTGGGCACCGAGGCATAGCCCGAGGGATTATCGGTGTAGAAATCCCACAGCGTCACGTCGTTGCCCCGGCTCGCATAAGTCGGTGCAGCCACATCGAAGGGGGCCACGTCAACCTTGTCGAAGGAACCATCGGGATCCACTTCGAAAAAGCTGAGTTTGACGCCCGAGGCATCCTGCCGGATCACGGCAAACCTGCTGTCGCCGGCCGCTGCCGCGTCGCTTTCAAAGCCGGTGTGGCCTTCTCCGGGGATCGTATGGATATCGCGGTTCGCGAGAACCTTGTAGTCGAGCGTGGGATAAGGTTGCTCGGTCTTGGTGCCGGACCAGGCAAAAATGTCAGTGTTCCACATGCTGCCGGTCAGGATTTTGACCCCGTTTCCCAATGCGATCAGGTTGGCATCCTCGCCACCATCGGTATCGAGCGGCAGTTCCGGACCGACGCGCTTGCCCTTGGCGTCAAAGGCCTGGGTGAACCAGCGGTCGCCGTATCCCTCCTGCTCGTCCAGCCATGCGGCCTGAAACCCGCCGTCCTTCAGCGCATCGACCTGCGGCAATTGCTGCTCGCCCGTGGTGCTTTTGGCGAGTTCGAATTCCGTGACCACGATCTTGCCCTTGGGCGAGACGATGGCGGCACGGGCATCAATGTCAAAGTCTTTGATCCCGGGGCCATCTGTCCACGCCACGACGACATTGCCGTCCTTGAGCAAGGTCAGATCAATCTTGCCCTGGCCGCCCTCGGTTTTTTCGTTGATCTGGAAAACCTCTCCACTGGGTTTTCCATTTGCGCCGAAGATGCGCCCCAGAACGGCGGTGCCGTTGGTGTCATCGACGCCCGCAATCGGGAGGATATCAACAACCAACTGGGTCCACACGACCATGAAGCCGCCGCCTTTCAGGCCAATGACTTCACCGAAATTGCTCCCAGCTCCGACCGGAGCGATGATGGATTGATCTACTTTTTCTTTCAGAATCACTTTTTACTCTCCCAAAACACAGCAAAATTTCTGCACTTGGAAAAAAGACTAATGTGCTCCTGAGATGTGGGTCAATATGGCTCTTGAAATGGTATGGGTCGAGCATGCTCAAGTCGCGGGGCTTATGGAGAATTTTACACTCGCCGACGCTTTGCAGCCGCGATCGGTTCGGATCGGGCGGGCGTCTATGCTCTTCTGACAAAGGAAGAGAAGGTTTCTCTTGGGGGGACAAGGGGAAAGCGCGCTGGACGCTGACAGCGGCGATCTGCTGCACCACGCGTTGAATTTTCCGGATTCGTCAGGTCAGGATGTCGTGTCGCATTGTTGCGCCCTTTGATGGGCGCGAAGGCATCTGAGCAGAGCGGATCGCGGTTCACGGCAATCGTTCAATCTCGTCGGCGATGAGTTCACAAAGAACGATCTTGGCGATGGCGGGGCTGAGTTCACCGCGTTCGGGCAGCGGCGAGAGGGGAGGGGCAATCAGTACCGTATCACAGAGCTTGTTCAACTCGGCGATGCGGCGGCCCGAGACCGCGACGCGATAGGCCCCGCGCTCGCCCGCGAGGGTGAGCATATGGCGGGTATGGGCGGTAAGTCCGGTTTCCGAAATGGTGACGAAGACCGAGCGCGTATCGAGGGCGCCCGCCACCTCGACGGTTTCGACCGGATCCTGAAAACTGCGCGCCACCAGCCCGAGCCAGGACAGGCGATAGGCAAACATCCCGGCGATCATCCCGGAGAGCCCCGAGCCGAAGATATCGACATGCCGCGCCGCCACCATCCGCTGGGCGACTTGGCGCAACTCATCGCGCTGCGGGGCGTCGATGACGGCGCGCAGCGCCTCGGCTATGCGGGTGCCAAGATCGTGCGCGCCGGGGTCGGCATGGCCGCGATAGGCGATGTCAGAGGCCAGCGCGATCTTGAGATCTGGGAAGCTGTCAAAGCCGAGGCGGCGATAAAAGCGCACGATGCTGGCCTCGCCGCTGCCGCTGAGATCGGCCAATTCGGCCATCGAGGCGCGCACCGCGACTTCGGGCTCTCGCAGGATGAAATCGGCGATCCGCGCTAGGGCCTCGGGCAGATCGCCGCGGCTGGCCTCGATGCCGGTCAAGACGTTATGCCCGAACGGGTGGTTCTCCTGCATGGGGTCTTCCTTTTCGAGGCGGGGCGCCCGCAGACGCCCCTGAGCCGTTTTGCTTACATCCAATACGGGTTGGTCCAGGCCCGCTTGCCATCGGTTCCGAACACGATAACACGCAGCCATGGGCTGCCTTCAAGGCCATCCAGCGGAATGGTGGCGTGGCTGATGCCTTGTTCAAAGCGATAGCCGTGCTGATAGCCTTGCCCGATCACCAGAATGCCGCTGGCCGGGCTGCATTCGACAGTAAGCCCTGCGCTGGTCATGTCCAGATTATGGATCGTGGGGCCTTGGGTGGAATAGAACCGGCCCTGTTTCAGCGCCTCGAGAATGGCTTCGGGGCTGCGGTCGGGCGCTTTCAGCTCGATCCAGCCGCCGCCGAAATCGGGGGTTTTGAAATGGGCGTCGTCACAGGCATAGGCGAGCAGTCGGTGCCCCTTGTCGGCCAGACCGTCAAGCATATAGGCGCCGTCGCCCTTGTCGTGCATGATATGGCAGCCGTGATTATAGATTTCGACCGCGTCGGCATGTTCGACCAGGGTTTCAGCATCCTCCATTGAAAGCTGATACCAAGCCGGATGCGCGATGCCGACGAAGGCGCCCGCGGTATGGGCCCGCCGGGCGAGCGCCGGGCCGTCTTCTCCGGCAGAGGTCGGCGCAAAGTCGGCGGGCAGGCCGACGGCGACGAGATGCCACAATTCGCTCATCTCGGTGCGTGGCGCGTGCAGTTCGGCACCGAGCAGGGGGGTAAACGTCTCGCTCCGAAGGGCCGAGATATCGGTGAGCGGGAAATCGAAGTCTGGCAGGAAATGATCCGTGAGCGACAGGAAGTCGTAGCCCGCCGCCCGATAGCGCAGCGCGACCTCTTCGGGCGGCAGAGCCCCGTCAGAGCGGTTGGAATGGGTGTGGATATTACCCTTCAGAAAGGGACCGGGGGCAGAGAAAAGGGAGAAATCAGTCATGCGTTTGGTTTCCTTGTGGGGGATTGGGGTGTGATCACGCCGCGGCGCGCAGGGCCGAGAGCAACGCAGGGGCGTTTGCGGCGACGCAACAGGCCCCGGCGGCATGCAGGCGGTCAGCCTGATCCCACGCGACATGGCTGCCGCCGGTAAAGCCGATGGCGCGGGCCCCGGCTGCGATGGCGGCCTGAATGCCGGAAACATTGTCGTCAATCACGGTGCATTTTGCGATGTCTGCACCCATGACACGGGCGGCGTGGAGAAAGAGATCGGGCGCGGGCTTGCCTTGGGCCACGTCCTCGGCGCTGAAGACGTTTTCTTGGAAGAACGCCCCGAGCCCGGTGGTGGAGAGCGTCACCGCGAGACGCCTGTGCGTGCTGTTGGAGGTGATGCAGCGGGGGCGGTCAATCTCGCAGAGCAGCGCGGCAATGCCGTCGATCGGCCTGAGGTCAGCTTCGAAGCGTTGGAAAAGCAGGGCTTCATGCGCCTCGACGAAAGAGGCGGGCAGAGAGACACCACAGGAGGCGTGTACGAGCGCGAGGGCGTCTTTCATGCTCTTGCCGATGAAGATGTCGTTTGCCTCCTGCCAGCTCATCTCGATGCCATGCGTGGCCAGAATATCGGCGGTGGTTCGCGCCGAGAGGGGCTCGCTGTCGACGAGCACGCCGTCACAGTCGAAAAATATGGCGTCTTTCACGAAGGGTCTTTCTGTTTGCTGGTGGTGCCGGCGGGGACGCCGGGCGCGAAAACCGGAGGCGGCGCGGGGACGCCTCCGGCAGGTGTGTCTGCGTGGAAATCAGCGGCCGATCAGGCTGTTGGTTTCGTCGGCCAGTTCTTCCAACCCGTCCTCGACGTCGAGATCGCCGGACATGACCTCGGCGATGATGTCGCGCTGGGTGCGCCAGATTTCGACGGCGTTGGTGCCGGGATAGCCGGCCCAGGGCGTGGCGCGGTCAAGTTGGCGCAGGGAGGTGGCCCAGTTCGGGTTGGCGGCATAGAAATCGCCCAGCAATTCCGGCGCCATGGCGAGCTTGTTGGTGGGCATGTAGCCGGAGCCAAGCACGGCCAGTTTCTGACCTTCGGGGCTGGCGGCGAACTTGATGTATTCCCAGGCGGCTGCCTGCTGCTCTGGATCTTGCGTGGTGATCAGGCCGCCATTGCCGCCGGTGGGCACCTTGCCAGAGTCCTTGTTGCTCACCGGGAAGATATCGGTGCCGACGGTGAACTTGTCGCCGGCCAGCTCTTCGAAAGAGCGGGCGGAGTTGACCGATTGAATGGTGAAACCGGTCAGGCCGGCGGCGAACTGCTGACGGGCCTGCGAGAAATCCATCTGGACCATGCCGCCCTCGGTGACGAACCGACGGGCCAGCTCCAGCGCCGATTTTCCGACCTCGTTATCCCAGGCGACGCTCTGGCCGTCCTCGGCCATGAATGGTTTGCCCTGCTGCGAGATCAGCGCGCGCCAGAGCCAGTCGTCAGGCCAGGCGTCAACGGAATAGGACATGCCCGAGATGGTGTCGCCAAGCGCGTCGATCTTGCCGGCAAGCTCGATCCAGCCGTCCCAGGTGTCGGGCAGGTTGGAGGCGTCGCCACCGGCTTGTTCGATCAGATCCTTGTTGAAGAAGATGATCGGGGTCGAGGCGTTGAAGGGCAGGGCGTAAATTTGACCTTCGACGGTGGTGAGGTTGATCATCGAGGGGGCGTAGTTCGCCGAGATCCAACCGTCGCCACCTTCGGCGTCGATGAAGGGCGCGAGCGGGACATCAAGACCGCGGGCCTGAAGTTGGCGGATCAACTCGGGCAGTAGGTGATAGCCGGAGAAGACGATATCGGGCAGGTTGCCTGTCACGGCATCGCGCACCACGGCCTGATGCTCGGTGTCATAGCTTTCGGCGGCGGCGAGGAAGTTGACCTTGATATCGGGATGCTGCGCCATGAAGGCCTCGGCCACGTCTTCGTGGAAATGGCGGTGCCCCGGCCAGGCGTGAAGCACGTCGATGGTCACTTCGGCTTGCGCGGCGAAAGCACCGGCTGATAGGGTGGCTGCCAGAGCAGCCGTTCTGAGGTAGGTTCTCATGGATTTGTCCTCGGACTTTGGGGAAGTTCCCCAGGTTATGCGGCGGTGCCGCAGCTCATCTGCGGGGTGGGGGCCACCACCCCGCAGTCCACGCCGCCCCGGCCTTGCGGGAACGGCGGAATTCTTGTGGCGATCCTTACGTCTCACCCGTCTCTCACTTTACGCCCGTCATGGTGACGCCTCGGACGAACTGGCGCTGTGCCAGCATGAAGACGAGCATCAGCGGCGCGGTGAGGATCGTGGCGGTGGCCATCAGGGCGCCGTAATTCTCGCCGCTCTCGACATCGGCGAAGGTTGCCAGCCCCAGCGGCGGGGTCATCAGTTCGTTTGAGCGGATCACGATCAGCGGCCAGTAGAGGTCGTTCCAATGGGTCGTAATCGAGAACACCGCAAAGGCGGCAATGGCCGGGATCGAACCGGGCACGACGATGCGCCAAAGGATTGCCCATTCTGACAACCCGTCGAGCCGGGCGGCCTGAATGATCTCGTCAGGGTAGGATTTGAAGCTCTGGCGGAACAGGAAAATGGCGAAGACCGAGAGGAAAAACGGTGCCATGGCCGCGAAATAGCTATCGAGCAGGCCCAATGCGTTGAGCCCGAGGTAGAGCGGCAGCGCCGGGACCTGAATGGGCACCGTGAGCGCGAAGATCACGAGCGCTAGAAGCAGATTGCGACCGCGGAACTCGAACTTGGCCAGCGCATAGGCGCAGGGGATGGCAGTGAGGATTTGCATCACGAGAATACCCAACGCGATGATCACGCCATTCTTCATGAAGGTGAGCACCGGCGAGGTGGTGATCGATTCAATATAATATTTCAGCCCGGTGAACTCCTGCGGCAACAGGTGGAATTCTGGCGTAAAGAGTTCGGAGGGAGAGCGGAAGGACGTGACCAGCATCACGTAGAAGGGGAACAGGAACAACACCGCCAGCAGCAACAGGACCAGATGTGCGCCGATCTGGCCCCAAGGCAGGCGGCGGCGAGAGGCGCGGCGGGGGGAAGCGCGATGGTTCGGAGCGGCGGCCATCAGTAATGCACCTTCTTGTCGAGAACCCATGTCTGGAGCAGGGCGAAAACCATGATGATCGCAAGGAAGACGACCGTCATCGCCGCCGCCGATCCCATGCGAAAGTAGGAAAAGCCTTCCAGATATGTCGTGTAGAGCAGCACGTCGGTGGAGCCGCGGGGGCCGCCACGGGTGATCACCGCGACCGTATCGAACACCTTGAACGCGGTGATGGTTGAGGTGACGATGACGAAAAGCGTGGTCGGGCCCAGCAGCGGCAGGGTGACGGAAAAGAAACGGTCGAGCGGTTCGCTCAGCCCGTCTATCTCTGCGGCGTCGTAGAGTTCGGAGGGGATCGCCGTCAGCCCGGCGGCAAAGAGCACCATGTTGAAGCCTGCGAGGCTCCAGATATTGATGATGGCCAGTCCGGTCAGGGCGAGATCGGGGTCGCTGAAAAAGTCGATCGCGGGCAGGCCGAGCGATTGCAGCACCAGATTAAACGGCCCGATGGTGCCATGCAGCAGGTATTTCCACACCGTCGCCATGGCCACCACCGTCGCCGTGACCGGCAGGAAAAAGATCATCTGATAGATCTTGCGCCCGCGCCGCAGCCCGGTGGTCATGACCGCAAGGGCGAGGCCGAGTGCGACGCTTCCGGGAACGACGATGGCAACATAGACAAAGGTATTGCTCAGTGCGCGCCAGAAGGTCCGGTCATCGGCAAGATCAAGATAATTCTCGGCCCCGACGAAAGCATAGCTCAGATCGCCAAAGCGGTAATTGGTCAGGCTCATCACCAGCATGACGGCGATCGGCAGCAACATCAGAAGAAACAGCAGCATCATCGAGGGCGCCGCGAGGGCATAGGCGATCCAGCCGGGCAGCTCGGCCCCAAGCCGCTTGCGGCGGAGGCGGGGGGCAAATGCGCGGGGCGCGCCCGTGGTTTCAACCGACATGGCTCAGCCCCCGGTTGGTCGCAGCTGTGAGGCCGGGAAGGGCGACGCGCTTGCCATTGGCGCCGAAGGCCAGAAGATCAGCCGGGTGCAGGCTGGCTGTCAGCACGCCCCCGGGGGCGTCAAGGCGGGCAAAATCAGCCGCAGGAAGCCGCGCCGTGACGGCGGCTCCATCCGCAAGGACACGCAGAAACAGCAGCACGTCGTGGCCGAGCCGCTCTGTGCGCTCGATGTGGCAGGAGAGATGGAGCATATCGGTTTGCGCCGCGCTTTCTGCGCTAAGCCGAACGGCTTCTGGGCGAAAGGCGATATGCAGCGGACGTTGCAGCAACTGCCCCAGCCTTGTATTGCCGCCCTCCCATCCGGCCACGGTGTCGGAGGCCATGACATTGATCTCGGGCGAGCCGATGAAGCGGGCGACGCGGAGATCCTCGGGCGCTTCGTACAGCCCCTGTGGCGTACTGCACTGGATGATGGTGCCATCCATCATGACCGCCACGCGACTCGACATGGTCATCGCTTCGGTCTGATCGTGGGTGACATAGATGAAGGTGGCGCCGAGCCGGCGGTGCAGGGCGGTGATCTCGGCGCGCATTGTGACCCGGAGGCGGGCATCAAGATTGGAAAGCGGCTCGTCCATCAGGAACACCCGCGGATCGCGGATGATGGCGCGGGCCAGCGCGACGCGCTGGCGCTGCCCACCGGAGAGCGCCGCCGGTTTACGCTCGAGCAGGGGTCCGATTTCGACCAGATCCGCGACGCGGCGCACCTCGTCGGTGATCTCGCGCCGGGTGCGTGCCTGTCCCGGAAGCAGCCGACCAAGAGCGGGCAGGCGGGCCATACGGGACAGCCGGCGCACCTTCAGCGGCGTCGCGACATTCTCGGCCACGCTCATATGCGGGTAAAGCGCATAGGACTGGAACACCATGGCGATATCGCGCTCTCGCGGCGCCAGATGATCTATGCTGGTGCCGTCAATGCGCACTTCACCGCTGGTTTGCGGCAGCAGCCCGGCGATAATGCGCAGAAGGGTGGATTTACCGCAGCCCGAGGGGCCCACCAACGTCATGAATTCCCCGGGCTTCACGTCCAGAGTTGCGGCGCGCAACGTGGTTGTCGCGCCATAGGTCTTCTCGATTCGGTCCAGTTCAACCCCAGCAGACATCATCCGCATCCTTTCGAAATACGCTGGTGACCTATTGGAGTTATGCTTCACTTTTATGAATTACTTGTGGAGTTTTTGCTTCATATCCTTGGCTGGGCATCGCCGCAGATCTCCGTTCGTGACCGGCGCATACTGCGTGATCCTTGGTCTAGATGGGGCTCAGAGGGCAGTATTGCTTTGCGCAATTGCCCCGTCCGGGCTGAGCGGCGTCACCCGCAGCGCCGGTTGCCGGATAGAGCGGGGGCAGGGGGGATATCGGCGGAGGCTCTTTCGCGCCGAAAACGCGAGGTGCGCTTGACATGGATCAAGACAGGGGTTTAGCCAAGGCCGTATGGGTGGCCAAGTGTTTTTGTCGGAATTGCCCGATGGAACCATGACGCCATGAAATAAACCGTGGATGAGTCGACATGGGACTTGCTGGATTGCCCCTCGCCCTGACGTCACCGGGAGAGCAGGTGGACGTGGTCGCCGTGGCGGCGGGACCGGAGATGCGCAGGCGACTGTGTGACCTTGGTGTGATCGCCGGCAAGACACTGAGGGTGGTCCAGAAAACCGGAACCGGTCCGATGGTGATCGCCTTGGGCGACACCCGCTTTGCGCTGGATTCGTCCATGGCGCGCACCGTTCTGGTCATCCCGTCGCAGAACAAGGAAAGCACAGGCAATGACCTTGAAACTGAAGCAACTTGCCGTCGGCGACCATGCCGTGGTCGTTGGTTTCGCTGACGGCAGCCAGGCCTATCGGCAAAAGCTTCTGTCGATGGGGTTGACCCCCGGGGCGGAGTTTCACGTCACCCGGGTTGCGCCGCTTGGCGATCCAGTCGAAATCCGGGTGCGCGGCTTTGCGCTGAGCCTGCGCCGGGCCGAGGCCGACATGCTGAACGTGCGAAAGCTTTCCTGATGACGGACCTGACGATTGCCATCGCCGGCAACCCGAACTGTGGCAAGACCACGCTGTTCAATGCGCTTACCGGCACGCATCAGCAGGTGGGCAACTGGGCCGGTGTCACCGTCGAAAAGAAAGTGGGCCGGTTTGCCCATGCCGGGGAAACGGTCGAACTGGTTGACCTTCCCGGGGTCTATTCGCTCAGCGTGGCCGGGGGGACAACCTCGCTCGACGAACGACTGGCGCGGGATTACGTGGTGGGCGAGCGGCCAGACCTCGTGGTCAACGTGCTCGACGCCTCGAATCTGGAGCGCAACCTCTACCTCACGGTTCAACTGCTGGAGATGGGCGCGCCGATGATGGTGGCACTCAACATGATGGATGTCGCCAAGAGCCGCAGCATCGAGATCGATATCCCGCGGCTGGCAGAGCATCTGGGCTGCCCGGTGGTGCCGATCATCGCGAGCCGCGAAACCGGTATCGACCTGTTGCGCGACCAGATGATCGAGGCGGCGCGCGCCGGGACCGCCCCCCGCAGCGATGTCGAATTCGGCCCCGAACTGGAACAGGCAATCTCCGGTATGATCCCGGTCATCAAGGCCGAAGGGCATGGTGACATGGCGCGCTGGCTGGCGATCAAGCACCTTGAGGGCGATGAGTTGAACCCGGCGCTGAGCAGCCCCGCGATCACGCAGGCCGCCTCTGAGGCTCGCGCCACATTGGAGGCCGCATTGGGGATGGAGGCCGACACCGCCATTGCCTGTGGGCGCTATGACTTCGTCACCCGTATGGCGACGGACAGCATGCGCCGGACCACGGAGCTGACCCGCACGCATTCCGACCGGCTGGATCGCATTGTCCTGAGCCGCAGCCTTGGCATCCCGCTTTTCCTGCTGGTGATGTATTTGATGTTCATGTTCACCATCAACATCGGCGGCGCCTTCATCGATTTCTTCGACATTCTGGCGGGGGCGCTGTTCGTCGACGCCCCGGCGACCCTGTTCGCGGCCATCGGCATGCCTGCTTGGCTCAACACCCTGCTGACAACCGGGGTCGGCGGCGGCATCCAGACCGTCGCGACCTTCATCCCCGTCGTGGGCTTTCTGTTCCTGTTCCTGTCGCTGCTGGAGGATTCCGGCTATATGGCGCGGGCGGCCTTCGTGATGGACCGGTTCATGCGGTTGATTGGCCTGCCGGGAAAAAGCTTTGTGCCGCTGATCGTCGGCTTTGGCTGTAACGTGCCCGCGATCATGGCAACCCGCACGCTGGAAAACTCCCGCGACCGGATCATGACGATCATGATGACCCCGTTCATGTCCTGCGGCGCCCGTTTGCCGATCTATGCGCTGTTCGCGACCGCGTTCTTTCCGACCGGGGGGCAGAACCTTGTTTTCGGGCTTTACCTGATCGGTCTGGCGGCGGCGGTGGGCACCGGGCTGATGCTCAAGACCACCCTGCTGCGCGGCGAGACTTCGCCCTTTGTCATGGAGCTGCCGCCCTATCACCTGCCGACCCTGCGCAGCCTGTTCCTGCGGACCTGGGACCGGCTCAAAAGCTTTATCGTCGATGCTGGCCGGGTCATCGTTGCGATGGTCGTGGTTCTGGCCTTCCTCAATTCCTGGGGCACAGATGGCAGCTTTGGCAATGAGGACAGCGAGGCCTCGGTCCTGTCCGAGATTGGCCGCTCCCTGACGCCGGTCTTTGCCCCGATGGGGCTGGAGCAGGACAACTGGCCCGCCACTGTCGGCGTCTTCACCGGTATCATGGCCAAGGAGGCCGTGGTCGGCACGCTGAACACGCTGTATCAGGATCTGGCCGACGATGGCCGCGACAAGGCGCCCTTTTCTCTCTCGGCCAGCGTCGCCGAGGCCTTTGCCTCCATCGGCCCCAACCTGCGCAACGGGGTGGGCTTGGCGGCGGACCCGCTCGGGATCGGTGCTGCAACCGTCGACACCCCGGATGAAGCCGCCAAAGAGCTTGAGGTCGCCGTCGGTACCTTCGGGACCATGGCGGCGCTGTTCGACGGGCAGGTTGGGGCCTTTGCCTATCTGCTGATGGTGCTCCTCTACATGCCCTGCGTTGCCGCCATGGGGGCGGTGTGGCGCGAAACGACACCGGGATGGACGCTGTTCGCAGGCGGCTGGACGCTGGCGCTTGGCTATGGATCGGCGGTTCTGTTCTATCAGGCCGCAACCCTTGCCCGGCACCCGGTCAGTTCGGCGTTCTGGATCGGCGGGATCGTCGGCGCGTTGGTGGTGTTCTATGCGGTCCTGCGCTGGTTCGGCCACCACACCCCGCCCGAGAGGCCGCTCATGGCCGCGGCCAAGTAGGGGGATCGGCCATGCTGCAGGAGCTCAGAACCTATGTCGAGCGCAATGGCGCCGTGAACATTCTTGATCTTGCGAACCACTTTCGCGTCGCGCCCGACGCGCTGCGCGGTATGCTTGATCACTGGGTGCGAAAGGGCGTCCTGACCCGGCAGACCCTCTCGACAAGCTGCGGCGGCTGCGGTTCGGCCGGGGATTGCGGCGGCTGCGGTGTGCTGGCGAGTCTTGAGATCTATGAGGCGGTAAAAGCCGAGACTTTGACCGCGCAGGCCGCACCCGGCAAGTAGGGGCGCCTTCTTGTGACATGGAGATTCCTCCTACCGTCGACAACGCCAAACCCACTCAGGCTCTTCCAGATGGTCTTGATGCACCTCCACTTTCGACAATTGACTAGATGACAAGGGCGGCGCAACCATGAGCGCGTTGGGAGAGATACGTTGCGAGATTCTGGATCTATTGAGAACGCTGCTGCAGACATGATCGCCACGTTGGCGCAGCGGGTCCGGAGGCATCTCTCCGGAATTGCCGAGGCGGCAACTCCGATCACTTATCAAGCTCTTGCCAAGGCCTTGAGCCTCTCACCGCCCAATACGATCCAACAACTCACGGTCGCGTTGGAATGCCTGATAGAGGAGGATGCCGCCGCCGCCCGCCCGTTGATCGCAACGCTTGTTGTCAGCAGGGCCCGGGGTGGATTGCCTGGACCCGGCTTTTTCGATTGCGCACGGCGCGTTGGATGCTTTGACGGTGATCCTTCGGGACCCGAGGGCACAAGGTTCTATACGGAAGAACTCAATAGGGCCGTCGAATTCTGGCGCAAAGCCGCCGAAGTCGTGCAGGCAGAACCCAAAGTCCGAAAGCCATCCTGAAGACGGGAATTGAAATGCCCCGCGCGACGACGTGCCAGAGTTGATCGGCCCATTGCCGTCATCCGACCCCGGATTTGTTTCAGGACACAATCTCTTTGAACCGGCCCTTGAACCTTGGAAGAGGTAGTCTAAGCGTAGGGCCTCTTCTTCACCACCCATGCACCTTCGCTCGAACCCCACCCCCTCGAACCCCACCCCGTCGCCCGGTGTCGCTCACTCGCGGCTGAGCGCCACCACCGGATCGAGCCTGGCCGCCGCGCGCGCGGGCAAAAAGCCGAAGGTGATGCCGATCAGGGTCGAGGACAGGAAAGCGACCACGATTGCCGTAACCGAGAAGCTCAGTCGCACATCGGCTGAGAAATAGCCCACCATCTGCCCGCCGATCAGCGCCCCGGCGATGCCCAGAACGCCACCGGTGAGGCAAACGAGCACGGCCTCGATGAGGAATTGCGCGACAATATCCGAGCGCCGCGCCCCGATCGCGATGCGCACGCCGATCTCTTTTGTGCGCTCGGTCACCGAGACCAGCATGATGTTCATCACCCCGATTCCGCCGACGATCAACGAGATCACCGCGATCATCGCCACCAGAAGGGTCAGTGTCTCGGTGGTCGAGGTGATCGTGTCGCGGATCGTGTCGGTATTGATCAGGAAGAAGTCCTTGGTGCCGTGGCGCGTACTCAGCAGATCAGAAATTTCCTGCTCCGCCAGCGCGGTGTCGTAATCATCGCTCACCCGCACAGCCACGCTGTCGAGATAATCCTGCCCCGAGATCCGCGCCATCACCGTGGTATAGGGCACCCAGACATTGAGCGATTCCGGCCCGAAGGTCGCCCCGCCCGAGCGCACCACACCGATCACCCGCACCGGGACACCGCCCAGCAGCAGCACCTTGCCCACCGGGTCAACATCGGCGTCAAAGAAGGTGTCGCGGGTGTCCTCGTCGATCACCCCGACCTGGGCGCGGTCGATGACATCCTCGGGGCCGAAGGTGGCGCCGGTCACTGTGATGTAGTTGTGGACCTGAAAGTAGTCCCCGCTCACCCCTTTGATCGAGGCATCCGAGGAGGTGTTGCGATAGACTACCGTTCGCGGTGCCGAGACCGAGGGCGAGACGCTGTCGGCATAGGGTTGCAGCGCCAGCGCATCGGCATCCGAGGGCATCAGCGTCCGCACCCTGTTGACGTCGCGCGCCCCGAACCCCGTGCCCGAGCGCACGGTGATCGTGCTGGTCCCGAGCGAGGAGATGTTGTCGAGCACCTTCTGTTGCGTTCCGGTCCCCAGCGCCACCACCAGCACCACCGAGGCAATGCCGATGATGATCCCGAGCATCGTCAGCACCGAGCGCACCCGATGCGCCAGCAGCGCCTTGAGCGACATGTCAAAGGCCTCGCGCAGTCGCAACAGCGCCGCCCCCGCACCTGGTTTCACGGGCGGGCGCTGCAACCGGTTGGCCTCTGCGGCGTGCTCGGTGGGACCCTTCGTATCCGACTTGGTATCCGAGACGATCCGCCCGTCGCTGATCTCGATCGTGCGATGGGCGTGTTTGGCGACCTCCGGGTCATGGGTGACCATGACAATGGTGTGGCCCTTTCGGTTCAGATCCAGCAGCAGATCAATCAGCTCTTTCGAGCTTGTGGTATCAAGCGCCCCGGTCGGTTCATCCGCAAGGATCACCTCGCCCCCATTCATCAGCGCGCGCGCCACCGAGACCCGCTGTTGTTGCCCGCCCGAAAGCGCGCCGGGCCGGTGATCGAGCCGCTCGGCCAGGCCGAGTTGGCTCAGCAACTCAGTCGCCCGCGCATGTCGGGCTGCGCGGCTTTCCCCGGCATAGATCGCGGGCACCTCGACATTGCCCACCGCGTCGAGATCGGGCAGCAGTTGATAGCGCTGGAAGATAAAACCGAAATGCTCGCGCCGCAGTTGGGCAAGCTGATCCGGGTCAAGCTGGCTGACATCCTGCCCGGCGAAACTGTAGCTGCCCGAACTTGCCCGGTCGAGGCAGCCAAGGATGTTCATCAGGGTCGATTTGCCCGAGCCCGATGCGCCGATGATCGCCACCATTTCGCCCGGCCAGATGTCGATGTCGATATCACGCAGGATGGTGATGGTCTCGTCGCCGGCCTGGAAGCTGCGCGAGACACCGCGCGCGGAGATCAGAGGCTCGCCCATTTCACAGCCCCATCGGCGGCGGCATGCGGCGGCTGCTCTGCGACGTCTTGGCGGCGGTGACGGTGGTGCCGGTGACCACCCTGTCGCCTTCGCTGAGCCCGGATTTGATCTCGGCAACGACCTTATTGTTCAGCCCGACCTCAACCGGCTGCACCTTGGTGGTGCCGCTGGCCGGATCATAAAGCTTTACCGTATAGCCCTGCGGCCCCTTGGTCAGCGCCGAGGAGGGCACAGTCTGCACGTTCTCGGCCCGGTCGAGAATGATCGAAACTTCGGCGGTCATGCCGATACGCAGCAGGTGGTCGGGATTGTCCACTTCCAGCAAGCCGTTGTAATAAATCGCTTCGTCGCTCGAGATCGTATCGCTGTCCTCGATTTCCGAGGGTGCAGGTTCGACATCGCGCACGGTGGCGGGGAACTGGTGATCGGGTTCGCCCAGAATGGTGAAAAACACCTGCTGCGCCGGCTTCACATGCACCACGTCGGCTTCGGAGATTTCGGCCTTCACCACCATCTTGTCCAGCTCGGCGATCTTGACGATTGTCGGTGCGCTTTGCGTGGCATTCACGGTCTGGCCCTCGTCATTGACGATCGCCACCACCGTGCCCGAGATCGGCGCGGTGATCCTGGTCCGATCCAGCGCGATCTGCGCGGTCGAAACCATGACCTCGACGCTTGCCTTCTGCGCGTCCAGCGCATCCAGTTCGGCCTTGTAGACATCAACATCGGCCTGCGCCGACTCGAGATCCTCCTTCGAGACGTAATCCGAGGTGATCAGTTTCGTTTGCCGCGCCAAGGTCCGTTCGGCCTTGATCAAGCTGGCCCTCTTGGCGGCGATCTGGGCCTTGATATTGGCCAGGTTCGCCTTTGCCGTCAGCACGTCGTTCTGCTGGTCCTGACTGTCGATCTGCGCGATCAGGTCGCCTTTCTTGACCGCGTCCCCAAGCGCGACCGCCAGCGTTTCGATCTGCCCCGAGACCCGGGCACCAACGCTGACCAACTGCTTGGCCTCCATCGTGCCCGAGGCCAGCACCGATTCCTCTACCGTGCCGCGCGTGACAACCGCCGTGATCGGGGGCGCCGTGTTTTCGCTGCGGGCGAAATAGAGCCAGCCGCCAACCACCGCCGCAACCAGAACGAGCGGAACCAGGATGCGTATCGTTTTCATGGGGAAAGGGCCTTTCGGGCAGAAACTTTCGAACACTGTTGGTAATACGACGGAGACCGGCGCCTCCGTCGCGGTGACGTAGGGTCACCCTCTTCCCTAAATTGGCGATGGGGTCGGGGCCGGGCAAACCCAGACCCCCGCTGTTACTTGTTTCCAGTGCGGGGCACTGCGCATAAACAGTTGGCGAAACCGACCTTTGCGGACATTGGCGAGACGGATCCATTGCTTCCATTGCTGCAATGCAGCCCGTCATTGCTGTCGTTCGCTGCGACCGCAAAATTCGATGATGGCAACCTCACACTGTGGGGGCAAGCGACCGTTTGACAAATTGGCATCCGTGCAGCTTTCACCGCTTTTCTGCTCTGCAGGACGGCCGAATTATCACGCGTCAGGCAACCGAAGGTACGGGCAGAGTCGATATCCCATCTGGCGATAGGCTTGCCCTTTTGGGGCAACCTTTGCCCGGAACAAGGTGCGACGCACCGCCGGGCAGCGCCCGACCGCCCTATGGGCGGGCGCTTCGCCCCCGTTTACGCGCAGAACGTATGTTCGATGTGGCCCGCCCCGTAACGCGTTGACCTTATGTTTGGCCGGGGTAGGATCGGTGCTGCCCCTCCATCGTCGCCTCAGCCATCCCCGCCCAAGCCGCTCCCGGTCAGTCGAAAAAGCTTGCGATCTGCTCCAACGGTTTCTTGACCTTGGCCACTTCCGGCACCGTGGCGCTTTCGGACGGGTGGCCGACGGCGATGATCATCGTCGGTTTTTCCGAGGCTGGCCGCCCCAAGGCGTCGTTGAGAAATTTCATCGGGTTGGGGGTATGCGTCAGCGTCACCAGCCCGGCATGGTGCAGCGCGGCGAGCAGAAAGCCGGTGGCGATGTTCACGCTCTCGGGGACATAGTAATTCTTGTAGCGGGTGCCGTCGTCGAACTCTCCCCAGCGTTGGGCAAAGACCACGATCAGCCAGGGCGCGATGGTCAGATGCGGTTTGGAGGCATCGGTGCCGATTGGCTCCAACGCCTTGATCCACTCGTCGCTGGCACCGCCGTCATAGAACCGGCGTTCTTCCTCCTCGGCCTCGGCGCGGATGCGGGCTTTCAACGCCGGGTCCGAGATGGCGGCGAAATGCCAAGGCTGGTGATTGGCGCCCGAGGGGGCGCTGCCCGCCGTGCGGATGCAGCTTTCGATCACCGCGCGCGGCACCGGGCGCGGGGAATACTCGCGTACCGAGTGGCGACGGCGCATGGTATCGTGGAACGCCTGCGCGGCGGCCGTCATCTCCGCATCACTCATCTCGGCGCGGTCGGGCAGCGGAATCGCATTATAGCTCAAGGTCTCTTTGGCAAACATGGTCTCTTCTCCCTCACAGTGTCTGCGGCGCGCCAACGTCCTTGACGGCGGCGCGCACCGCCCGTGTCGCAGGCTCCGGCGTCCCGGTTCTGGCGCGGCTGAGGTGTCAGGTCAACGCCGCGGTTTTCACCGACCCGTGAACACGCGGCCCCGATCGCCCGGCGCGTACCGCAGCCTCGGCCAGCGGCAGCGGGGTCAGGCCCCCCCCATCCCCGATACGCCGGATCAGCCGCTCTTGTCCCAAAGGTGTCTGACTGGCAGTCTCGCGCATGTTCCTTCGGCCCTTCCGAACCGCCCAACCTACGGAGTGTACAGTTTGACCGCTTTTTTCCCGGGTTTCGCGCTCGGCTTCTCGCTGATCCTCGCCATCGGCGCGCAAAACGCCTTCGTCCTGCGTCAGGGGGTGCGGCGCGAACATGTGCTCGCCGTTGTTCTCACCTGTGCCGCGTCGGACGCGGTTCTGATCGCCGCAGGTGTGGCCGGGATGGGCGAACTGGCGCAGACCTTGCCGTGGTTTGCGCCAATGATGCGCTTTGGCGGGGCGGCGTTCCTGATCTGGTATGGCTTGGGCAACCTGCGCTCTGCCTGGCGCGGCGGCGGGGAACTGACGGCGGCGCAGGCCAGCCGCGCCGGTTTGCCCCGGACGCTTGCCATTGTGCTGGCGCTGACCTGGCTGAACCCGCATGTCTATCTGGATACCGTGGTGCTGATCGGTTCCATTGCGGCGCAATACGATGACCGGCTGGCGTTCGGGCTGGGCGCAGTCACCGCCAGTTTCACCTTTTTCTTCACCCTTGGCTATGGCGCACGGCTGCTGGCGCCGCTTCTGGCGCGCCCTGGGGCGTGGCGGGTGCTGGACGTTGTGATCGGGGTGACTATGTGGGCGATCGCGGCGAAACTAATTCTCATGTGACGGGTTGTGAGCCACGCATTTTAAGTGTTGAACCGGATAAGATGACAGATCAGAAACTCGATATCGCTCCGGCCCGCCCTGTCGCGGGCATCGTCTGGATGCTCCTGACGGGGATCTGTTTTGTCGCCGTCACGGCGCTGGTCAAGGCGTTGGGGCCGCGTATCCCTGCCGCCGAGGCCGCCTTTCTGCGCTATGCGCTGGCGCTGGTTTTCGTGCTCCCGATGCTGCGGCCGATGCTGAACGCAAAGCTGACACCGGGGCTCTGGGGGATGTTCGCACTGCGCGGGGTGTTGCATTCGGGGGGGGTGATGCTGTGGTTCTTCGCCATGACCCGCATCCCGCTGGCCGAATTGACCGCGCTGAACTATCTGTCGCCGGTTTTCGTTACCATTGGCGCCGCGCTGTTTCTGGGGGAGAAATTGGCCTTGCGGCGCATTGTGGCGATCTCGGCAGCGCTGCTGGGCGCGGTGATCATC
Organism: Pseudodonghicola sp.; assembly: GCA_033791545.1. GTDB lineage: Bacteria > Pseudomonadota > Alphaproteobacteria > Rhodobacterales > Rhodobacteraceae > Antarcticimicrobium. Next base: position 20,357 of record JASJGL010000047.1, on the reverse strand, counting down.
CTGCGCCCCGGTTTCCGCGAGGTCGAACCGGGGCATCTGGCGATGTTGATCGTCTCGACGGTCTTTGGCGGGTCCTATCTGGTGGCCAAGGTGTTGGCCGACCGGGTCAGCCCGACGGTGGTCGTCGGCATGTTGTCGATCTGGGTGACGATCGGCCTGGCCCCCTTTGCCATCGCGGTCTGGGTAACGCCGACGCTTCAGGAATTGGGGATGCTGTTCGCCGTGGCCAGTTTTGCCACTGCCGGTCATCTGATGATGACGCTGGCGTTGCGCGCGGCACCAATCATGGTGACGCAGCCGGTGACCTTCCTGCAACTGGTCTGGGCCATGCTGCTAGGGGCGGTGGTGTTTCACGAGGCTATCGACATCTGGGTTGTTGTCGGTGGCGGGCTGATTCTGGGCGCTATCGGTTTCATCACTTGGCGCGAAGCGGTTGTGCGGCGCCGCAGTGTGACGCCGACCGCACCGGCGACAGGGGTATGAGCGGCGTGTCAGGCCTGTGTGCTCGCACCTAGGCTGGATCGAATTTGAGAGTCGGATTTGAGAGAGGACAAAGTATGAAGGGGTTGATTTACGCCTTCGCATTGCTCGGTGGGCTTGCGCCCGTGGCGGCAGAGGCGGGGCTGAACCTGTGCAATAAGGCCAGCGCAAGCCATTCGCTCGCCGTGGGCTACAGATCCGGTGATCAATGGGTCTCTGAGGGCTGGTGGAACATTGACCCCGGATCCTGCGTCACCCCGATCGAAGGCGAGTTGGAATACCGCTATTATTATTACCATGCCGAGGCGTCGACACGCACCTTTCTGGATGAGGGCTATGAATTCTGCACGCAGCAGGCGGCCTTTACCATCGAGGGGGATACCGATTGCGTCGAGCGCGGATATGTCGCGTCGGCGTTCAGCCGGATCGATACCGGCAAGGCGTTGGAGTTTACCTTTTCCTTCACCGATGCGGTCAGCCCGCAAACGGCGGCCGAGGCCGAACCGCTTCCGCCTAAAGCCGGGTCAATACTTGAAGGGGCTGATGCCGTCCCCTCAGGCGCCGCCGACCCCGGAACATGGGGCGAGCCCTATGCCTCGGGCAGTGCGATTTTTCAGGACTGTGAAAACGAGACCGAAGCGCCCTATTGCAGCTTTCACGCCGACGGGACAAAATTCTATGTCTACGATGACGGACGGACCCCGGCGGGGGTTCTGCAAGCGATGCGCGCCTATCTGCCGGGCGCACCGATTGAAGTGCAAGGGGATCTTGAAGCGATCCATGACCGGAGTGCCGATATCGTGCTGCGCCGCGTCAGCCCGCGCACCTCTACCCATTGGGACACCATCCTGAACAAACTGCAGGGCACGTGGTATTCCTCCGAAGATCCCGAGTCGCAATTCACCATCATCGGGTCCGAACTGGAGAATATCTACGACGGGGACTTTCTTGGGCGTGATTATCTCAGCATGCGCGACAGATGCGAGTTTTTCGATGGTCCCAACCTTCTGGTGTGGACGGAAGAGGAAACCGGCGATCTGCTGTGCTATTCGATCGAGGATCTCAGCACCTTCAATCTGACGCTGATGTATCTGCCGCGGGGCAATTTCCTGCACTATCGCAAGCTTGACTGAGCCGCCTGCGCCGCGGCTGCAGGGTCTTGATTGACGGCCCAGCCAAGGACGACTAGTCGTCGGTCCGCTATCCAATATGCGAGGGCAAGATGCCGAAACTGGGAATGGAACCGATCCGGCGCGCCGCGCTGGTGCGTGCCACGATCGCCGAACTGGGCAGGGCGGGCACACTGGACGTCACCGTCAGCCAGATTGCCCGGCGCGCTGGCATGTCGAGTGCGCTGGCGCATCACTATTTCGGCGGCAAAGATCAGATTTTTCTGGCTGCGATGCGCTCTATTCTTGAGGTGTTCGGCGGTGAGGCGCGCCGTGAACTGGCCCGCGCCACATCCAGAGACCGGGCTGCCGCTATCGTGCGGGTAAGCTTTTCCAGATCAAGCTTCACCCCCGAGGCGGTGGGCGCGTGGATGTGTTTTTATGGCATGGCGCAAAAGAACGCCGAGGCGCTGCGGCTTTGGCAAGTTTATCACCGGCGGCTGCGCTCGAACCTGATCCATGCGCTGCGCCCCTATTGCGCCAGCCCGGAAGAGGCGGCCGATACGCTGGGCGCCTTGATCGACGGGCTTTATATCCGCGCCGCGCTGGACCCCGGGTTGACTCCGGAGGACGCGCAGACGCAGGCGCTTGGCGTGCTCAGGGGGCTGTGCCAAGGCGGGCGCTCCTGAGCCGCTGCACCTAAGCGCATCCCAAACGGATACTGACCGTGCGGCTTGAAACCTGCGCAGGGGGCGCGGTGATTGATCCGCGTCAATGTGGTGGACACGGGCGACCCATAGGATATAGCGCAACGCGATAGCAGAGGAGCGAATAGATGACCCATACCCCGCACGAACTGGTTGAAGAATTTCCCGAACACGTCGCGCAGATGACCAAGCTGAAGGCAAGCGACGCGCATTTTGCCAAGCTTGTGGAAGAGTACCACGAGGTCAACCGCTCGGTGCACCGGGCCGAGACCAACGTGGAACCGGTCGAAGACCTGGTCGAGGTCGAGATGCGCAAGACGCGGGCGACCCTGAAGGACGAGATCTGGGCGATCCTGTCCAAGGCCTGATACGATCCGCATCTGTGGATTTTCCGGGGGCGTCGCTGGCGCCCCCTTTTTCGTGTCCCGATCCTTTTCCGCTCCTTGGTCTTTGGACGACCCGCGCCGGAGGTGACAGCTGCCACCCGGATACGCTAGTGTGTACAATATATATTTTCGAACGGGGGCAGGGCCTTGGCTGACGACAGATACCTGATCACAGGCGATGACATTGCGGCGATGGAGGGGGTGAGCAAGACCCATTTCCTGAACCCAAACGCCCAGCGGATCAACAAATCGCTGGGGGATGCGGCCGGTCTGACCGGGTTCGGGTTCCACATCATTGAAGTCGCCCCGGGCTTTGACACCACCGAGCATCACCTGCACCACCATGAAGACGAATGCGTCTATGTGCTTTCCGGGCAGGGGACGGCCTATCTCGGAGAGGAGGCGGTCGAGATCAAGGCTGGTGATTTTCTCGGCTATCGCAAGGGCGGGCTGGCGCATTCGATCCGCAATACCGGCCCCGAGACCCTACGCTGTATCGTGGTGGGCGAGCGGCTGGCGCATGACGTGGGCGATTATCCCCGGCTGGGCAAACGCATCTATCGCAACGCCGGGATGGCTTGGGATCTGGTCGATCACGACGCGATCGAAAATCCGGGTGGATCGGTCGGAAAGAAGTGAGCGGCCCGAGCAGGCGGGGTCAATTCACCTCATAGGGCAGCACGCCGCGCCGGTTGGCGTCGATGCTCAGCCGCCGTTCCAGCGGCGGAACCGAGCGTTGGTGGCAGGTCTTGCGTTCGCAGATCCGGCAGGAAATGCCGATCGGCTCGAACGCCTCGGCGTTGGTCACATCCAGCGTGTCGGCATAGACCAGCGCGTCGGCGTGGCGCACCTCGCAGCCCAAGGCGATGGCATAGCGGCGCACCGGCGCGCCAAAACTGCCGCCGGATTTCGAGACGTCGCGCGCAAGGTTGATATAGCGCACCCCGTCCGGCGTCTCGGCCAGTTGCCGCAGGAAACGACCCGGGGTTTCAAAGGCGCGGTGCACGTTCCACAACGGGCAAGCGCCGCCGAAGCGGGCGAATTGCAACCGCGTCGCGCTGTGGCGCTTGGTGATCGTGCCGGCCTGATCGACCCGCGCGAAAAAGAACGGGATGCCCTTGGCGCCGGGCCGTTGCAGGGTCGAGAGCCGGTGCGCTACCTGCTCGATCGAGGCCCCGAAACGGGCGCCGAGCACCTCCAGATCGTGGCGGTGGGTCTGGGCCGCCTCCAGAAACGCGCCATAGGGCATCAGCGCCGCGCCGGCAAAGTAATTGGCCAGCCCGATCTTGGCGATGGCGCGGGCCTCGTCGCTGCGGAAGCGGGCGAAATCCAGCGTCGCCTCCAACAGCTTGTCCTGACGCAACAAGGCCAGTTGCAGCAGGGTCTGAAACAGCCGGGTTTCCGGGCTGGCGCGGGTCGACAGGCGCAACAATCCGGCCTCGGCGTCGAACTGGCGCAGCGGCGCGATATCGGACAACTCGATTGTGATGCCCATGCGCTCCAGCACCGCTTGCGCGGTCTCGCCGGTGCGGCCGGGCCCGGCCCCGCGGTTGGCGAAATTCTCGGCCGCCCGGTCCACCGCGTCGATATAGTTGTCGCAGTAGTGGAAGAAATCGCGCACCTCTTCCCAGGGGCTGGCCTCCAACCTTGCATCTTCGCGCCCCAGTGCCTCATCCAGTGAGGCCAGTCGCTCATGGGTCTGGCGATAGCTGCGGTGCAGCGCCAGAAAGGCCCGCGCCAGCGCCGGCGCGTTGGAGGCGGCAAGCCGCAGATCGGCCAGCGGTGGCGTGGCATCGGCAAAGACCGGATCGGCCAGCGCCTCGCGCATGTCGCTGACCAGCCGCTCGCTGTCGCCGGTCGACAGCTCGGTCACATCCATGCCGAATTCCTGCGCCAGTGCCAGCACCACGGTGGTGCTGACGGGCCGGTTGTTGTTCTCCATCTGGTTGAGATAGGGCAGGGAGACGCCCAGCTTGGCGGCGAAATCCTTTTGCGTCAGTCCGAACCGCGTGCGCATTTCACGCAGTTTCGCCCCGGCATAAAGTTTTTGGGTCGCCATCGGGTGCCTTTCCGCGGGTGATTTGCAGCTTCGCTCAGGGCATAAGTAGATTTGCAAACCCGTCGGGGCAAGCCCTTCACAGACCCAGCTGGCGTTCCCGCGCGATCACCAGCAGGATCGCCGCCACCCCCAGCGCCGAGGTGATCAGCATCATCAGCAGCAGCGGCCAGGCGCCGGTTTGCTGGGTCAGCAGCGCCCCGGCCAGCGCGCTGAGCCCGGCGCCACCTCCCAGCATGGTGGCCCCGCTCAGCCCGGAGGCGGTGGCGGCCAGATGCGGGCGCACCGAAAGCGCCCCGGCGGTTGCGTTGGGCAGGGTCATGCCGTTGCCGAGGCCGATAAAGGTCATGAACCCGAAAAAGGTTTCGGCCGATCCGATCCCGCTGACCGTCACCAGCAGCGACACCGCCATGCCGCCGACGCAGATCCAGCTGCCCCAGAGCACCATGCGGTTGATCCCGACGCGGGTCGAGAACCGCCCGGAAAGGAAGTTGCCGATCAGATACCCCAGCGCCGGGGCCCCGAAATAGATCCCCAGCATCCCGGGATCGAGATGATACACCTCGGTCCCGACAAACGGTGCGCCGCCCAGATAGGCAAAGAAGCAGCCCGAGGAAAAGGCGGCGGTAAGCGAATAGCCCCAGAACCGGGGGGAGCGCAAAAGCTCGGGGTATTCGCGGAACTGCGCGATCAGGGTCTTGCCGCTTTTCTGCGCGGTCTCGCCGAAATCGAAATAGGCCAGTGCCAGGGTCATCGCCCCCAGCAGGGCCAGCAGCCAGAAATTCGCGGTCCAGCCGAACAGCTCGTCAAGGAAACCGCCCGCGACCGGACCCAGCATCGGAACGATGGCCATGCCCATGGTGACATAGCCGATCATGCTGGCCGAGGTTTCGGGCGGGTAGATGTCGCGCACCGCGGCGCGGCCCAGAACCATGCCCACCACCACCACCGCCTGACACATGCGAAACAGCAAAAACAGCTCGACGTTGGGGGACAACAGGCAGCCCAGCGTGGCGATCAGGAACAGCACCAGCCCCCAAAGGATCACCGGCCGCCGCCCCATGTTGTCGGCAATCGGCCCGACCACAAGCTGAACCACCGCGTTCACCCCGAGATAGAGCGCCACCGAAAGCTGCATCAAGCGGTAGTCGGTCTGAAAATATTCGGTCATGTTCGGCAGGCTGGGCAAAAAGATATTCATGCCGAGCGCGGACAGGCCCGACAGCAGGATCAGTGTGCCAATATGAGGGGGTGTTCGAGGCGACGCATTTCGCGCATCACGCCCGACAGACCCCTGTCGTTTTGCCATGGAGTGCCGCTACCGACTGTTCTTCCCTCCGTGTCAGGCGATGATGTCATCGCTTAACACGCTCACTATCGTGTCTAGAACAGTCAAGGTATCGCCGCCACCGAAATCGAACACCACGTCGTCGCCCACCTGGGTGGCCTTTGCGAGGACCGCATCAGCGTCGCCCAGTTTGCCAAAGCGGATCGTGTCCACGTCGTCCGTAAAGTCGGCGATGGTGTCGTTGCCGCCAGTCTTGAAGAACACGAACTTGTCCGCGCCGCCCTGTCCGAACAATGTGTCGTCGCCCTTCTGGCCATTCAGCGTGTCGTTTTGCGTCCCGCCCTTCAGCGTGTCGTTGGAGGCCCCGCCCTTCAGCGTGTCGCTTCCGTTACCGCCCAAAAGGGTGTCGCTTCCGGCCCCCCCAAGCAGGGTGTCGTCGCCCTTGTGCCCTTTGAGCGTATCGCTGCCAGCCTGACCTTTGAGCGTATCCTTGCCCGCCTGCCCCAACAGGGTATCGCCGCCGGCCCCGCCCTTGAGCGTGTTGTTCGCTGCGTTTCCGCTCAGGGTGTCGTTGCCGGTGCCGCCAATGGCATTCTCGATCCGGGTGCCATAGGTGATCACCACATCGTCGGTTGCATCAAAGCTGGAGAATTTTCCCGCCTTGAGGATCAGCGTCACATCGCTGGTCCGGCTTGAGGCGTCGAATGTGTCGCGCCCGCCGCTGTCCCAGACCGCGTCCACCGTATCGGTGCGCGCCTCGGAATAGGTGGTGTTGCCGCTGTTGTAGTCCACCTCGCCCCAGATATCCTGCAATGCGAAGACGTCGAACAGCATCATCGCATCGCTGTCGAGCCCGTTGTCCGGGTTCACGTCATAGGACATGACCGTGTATTTGTTGTTCTCCAGCGCGTCCGGCAGCGCCGGGTCCGAGAACGGGTGCTTCAGCCCCAGCGCATGACCCAGTTCATGCAGCAGCAGGCCGGGGTTCGCGGTCAGGTCCAGCGTGTTGTCATAGACGACATAGCTGTCATAGCTGGTGATTTCATTCGTCGCCGGGTTCCAGGCGATGCTGTTGCCGCCATAGCCTGCGGTGCTGCCCGGCAGGGTGACCTTGCCCACGTTCAGGATTGGGTCGGCACCGCCCGGAGCCGCGACGAAATCGACATTGAGAAAGCTCTCGATATGGGCCAGCGCCGCCTCGAACGCGGTCTTCTCCTCGGAGGTGAAGGCGGTCCAACCGCTAAAACTGCCGCTGGCGGGAAAATCTTCCGGCTCGCTGTCACCGGCATACTGATAGGTGATCGTCGCGCGCGACGCACCGGTGTCATTCATCGGGTTGAGTTCGAAGAAATTGTTGAACTGCATGGCTGAAAGAATTTCGGTATGAGAGATCATTGTGGTCCTCGATCCGGTTGGGCGCCGCGATAGTGTTCAGACACCAGTATAGCAAAGCGACCTGTCTGAAAGAAGCAAAACGCGCCTGTCGAAAGAGGGCCGGGCTTGATTTCGCTGGAATTTGCAGATTTGCACATTAGCGCGACAATGCTTTCATTGCTTTGCAAATTTGCCGAATTTTGCTTTGGTCGGCGCTGTCATGCCTATATGGTGCGCTGAAATCTTACAGGGGATACGCATCATGAAGGACATTCTTTCCGAGTTGGAAGAGCGCCGCGACGCCGCCCGGCTGGGCGGCGGGCAGAAGCGGATCGACGCACAGCACGCCCGTGGCAAGCTGACCGCGCGCGAGCGCGTCGACCTGCTGCTGGACGATGACAGCTTTGAAGAGTTTGACATGTTCGTCGCGCACCGCTGCACCGATTTCGGCATGGAAGAGAGCCGCCCCTATGGCGATGGCGTGGTGACCGGCTGGGGCACGATCAACGGCCGTCTGGTCTATGTGTTCAGTCAGGATTTCACCGTGTTCGGTGGTTCGCTGTCTGAGACCCACGCGCAGAAGATCTGCAAGATCATGGATATGGCGGTGCAAAATGGCGCTCCGGTGATCGGCATCAACGATTCTGGCGGGGCCCGGATTCAGGAAGGGGTCGCCTCGCTCGCCGGCTATGCCGACGTGTTCCAGCGCAACATCAGGGCCTCTGGCGTGGTGCCGCAGATCTCCGTGATCATGGGCCCCTGTGCCGGTGGCGCGGTCTATTCCCCGGCGATGACCGACTTCATCTTCATGGTCAAGGACACCTCCTATATGTTCGTGACCGGGCCCGACGTGGTCAAGACCGTGACCAATGAGCAGGTCACCGCAGAAGAACTTGGTGGTGCCTCGACTCATACCCGTAAAAGTTCGGTTGCCGATGGCGCCTTTGAAAACGACGTCGAAGCGCTGGCCGAAGTGCGCCGCCTTGTCGATTTCCTGCCGCTGAACAACCGCGAAAAACCGCCGGTGCGCCCGTTCTTCGACGCCCCCGGCCGGGTCGAGATGAGCCTGGACACCCTGGTTCCGGAAAACGCCAACACCCCCTATGACATGAAGGAACTGATCCTGAAGGTCGCGGATGAGGGCGATTTCTATGAGATCCAGGAGGATTTCGCCAAGAACATCATCACCGGCTTCATCCGCCTCGAGGGGCAGACCGTGGGTGTGGTGGCGAACCAGCCGATGGTGCTGGCTGGCTGTCTTGATATCGACAGCTCGCGCAAGGCCGCCCGTTTCGTGCGGTTCTGCGATGCCTTCGAGATCCCGATCCTGACGCTGGTCGACGTGCCCGGCTTCCTGCCCGGTACCTCGCAGGAATATGGCGGCGTCATCAAACATGGCGCCAAGCTGCTGTTTGCCTATGGCGAGGCAACGGTGCCAAAGGTGACGGTGATCACCCGCAAGGCCTATGGCGGCGCCTATGACGTGATGAGCTCCAAGCATATCGGCGCTGATTTCAACTATGCCTGGCCCACCGCCGAGATCGCCGTGATGGGGGCCAAGGGTGCGACCGAGATCCTGTATCGCTCGGAACTGGGGGATGCGGAGAAAATCGCGCAGCGCACCAAGGACTATGAGGACCGCTTTGCCAACCCCTTCGTGGCGGCCGAGAAAGGCTTTATCGACGAGGTGATCCAACCGCATTCGACCCGCCGTCGGGTCGCCCGCGCCTTTGCCAGCCTGCGCCGCAAAAAGCTGGAAACCCCGTGGAAGAAGCACGACAACATTCCGTTGTGATCCGGCCTTTTTCTGGCTGAAAATATTCCCGCCGGAGGCTCCGACCTCGGGCTCTGGCGGGACCTCGCAGACCCGGGAGCGTATCGATGACCCAGCTCTGGCCCCCCCAGGCTTTCCCTCTGTCTTCCGTCACTGATAGTCCGTTCGTCGGGGCTGTGGGGCGTGCGTTCTTTGAAGATGGTCCTTCCGATGGTATGGAGTTGATCGAGATCATTTCGCCTGCCGCCTTCGTCACTCAGAATGAAGAGGCACCGGTATGACCTGTCAGAACCAAACCCGTTCAACGTACGCGGGAATTGACAGGGCAGGGACTCCTGCGCAATGATTGCCGGGATACAGAACAAGTTCGCGGTCGCGGTTTTCCGCGTGCCGCCAGCAGCCCCGGCAGGAGGAGCTTACCGTTCGCGGTGGCGTCGGGGTTGCGCACTTTTCACTGTACCGCTCACTGTCCCGCTGGTCGCTGTGGTGCTGGCCGATCTGCCGCTTTCAGGCTGGGCCGCCACGCCGATCATGGCGCAAGAGATGATCCCCATGCAAGAGATGATCCCGGTGCCCTCTGGCCAGCCCGTCCGTCTGCACGAGGTGCTTTTGGACGACACCCCCGGCGCGCTCTGGAGCCGGTTCCGCTTCATCGCGCCGCAGATCGGTTCTGCAACCGCGCTGGACGACAGCGCCGCAGACATGGATCATCTTTGCGCTACCGTTGCGCTGCCCTATCTGGCAGAGCAGGGACTCTCAGCGGCGCGGGTGGTGATTTCCCTGTCGGATCGGGTGGTGCCTTTTGGTGAGACCGCCCCCGACGCCACCCAGTATTTCGAGGCCTATCGCCCCGAAGGCGACCGCTGCATCTGGGAGGGGTTTTGATGATGCTACAATATCTTGCGAGGGAAAGCTCACCCATGGTGCCAATTGAGGCTTTGTCGCCACAAACGGCTATGATGACAGCCTGTGGATATATTTCCCGTGGAAATTCGGCTATGATCCGAACTGGCCGCGAAACAGCGGCTGAAACCACGTGTTTGAGGCAGGCAGGGCGCGTGCGCCCTGTTGGTTTCAGTGAAACAGTCTGGAGAAACAGATGTCGAAGAGCATCCAATTCCTTGCCATGGTTGGCTTGGTCGCCACAGTGGCAGCCTGCGATAACTCGCCGAAAGAAGAGTATATCATGGTCGATCCCGAGCCGATTTCGGTCGAGCCGGCCTTTACCGGCAAATACAAGTAATACCTTTGCGAGACCGGCCTCTCGGCCGGTCTCGTCCTCCAATGCGCATCCGCTGATCCGGGATGGTTGGGGGGCGCTGTCATGCTGAAGCATCGCGGCTTTCCCGGTCGCCTTCCCGGAACCGATTTCCAGTTCATCATCCGCCGCCCCAACCCCAAGGGCGTGACAAAGATCACCCAACGCGAACGCTTTTCCGATCGTCGCCCGCCAGACCGGCGCGCCGATGCCGGATTTATACGTGCGCTGTGGGAGCATTTTGGCGATGCCCCGTTCGAGCGTGGCAATCTTGATGCCGGACGGCTGAGTTGGCTGTTCGGCCGCGAGGTGGTCGCGGCCGAGGATCCGTTCGATCCCGAAAGCTACGATGCGCTTTTGAAAATCGATCTTGATGTGGCGCGCGCCAGCTTTCCGGAGATTTTCGGATGAGCATCGGCGGGCTTTTGCGCGGAGACGGGAAAAACCGGCGAGTTCCGGCTCAGTTCGGGCCTGCGCCGCACCGGGACTTGGGTTCGCCGAGCCGCGGGGGCAACAGTGACGGGGCGCGTCGCGGGCCGTTCTGCCACGGCGCGTCGGAAACTATGTTCCGATCCCCTTCCTGTACTGGGCAGGTGCGGGCGCTCTGCGGCGGCCTGCCCATTTTCTTTCGCCAGAACAAGGCGCTGTCAGATCGGCGGCGTTTTGCCTGTCGGGTGGGGCGGACAGAATCCCGCTTGCCTGCGCCGCAGCTTGGCGGTTTGGTCTCGCGACGAGATGCGTCGCAACAAGAAGGAATGGCGAGATGCGGGCGAAACCAATTTTTCTGGCCCTTGCGGCCTGTGCGGGCCTTTCCGCCTGCGGTGACAATCCGGGCGAACAGATGCTTTATGGCGCCGGTGCTGGCTATCTTGGCGCGGCTGCGCTGGATGGCAACCGGGGTGTCGGCGCGGCGGCCGGGGCTGCGGCCAACGTGCTGTATTGCCAGGAACACCCCAACCAGTGCTGAGCCGGGCGCGCGCCCGCGCCTGACCAATTCCCGGCCCCCTTGCGGGCCGACCCGAGATGAGCCGAACGCCAGTTCGGGCCACTGTGCCCGGGCTGGCGTTTTGCGTGCCAGACACCCAAGAACGAAGGACACAGCATGTTCAACAAGATCCTGATCGCCAACCGGGGCGAGATTGCCTGTCGCGTTATCAAGACCGCCCGCAAGATGGGGATCGCCACGGTTGCCGTCTATTCCGATGCCGACAAGCATGCCTTGCATGTGAAAATGGCCGATGAGGCGGTGCACATCGGCCCGCCGGCGGCGAACCAGTCTTATATCGTGATCGACAAGATCATGGAGGCGGTTCGCGAAACCGGCGCCGAGGCGGTGCATCCTGGCTATGGCTTCCTGTCAGAGAACCCGAAATTCGCGCTGGCGCTCGAGGCCGAGGGCGTTGCCTTTGTCGGCCCCCCGGTCAAGGCGATCGAGGCGATGGGGGACAAGATCACCAGCAAGAAGATCGCGCAAGAGGCCGGTGTTTCGACCGTGCCGGGCTATATGGGGTTGATTGCGGACGCCGAAGAGGCGGTGAAAATCTCGGGCGAGGTTGGCTATCCGGTGATGATCAAGGCCTCTGCTGGCGGCGGCGGCAAGGGCATGCGGGTTGCTTGGAACGACGACGAGGCGCGCGAGGGCTTCCAGTCGTCCAAGAACGAGGCGGCCAGTTCGTTTGGCGATGATCGTATCTTTATCGAGAAATTCGTCACCCAACCGCGCCACATCGAAATTCAGGTGCTTTGCGACGCGCATGGCAATGGCGTCTATCTGGGCGAGCGCGAATGCTCGATCCAGCGCCGTAACCAGAAGGTCGTGGAAGAGGCCCCGAGCCCGTTCCTTGACAAGGCCACCCGCAAGGCGATGGGCGAACAGGCCGTCGCGCTGGCCAAGGCGGTGGGCTATGCCAGCGCCGGCACGGTGGAATTCATCGTTGACGGTTCGAAAAAGTTCTATTTCCTGGAAATGAACACCCGGTTGCAGGTGGAACACCCGGTGACCGAGCTGATCACCGGTGTCGATCTGGTCGAACAGATGCTCCGCGTCGCGGCGGGCGAGCCGTTGTCGATCACCCAGGAGGATGTGAAACTCACCGGTTGGGCGATCGAGAACCGGCTTTATGCCGAGGATCCGTATCGCAACTTCCTGCCCTCGATCGGTCGGTTGTCGCGTTACCGTCCGCCCGCCGAGATGGCCGCGGGCCCGCTTTTGGTCAATGGCAAGTGGCAGGGCGACGCGCCGTCGGGGGCAACCGCCGTGCGCAACGATACCGGCGTCTTTGAGGGCGGCGAGATCAGCATGTATTACGACCCGATGATCGCCAAACTGTGCACTTGGGCCCCGACCCGTGCCGAGGCGATCGAGGCGATGCGCGATGCGCTGGACGCCTTCGAGGTCGAGGGCATCGGTCACAACCTGCCGTTCCTCAGCGCGGTGATGGATCATCCTAAATTCGTGTCCGGCGACATCACCACCGCCTTTATCGCCGAGGAATATCCCGAAGGCTTCGTCGGGGTCGAACTGTCGGAACTGGCGCTACGCCGGATTGCCGCCAGCGCCGCTGCGATGCACCGGGTGGCCGAGATCCGGCGCGCCCGCATCTCCGGGCGGATGGACAACCACGAACGCCATGTGGGCGAGGACTGGGTGGTCAGCCTTCAGGGGCAGGTCTATCCGGTGCGCGTGTCGGCCGATCACGAGGGCGCGACAGTGCGGTTTGACGACGGCAGCAGCCACCGTGTGACGTCAAGCTGGGTGCCGGGCGATCAGCTTGCCGAGGTCGACGTCGATGGCGAAACGCTGGTGCTGAAGGTTGGCAAGATCACCCACGGCTTCCGCATCCGCAGTCGCGGCGCCGATCTGAAGGTGCATGTGCGCAGCCCGCGTCAGGCCGAACTGGCGGAACTGATGCCGGAGAAACTGCCGCCGGACACCTCGAAACTGCTACTCTGCCCGATGCCCGGCCTGATCGTCAAGATCAATGCTGAGGTCGGCGACGAGGTGCAGGAGGGTCAGGCGCTTTGTACCGTCGAGGCGATGAAGATGGAGAACATCCTGCGTGCCGAGCGCACCGGCGTGGTGACCAAGATCAACGCCGCGCCGGGCGACAGCCTGGCGGTGGACGAAGTCATCATGGAGTTCGAATAACCCCATGACCCGGCGCGCGGCAGATCATCGACCTTTCGCCTCGGCGCGCAGGCGCGTCGGGCCGGGTCAGATGTGCCGCGCGCCCCGCTATCGGGTGGGGGCGGCGCGGCGCTCTTCGATCTCGCGCTGGCGCATCGGCATCTTGTCGATGGTGCGAGTGATCTCGCGCACGCTCAGCGGTGCGGGTTTGCGCAGCGCTACGGTGCCGTCCTTGGCGATCAGCACGAACTGGAACCCGCGCGGGTGCAATTTCTCGCGCGCTGGGCTGCGGGCCGCCGGATCGGTATCGACCAGCACCACCACGTCGCGCACCATGAGCCGTTCGGCCTCGGCCTGCAACATGGCGATCTGGTCGGCGAATCTCGGATCGGCGGGCGTGTCGGCAAAGATCACGATCGCGCGACTGCGCCAGAGAAACGTGCTCAGATCGGTCTCGCCCACGGATCTGATCAAGGGCTCCTCGGCTGGCTGGGCATCCTCACTCGGCGCGGCCTGCGCGATGGGTACGGTCTCATCAACCGGCATAGTCTCATCGACGGGCACGGCTTCTTCGGCGGCGGCGGCCGAGAGCGGGATAGAGGCAGAAAGAACAAAGGCTAAGATGCGTTTCATACGGTCTCCTGTCTTGGCGAATATAGGCTTGCGGGCAGGGAATGCGACCTTGGTTTTCGCACAGGACCGGAAAAAGTTTAACGTTAATCGCTTTGTCAGAGGTTGGGCATGACCATGGGGGCCTTTCTAGAAAGGGCCGGCTGGGTCGGCCCGCATGACAAGGACCGGCAAGGCGATGGATATCATTTTGCATATCGGCGCGCATCTGTGTGCCACGACCACGTTTCACGACTATCTGCACCGCAACCGGACGCGGCTCGAGGCCATGGGCTGCGAAGTCTGGGGGCCGCGCCGAACCAGGCACGGGCTGTTTGCGGGGCTGTTGCCCGAAGATGGGCTGTCATCCCCCCGGCCAGAGGCGGCGCGCCGTGCGCTGGGCCGCATCCGGCTGAATCTGGCGCGCAGCGCCGAGGCGGGAGTGCAGCGGTTGATCGTCAGCGACCCGGGTATGATGGGTTCGCTCCGGGCCAATCTCCGGCTCGGCAGGCTGTATTGTGGTCTGGGCGAGCGGTTGGCGCGGCTGGCGCAGGCGTTCGAGGGCTATCCGACCAAGGTGGTGGTGACTCTGCGTGCGCCCGCCAGCTATTGGGCGGCGGCGCTGGCTTGGGGGATCGTGCGCGGTCACGGCATGCCCGGCGCGGCGATGCTGACCCGGCTGACCGAAGCGGGCCGAAGCTGGCGCGAGGTGATCGAAGAGGTCGCCTGCGCGCTGCCCGATGTGCCGCTGCAGGTGCTGCCGTTCGAGACGTTCGGCGGCCGACCCGAGGCCCAGCTTGCCGCCATCACCCCCGGCCCGGTGCCGGTGCAATATGCCCGCGACTGGCTGAACGCCACGCCGCGTCTGCCGGAGTTGCGGGCCTGGCTGGGGCGGCAGGGCGCCGCGCTGCCGGCGGGCACCGGGCGCTGGCAGCCGTTTTCGCCCGCACAGGGGGCGACCCTGCGAGAAAGCTATGCCGACGATATGATGTGGCTGGCTGGCGGGGGCGGTGGGCGCGCCCGGCTGGCGGATGACCCTGACAAGATACCGGTGGGCCAGACCCCACCGCAACCGGACCTGATAAGAGGAATACGCGATGAGCAAGAAGATAGAAGACTGGCAGGCGCTGGCTGAGAAAGAGCTGCGCGGTCGCCCGTTGGAGGATCTGGACTGGACCACCCTCGAAGGGATCAAGGTCAAGCCGCTCTATACCGAAGAAGATACCTGCGATCTGCCCCATATGGGCACGTTGCCGGGTTCCGCCCCTTTCACCCGCGGGGTGAAGGCCACCATGTATGCGGGCCGGCCCTGGACCATCCGGCAATATGCCGGGTTCTCCACCGCCGAGGAATCCAACGCCTTTTATCGTCGCAACCTGGCCGCCGGTCAGCAGGGGGTCTCGGTCGCGTTCGATCTCGCCACCCACCGCGGCTATGACAGTGACCACCCCCGCGTGATGGGCGATGTCGGCAAGGCCGGCGTGGCGATCGACAGCGTCGAGGACATGAAGATCCTGTTCGACGGCATTCCGCTGGACAAGGTGTCGGTCTCGATGACCATGAATGGCGCAGTGATCCCGATTCTGGCAAGCTTCATCGTCACCGGAGAGGAACAGGGCCACGACAAATCGCTGCTTGCGGGCACCATTCAGAACGACATTCTGAAAGAGTTCATGGTCCGCAACACCTATATCTATCCGCCCGAACCCTCGATGAAGATCATTGCGGACATCATCGAATACACCTCGAACGAGATGCCCAAGTTCAACTCGATCTCGATCTCGGGCTATCACATGCAAGAGGCCGGCGCGAACCTGGTGCAGGAGCTGGCCTATACCCTGGCCGACGGGCGTGAATACGTGCGCGCCGCGATGAATGCCGGCATGGATGTGGACAAATTCGCCGGTCGGCTGTCGTTCTTCTTTGCGATTGGCATGAACTTCTTCATGGAGGCGGCCAAGCTGCGCGCCGCGCGTCTGCTCTGGCACCGCATCATGACCGAGTTTGGCGCCAAGAGCGACCGTTCCAAGATGCTGCGGACCCACTGCCAGACCTCGGGCGTGTCCCTGCAGGAACAAGACCCGTACAACAACGTGATCCGCACCGCATACGAGGCGATGAGCGCGGTTCTGGGCGGCACCCAGTCACTGCACACCAATGCGCTGGACGAGGCGATCGCGCTGCCGACCGAATTCTCGGCCCGGATCGCGCGCAACACCCAGTTGGTGCTTCAGGAAGAAACCGGGATCACCAATGTGGTCGATCCGCTGGCGGGCTCCTACTATGTCGAAAGCCTGACCTCGCAACTGGCCGATCAAGCCTGGGCGCTGATCCAGGAAGTCGAAGAGATGGGCGGCATGACCAAGGCCGTGGCCAGCGGCATGCCCAAGCTGCGGATCGAAGAGACCGCCGCGCGCCGTCAGGCGTTGATCGACCGGGGTGAAGAGGTGATCGTCGGCGTCAACAAGTACCGCAAGGACAAGGAAGACCCGATCGACATCCTCGACGTCGACAACGTCGCGGTGCGCGAAAGCCAGATCGCCCGGTTGGAGCAGATCCGCGCCACCCGCGATCAGGCTGCCTGTGATGCCGCGCTGGAGGAACTGGCCCGGCGTGCGAAAGAGGGCGGAAACCTGCTTGAAGCGGCGGTCGAGGCCGCGCGCGCACGCGCATCTGTTGGAGAAATCAGCATGGCAATGGAAAAGGTGTTCGGGCGTCACCGCGCCGAGGTCAAGACGCTGGCCGGGGTCTATGGCGCCGCCTATGAGGGCGACGCGGATTTCGCCGCGATCCAGAAATCGGTCGAGGATTTCGCCGAGGAAGAGGGACGCCGCCCACGGATGCTGGTGGTCAAGATGGGGCAGGACGGTCACGATCGCGGCGCCAAGGTGATTGCCACCGCCTTCGCCGATATCGGTTTCGACGTCGATGTGGGCCCGCTGTTCCAGACCCCGGACGAGGCGGCGCAGGATGCGGTGGACAACGACGTGCACGTGATCGGCATCTCGTCTCAGGCTGCGGGCCACAAGACGCTGGCGCCGCAACTGGTGCAGGCGCTCAAGGATCTGGGCGCGGGCGAGATCATCGTGATCTGTGGCGGGGTGATCCCGCAGCAGGATTACCAGTTCCTGTATGACAACGGGGTCAAGGCGATCTTTGGGCCGGGCACCAACATTCCGCATGCGGCGCAGGATGTCCTCAAGCTGATCCGCGAGGCGCGGGGGTGACGGCCAAGCGCCGCACCATTCTGATCGGCATGACCGCTGGCGTCCTCTGGGCGCTGGCGGTGGTGTTTGCGCCGATGCTTTTGGCGCTGCCGTATCTGCCGGCGCCGCTGGCACTGCCCGGGGCCTTTCTGGCGCCGGGGCTGGTGCTGGCCGCGATGATCGCGCGGTTGGCGGCGCGGCGCTTTTTCGACGATGCGCTGATCGACGGGGCCGCTGCCGCGCCGGGCTCACGGGCCGAGATTGATCAGCGGGTGCTGCACAACACGCTGGAACAACTGCTGCTGGCACTGGCGATCTGGCCCTTTGCGGCGCTGACGCTGGGGGGCGCGGTGGCGATTGCGCTGGGGCTGTCTTTTGCGCTGATGCGGGTGCTGTTCTGGATCGGCTACCACCTGTCGCCGCCGCTGCGCGCGCTGGGCTTTGCCGGCACCTTTTACCCTACGGTTCTGGCCGGGATCTGGGCGTTGCTGTATTGGATGTTTTGACCGCGATTTTGTACGGTTTTTGATCCTGAGGCCGTGGCGTCGCGCGATCTTCTGGCACCGCATCTGCCCGATCGCCTGCGTCGATGCCCCGGGGCTTGTGCTAGCGCAGAAAATCCGTCAGACCGCGCCCGGAATCCGAACCTGACACCGCCGTAACGGCGGGGTAAGTTGAAACATGTCGATCTGGAACCGCATAGCCGATGCGCTGACCGCGCTGCGCCAGGGCGAAAGCCTGACAGAGGTGTTCGATCGGCTGCGCACTCCGCCGCAGCGCAGCGTCGGGTTTGCCATTGCGGTGATCGCGCTGGGGGCCAAGATGGCCAAGGCCGATGGTCAGGTGACCCGCGATGAGGTGATGGCGTTCCGCGAGGTGTTCCAGATCGCCCAGACCGACGAGGCCGGGGCGGCGCGCGTGTTCAACATGGCGCGCACCGATGTCGCGGGCTATCGCGAATATGCCCAGCGGATCAATCGCATGTTCGAGGATGACCGTCAGACGCTGTGCTATCTGATGGAGGGGCTGTTTCATATCGCCATGGCCGACGGCTTCTTTCACCCAAACGAAAACGACTTTCTTCAAGACGTGGCCGGGATCTTTGGCCTCAGCCCGGCTGAGTTCTCGGCGCTCAAGGCCCGTTTTGTCTCGGGTGCTGACCCCGACCCCTATGCGGTTTTGGGGGTCGCGCCGGGCACCCCTGCGGCCGAGGTGCGCCAAGCCTGGCGCAGGTTGGTGCGCGAATGCCACCCCGACCGGATGATCGCCCGCGGCGTCCCGCCCGAAGCGATCCGCCTGGCTGAGCGGCGCATGGTGGACATCAATCGCGCCTGGGCCGAGATCAGCGGCGACAAGCACTGATGCGACTGGCGAGCTATAATGTCGAATGGTTCGCCAACCTGTTTGACGATGACGATCAATTGCTGCTCGACGACGCTTGGTCGGGGCGCAAGGATGTGACCCGCGCGCAGCAGATCGAGGCTCTGGGCAAGGTGTTCACGGCGCTGGACGCCGATGCGGTGATGATCATCGAGGCCCCCAACACCGGGCGGCGACAAAGCACGGTGACGGCGTTGGAGCGTTTTGCGCGCGCCTTTGACCTGCGCCAGCGTCGGGCGGTGATCGGCTTTGCCAATGACACCAAACAGGAAATCGCGCTGCTGTACGATCCCGATACCATCACCGTTCACCACGACCCGAAGGGAGAGGAGACCGGCAAGAAAGGCAGCGTGGAGGCCCCTCGATTTGACGGCGTGTTCCGTATTGATCTGAACAATGACGGCGACGAGGATCTGGTGGTGTTCTCCAAACCGCCGCTGGAACTGGCCGCGGTGACCTCTGCTGGCACCCGGCTGCGTCTGATCGGGGCACATCTAAAATCCAAGGCCCCGCATGGCTGGGGCAGTCGTGACCAGATGATGCGGGCGTCGATCGAGGCGCGTCGCAAACAGCTGACGCAGGCGATCTGGCTGCGGGCGCGGATCACCGCCCATCTCGCGGCCGGCGAGTCGGTCATCCTGATGGGGGATCTGAACGATGGTCCCGGACTCGATGAATTCGAAGAGCTGTTCGGGCGCTCCTCGGTCGAAGTGCTGCTGGGCGAGGACATGTACGACCCGCACGCAAGAATGGCGTTTCAGACCCATGCACGGGCGGCTCCGACCAGCGCACGATTCCATATCGAATCACAGGGCCGGTATTTGCAGGCCTTGCTGGATTACATTCTGGTGTCGCCGGATCTTATGACGCGGCGCCCGTCCTGGCGCATCTGGCATCCGTTCGAGGATGAAACCTGCTGGTCTTTTGAGGAGTTGCGCAATGCGCTGCTGACCGCATCAGACCATTTCCCGGTCACATTGGATATCGACATCTGACCCTTACGCGCGCGCCCTTCTGCCCCTATATTGGGGGTATGACACGCCATATCGCCCTAGCCCTGACGCTCGCCCTTGCCTGTCCTGCCGCGCCTGTTCTGGCGCAGGAGGCAGAAGATAAACCCTCGATGATGGAGCAGGGCTTGCAGCTGTTCATGGAGGGGCTGCGCGACGAGATGGCCCCGGCGATGGAAGATCTACGCGGGTTCGCCGACCGGATGGGCCCGGCGATGAGCAGTTTTCTGCAGGAAATGGGCCCGGCATTGGCCGAGATGATGGACGAGGTGAAGGACTGGACGCTGTATTATCCGCCCGAGATGCAGCCAAATGGCGATATCCTGATTCGCCGCCGCCCCGACCCAGATCTTGCCCCCGATCCCGAACAGACACCGGACGCGAATGGCGACGAGGCGCCTTTAAGCGGTCCGACCGACATCTGAGCGCCAGATCGGCCGGATCAGCCGCGGGTCTTGACCTCGACCTCTGCCTCCAGCGATTGCGCCAGCGACATCAGCCGCGCCTCGACCACCTCGCCAAAAAGCGGGCGCGACTCCTCGGGAAGGGTAAGTTCCAGTTTCCGTTTCTTCGGGAACCAGCGCAGATCGCCG